>JBGTIS010000033.1:0-7853 GCA_041745535.1 Cyclobacteriaceae bacterium | reverse complement strand
GGCACGGTGGATGCAAAACTAATGGCCTTGATATTACCCTCCGATTCCCACTGGTTTTTGAGTGTTTGTAAAGTATTGAGGCGATTACCTGGCAATCGGACCGTAACTACGGCTTCCTGGTCAAATCCCATATCGGCATTGCGGAAGTAATTCATCTGGCGAATTACGACGATGGTACCAATAATAAAGACCTGGGCAATCACGAACTGTAAGGTCACCAATCCCCAGCGTAAACCCACGCCTCGCTGAACTTTGCTATTTATTTTATTTTTGATAGCCGCCACCGGATTAAAACCTGACATCACCAGTGCCGGATAAATACCTGCCAGCACCGTAATCAGTACGATAATAACCAACAGAAAAAGCAAAATAAATGGATCTTTTATTAAGGCTTTTTCTGAATGTACCTGTAGTATATTTCCGGCGAATATCATTACCAGTTCAGCCGATGCCAGGGCTACCATGCCAGACAATAAGGTAATAATAAAAGTTTCGCCCAGAAACTGGGAGATCAGATGCATTCTGCCACTACCCATTACTTTGCGGATACCCACTTCTTTAGACCGGATAACCGCATGTGCGGTGGTTAGGTTAACGAAATTGATGCCTGCCGTAAAAATGAGAAAAAAACCGATGATGGCGATTGCCCAAATAGTTTCTTTGCTAACCGTGCGGTTTCTGAAATTTCCAAACCGTGCATCAGTATGTACTTCTGATAATGGTTCCAGCTTATACGATCTGAATTTTGCAAGGTCTTTTCCCCCTCTATCGGCATGGATCTTGGCGATCTGTGTTTCCACTTCTGCCTGTATGGCTCCTTTGTTTAAGCGTACAAAACATTGGTTAACATCAGATACTGAACTCCAGTCGGAGGCCCCGTCCCCAAGGAACGTTTTTAGGGTAGCATACGATACCATCATGGTAAAAGGAAAATCAGAATTTGCCGGAAAGTCACTTACCACTCCCGTAACTTTTATATCATATCGATTATCCACTTTAATGATTTTTCCTAACGCATCTTCCTGTGGAAAATATTTATTGGCCAGACTTTCTGTCAGCACTAGGGTAAAAGGTTCATGCAGGGCAGTCTCCTTGTTACCTGCTATCCAGTGAAAATCAGTACCTTTAAAATCAAAGATGTTGAAAAAAGCAGGGTCCAGAAAAACCACACCTTCATCCTCCTCATAAAGTTGACGGACCTCTTTTGATTGGTCATCATCGTATATTGCCGCCTGTACTCCACCCTGATAAAGCATAGAGGCGACCTCTTCTACTGAGGTTAAATCTGTTTTCAATGCATCCGGCACCGGAAACGAAACTCCCGTCCTGTATTCGGTTTCTCCATCAACCTGACTAACCCGCACTACCCGGTAAATTCGATCCGCATCCGTATGAAATTGGTCAAAGCTCAACTCATAGCGCACCACAGTCGAGATAATGAGCAAACAGGCAATTCCTAAAGCAAGGCCTGTTATGTTGATGAAGGCAGTGCTTTTGTTTTTCAGCAAATGCCTGATTCCTGTTAATATATAGTTCTTTATCATTGGGTTTCGCTGTTCAGCAGTATTACGTTTTAATTTTTCTTTTTAGGGGTTCCTCTTTATTGTTAGAATCGGATATCCTGATTTACTGGATTTTGGGTAAAATCTTGTTTGTCCCATAATCCAACTTATCTCCATTCCGACAGGCTTACTCATTCTTCAGTGAATCTACCGGATTAGCGAAAGCAGCTTTCATGGCCTGATAGCTCACGGTGAGTAAGGCAATCAGCAGGGAAGCCAGTATGGCTGTAATAAATACTTCCGCGCCCAGGTCTATTCTAAATACAAAATTATGTAACCACTGTTGCATCATGTAATAAGCGATCGGACCAGCTATGCAAAAGGCAATCACCACCAGTGCGATAAATTCTTTGGAGAACAATACCACAATATGCGACACCGAAGCGCCCAGTACTTTGCGGATACCGACCTCCTTGGTTCGACGTACGGCCATAAAAGCTACCAATCCGTACAAACCCAGGCAACCTATAAAAATGGTAATGCCCGCCAGCATTTTAAATAACTTAGAAAGCCGGGCTTCCTCTTTGTAAAAAGCAGCGATGCTTTCGTCCAGAAACCGGTAATCGAACACATATTCGGGAAAGGTAGCTGCCCATACCTTTTCTATTTGCTTTAGGGTTTCCTGTACACTACCCACAGTATTCCCTTGGTTTGTACCTACATTCATTTTTATACTGGCATGGTAGTACCTGCGCGGATTCATGGTGAATGCCACATAATCCAGCCCCTCTCTCAACGAGCTGGTATGAAAGTTTTCGCTCACCCCCACCACGTCGTAGGGCTGGTCGAAGATCAGCATGGTTTCGCCAATGGCATCGGCGGGTTCAGCAAAGCCTACCCGTTCGGCCAGGTTCCGGTTGATAATGATGCTTTGCATGGTATCGGTGGGCACAAAATTTCTGCCGGCCAGCAGCGGAATCTGGTACAGTTCCAGGTACCGTTCGTCGATAGACTGGTGTTCAAAGATAATTCCTCCTTCTTCTGCCGGCGTTCCTTTTCTGCGGATGTCCTGCCAGTTTCCATACCGCTTTTCGCCAGAGGGCACCGTAAAAGCCATGCTGACGTCAGCCACCTGCGCAATGGCGCTCCATTGGTTTTTCAAAGTCTGTAATGTTCGCGTTTCGTTTTCGGGTAACCGAAGGGTAATAATCGCTTCCTTGTCAAAGCCCAGGTCGGCCTGCCGGAAGTATTCCATCTGCCTGATTACCACAATGGTACCGATAATAAATACCTGCGCAATCACGAACTGAAGCGTCACCAGCCCCCATCGCAATCCGGCCCCTTTTTTCAATCCGAAATTATTGTTCCTGATCGTAGCCACAGGATTAAACCGTGACAGTACCAGCGCCGGATACACACCCGCCAGCAGGGCCACCACTACCACAATCAACAACAGGGCAAACACTACGAAGGGTTCCAGGATCAGGGCTTTTTCCAGGGTTACCTGCAACAGTTCCTGCTGATACACCATTACCAGTTCGGCAGCCCCCAAAGCCAGCAGCCCTGCCAGTGAAGTAATAATAAACGTTTCGCCTAAAAACTGACTGATCAACTGCATTCTGCCACTGCCCATTACCTTGCGCACACACACTTCTTTGGCACGCATAACCGCCTGAGCGGTAGTCAGGTTGATAAAATTGATAACAGCCGTAACAATCAGGAACAAACCAATAATCAGCAGTGCCCCGATGGTTTCCCAACTCACTGTCCGGTTCCTGAAGTTAATGAACCGGGTATCGGTATGTACCTCATGCAGCGGTTGCAGCTTATAAATTCTGTTTTCGGCCAGGTCGGGTTCCACATGGGCAGCATGTACTGCCAAAAACTGCTCCTCTACTTCCCTGGGGTCAGTGCCATCGCGAAGTACCAGGTACGATTGGTGCGGACCAATAGACATCCAGTCAGAAAACAGGTTTTCATTGGTAGTTTTTAGTGTTTCGCACGAAGCCAGGATGCGAAAGGGAAAATCCGTATTCGGAGGGAAATCGCTGACCACTCCCGTAATGGTATAGTTGGCGCGGTTGTTAATTTTAATGGTTTTACCCAGGGCATTACCATCCGGAAAATATTTATGGGCGACGCTTGCTGTCAGAACCAGGGTATTGGGTTCCTTTAAAGCTGTCTCGGGGTTGCCGGCTATCCAATGGAAATCAGCGCCTTTAAAATCAAAGATGTTGAAAAAGGCGGAGTCGGCAAATACCAGGCCCTGGTCTTCCCGAAACTGCCGGGCAATTTCTCCGGTTTGTTCGTCATACACCGTGAACTGACTGGCACCTTCACCTTGCAGGGCCGTGATCTGCTGTATGGCAGCCAGCGAAGTTTTTAAGGCCGCTGGAACCGGATAGGCAACGGCCGAACTGTAATCGGTTTCCCCATCAATCTGGCTTACCCGTACTACTCGGTAAATGTGGTTGGCTTTTGAATGAAAACGATCGAAACTTAATTCGAAGCGCACCATAACCAGAATAATCAGCAGGCAGGCAATACCTAATGCCAGTCCGAGAACATTAATCAGGGTGGTTTCCTTATTTTTCAGCAAATGCCGAAGGGCTGTTTTAAAATAATTCTTGATCATGGTATACTGGTTTTTCTAAATCATTTAAATTGAAGCCTGGATCTTAAATAAACGCAAAACAGGTTTCATCAATATTTGCTTGTGAACGACGTCACTTTCATTACTACAGCTGGGTTGTAATGGTAATATTTCTATATTTTGCTACTTTTTTGCCTTCGCCTCTCTTTCGGTTCTCTTTCGCCTCAGGTTCGCTTCACCTTCGCCCTGACCGTTTTTGTACTTTTCACAGACCTGCTTCCAGCACTCATCTTTCATTGAATGATCTGAAATCTGCCCACTATTATTTGAAAAGTACAATATGACTGATTACCTGCCTGGTAATATTCACCAGTTATTCCCGCTTTAAAGAATCTACCGGATTTACCGTCGCCGATTTGAACGTCTGATAACTTACCGTTAACAAAGCTATAACCAGGGTTACGGTAATGCCGAGCAGGAAAATATCAATCCCCAGCGGAATCTGGAAAGCGAAGCTTCGCAGCCAGTGATCCATAAAGAAATAAGCCACCGGTGCGGCTATCAGAAATGCAATTACAACGAGTTTGATAAATTCCCAGGAAAAGATGCTGACAATATTCATGATGGTAGCGCCCAGCACTTTCCTGATGCCCACTTCCTTGGTTTTTTGTTCGGCCATAAAAGTTACCAACCCATACATGCCCAGGCAGCCAATGAAAATAATCACGAGCGAAGCCATTCCGATGATGTCGGATAGTTTCTGTTCGCTTTCATAAAACTCCGCGATTTCTTCCTCTGCAAACCTGTAATCAAAATCATACTCAGGAAAAAACGATGCCCAGGTTTTCTCTATTTCCTTTAATCCTGTCTGTATATTCCCTGATCGCAGTTTGATGGCAGCCATATCCAGGTTTCGAGCATCATCCACAATAATGGTGGGTTCAATACGCTCTCGCAGCGATTGCGTATGAAAATCACGCACCACACCCACAATGGGAAGGGTATGATCCCATAATTCAATATTCTTTCCAATAGCCTGTTCGGCGGTTTCCCAGTTATTGCTTTTTACAAAAGCTTCGTTCACAATTACCTGACTTAAAGAATCAGATTTTCGAAGATGCCGGAAAGCGGTGATGAAATAGTTTCTTATCATGGCAGGATTAGGATTTCATATTTTCTCAACAAGTAGAGCAAATTATAATCCTCGAGAAGGATTTATATTAAAACATTGAACATCAGTTATTTATATTTTTAAGTTCTCAACGAGTGTATCGTTTTCGTTACAGTGGTTGTTCAGATCTGAACAGCAACTTTCCGGCAAAAAGATAGCACATAGGGAAGTTCCATATAGGTTATTTTATTATTTTTTAGTATCCTTATGAGCAACTGGTGACCTTTTCTAAAAGTGGCAACTTACCCATGAATACCAAAAATAATTATACCGATGAATATTTAATAGCAGGAATCAAATCGGACGACGAAGCGATTATGGAATATGTATACAGGCAATATTATCCGATGGTTGCCCACCTGGTAAAGAATAACCGGGGTAACGACACCGATGCGGAAGATTTGTACCAGGAAGGATTGCTGGTAGTATTTCAGAAGATCAGGGCTGGAGAGGAAATACGTTTTCTGAAAGCCTATATTTATTCCGTTTGCCGGTTAAAATGGCTGAACCTGCTGCGGTACAAGCGGCGACATGCCGAACAGTTCATCGATAACTATGAAGCGATTGAAGTCAGCTTTGACGACGATGAAAAAGAGGCAGTGCCTTATGAGGGAGCGCTGCAGCAGGCATTGGCGCAACTGGACGAAACCTGCCGGCAACTGTTACTGGCATTTTATTTTGAAAAGCTATCCATGGAAGACATCGCCACACGGTTTCAGTACAGTCAGGCCAATACGGCCAAATCAAAGAAGAACAAGTGCATGGATCGAATCCGGCAAAAAGCACAAACTATTTTACAAGCACTATAAACATGACAAATGAAAATAATAAAACCGAATGGATCGACCAGTACCTGAACCATACCCTGGCCCCACAGGAGCGGATTGATTTTGAGCGCCGCATGCAGCAGGACCCTGCGTTCAGGCAGGAAGTAGAAGCCCAGCGGGCAGTACGCAAAAGTTTGCAGAACTGGGGTAATGCCCAGTTAAAAGATAAATTCAAGCAGTTTCATGCCAATATGAAACAGGAAGTGGTTCATGCTGCACCGCCAACCACAAAAGCTGCTGACCAGAATGAATTGAAAGGGAAAACCAGGCAGCTATGGAGCAAACCCGGTGTCTGGTTCATGGCAGCTTCTATCTCTTTAATGTTGGTGGCAGGCATTGTTTGGATCAACCGGGATACTTTTTTTGGCAGCCCGAAAACAGAAATTACGGCCGTACAAACTTTTCAGATTCCGGTAGCTGCTGTAGGATCAGATAATTTGGGTTATGCCGGGGAAAATACTATTTCAGATTCAGTTACCGCACAAATTATTACCGATACCCAATATCCGTTTCATTACCGGTTTAAAGATACCTTACAAATCTATTCTGCCACCCTTTCACGAGCCGATGAAATAATGCTGACACACCAGGCAAAAACGGATGCCTATACGTTGGTAATTAATGACAAAAGCTATGCGGTGGAAAGAGGTTTCAATCGGATACAGGAGTTAAAAGAGGAATAACGCTAAAAAGTAATGAACGCTTTTTCAGGAAAATATCGTACAACTGTTTTTGCCCTTTGTATTTTATCCATACAATGGGTAACAGGCCAGGCGCAAACGCTTCCACATGCTCACTATAAATACCAGGCAATTGTATCGGTTTGCCAGAAAATAGCGGCAGCGCGGGGAGACATCCGCCAGATGCCTACCGTTGAAGTGAACAGCGTACAGAACAGCCAGCAGATTATCGCGCAATTCCAGCCCCACCCCCAGCCCAAAATAGTGGTGGACGAAAAATTGTATGACCTGTGCGCCCGCTTTGGCGGGGACTCATTAAACGCTTTGGCCTGCATACTCGGGCATGAACTGGCGCATTATTACGAAAATCATTCCTGGGGCAACAGCTTCGCGGATATGATTGGTATGGCGCAGGAAGATAAAACGGTAATATCGAAAACAGAAAAAAGTATGCTGGAAGCGGAAGCCGATTATTTTGGTTTGTTTTACGGTTTTCTGGCTGGCTACGAAACCTTCCGGTTGTTGCCCCATGTACTCAATGCCATTTATCAGGGCTATAACCTGCCCGAACAGTTACATGGTTATCCCAGCCGGCTGGAACGCCTGCGCATCTCTGAGGAAAAAGCGCGTGAGCTTAAACCACTCGTATACGCGTTCCGTGCTGGTCAACTGCTTTACCTTAGAAAAAACTATGAGGAGGCAGCCGTTTGTTTCGACTATATTTTGTCGAAATATCCCGGTCGTGAAGTGTACAACATGGCCGGGGTAACCAAAATGGCCCAGGCTATTCAACTGATGGATCCTGAAGCAGTATATTTTGCCTATCCATTTGAACTTGACGCGGATACCCGTTTAAAAAGAGGGGTGGTCAGGGCTATCGGAGATAATACAGAAAGGCAGAAAAAGGTCGACTACCTGTTATCAGAAGCGCGAACTTCATTTGATAAAGCTTTGGTTAGCGATAAATCTTATGCTTCTGCTTATATTAATCTGGCGTGCGCGTATTCATTGCAAAACAACCAGGCGGCTGCCATTGGTAAAATTAATGAACTGGAAAAAATATGCGCGGCAATGCGAAAA
>JBGTIS010000032.1:0-8099 GCA_041745535.1 Cyclobacteriaceae bacterium | reverse complement strand
TTGGGATTTTATATGTTTTTAAGAAAGTAGTTGGCACTCTTTTTTGACCAGCACTACCAGTCATATTGGATTCGCCTCTAGCTAGAAATTCCCAAATCCTAGTATGATAATAAAAGAACAATGTGTCAATAACCTCATTTGCTCTTAGAACATGAAATTCTGTAGATCCAAATCCTTTTCCACCGAGCAAACCTTTCAAAAGAGCACCTTTTGCATTTTCAAAGCAGGGAGTGATTTTGGCAACCAAAATATCACCATCCTCAAAATATGTATATCCTTTTGCATTTATAACCTCAATTGTTCGCCCCTTATTAACCCATTGCCCTCCTTCAGAAACATCTTCCATTGGAATAAAAGAAACTTCTCCACTTACCTTAGATCTTTGAGGATTTATTTTAGCAATTTCTTCAAAAGATACTATTTCCCACTCCTCCGGAATCCACCCCAGTTTAGTAAGTTTGTAGCCATCTTTTTTGTCTGTATCACAGATGCCCCCGGATGCGGAGTGCCGCCCAGACGCAGATAGCACAGCTTTTTTTGTTGCTGATGCATTGCCATCCGTGTCATCCTTCAATCCACCTAATCCGTGATCCTGACGGTTGAATAGCTCCAGTTGCCCCCCTTTCCTGTTTTCCGGGTTATTTCCATCCAACCCAACCTTTAATTTATGATCCTGCTTTTTTTCGCTCATAATGCAATGGTTTATCTATGTTATTTCTCAATCCGCTGGGAATTGTACTTTATGCTAAATGAATATTTTTGATACCTAATTTATTGAGTTTGTTCGCCTCTGCCTTTAGTGTCTGTGCAAAACTGCATCGTCCATTCGTCCACACAGCCGCATCCTTTTCCAACCAGTGAAGAATATCCAGGATATTTTGATGATTATCATGCACGGCTTTGAAATTCCAGGCAATGGATTCATAATGAAAGATGCGGTTTCTAAAGGTCCTGGCCTTATTCAGGCTACTACTTACTACGTGTCGCTGCTTTTGCTGCTTGGGCAGGTTCAGAAAGATATTGCGCAAAGGCTTCCATAAGATATACTGGTAATCTGAATTGAACATTTGTATCCAAAAGCCTAAAGTAAACTCTGCTATTATTTTACCCGATGTAATTGGCTCTTTCCTCTGTCTGATCTTAAATTTGGTTTCCTTAATTTTTTTATGAAATCCTTTCAAATCAGTCCTTTGAAGCCATACATCATACCATTGATCAGTACCATATATCTGACCTAACTTGTTGTGGATTTTATTTCGTAACGCTACTTCAAATGCCTCCAGGGAAGTATAACATGATTGGGAGATAGCTACATTGCTCTCGTAGTAAGCCCAGGCCAGCGCCTCATCTCCCCCACAACGTTTTAAATACCGCCTAAACCTTTCATCGGAAACCCATCCACGAATCGTCATTTTCAACTAAATTTTGCTTATTGTCGTAAAATATACTATTTTTGCACCGCAGCCCTGGTACTTCCTCTCTCGGACTTATGTGCCGATGATGAAGCCAGGTTTTTTCATTTTAGGACTGTTACTTTACAGAATTCCCAACTCCTTCAGATAAGTATTCATCTCTGTTTGTACTTCGGCTAGTTCGCCTTCCAGCTTTACAATTTCTTGTTGCACCGCAGCAATATCTACTTCCGCGTCTTCTTCAAAAGTGTCTACATACCGTGGAATGTTGAGATTGAACTCATTTTCCTTAATTTCTTCAAAAGTGGCTACATAACTGTATTTCTCTTCGGCTACTCCTTGCGGCAATGCTACACTCTGGAACTTCTGGTAAGTATCAACAATCTTGGCAATGTCGCTTTCACGCAGTTTGTTCTGGTTTTTACCACTTTCGTACTGCTGGCTGGCATCAATGAACAAAACATCCCGGTTATCACCTTTACCTTTATTGAAAATCAGGATGGCAGCTGGAATACCCGTGCCAAAAAAGAGGTTGGCCGGTAAACCTATAACAGCTTCCAAAATGTTGTCTTCAATGGTTTTTTGGCGAATTCTTCCCTCACTATTACCCCTGAAAAGCACACCATGTGGTACAACTACTCCTACCTTTCCTTTGCCTTCATAGGCTGATTCAATCATATGAGAAATAAATGCCCAATCCCCTTTACTTTTTGGAGGAATACCCCGCCAAAAGCGGTTGTATCTGTCATCAGCAGCTTCCTCGGCTCCCCATTTATCCAGTGAAAAGGGCGGATTGGCCACTACCGTATCAAACTTCATTAAAGCATCTCCCTCTTTGTGTTTAGGATTCCGGATGGTATCGCCCCAGCGGATCGAGGCATTGTCATAACCGTGCAAAAACATATTCATCACCGCAAGGGCCCAGGTACTTCCGTTGGCTTCTTGTCCGTAAAGTGAGAAGTTGTCGCTGCCCACTTCCCGGGCAGCTTTAATCAACAGTGATCCTGAACCACAGGTAGGGTCATAAATTCGCGCTCCCGGTTCGCTTTTGGTAAGTTTGGCTATCACTGTAGAAACTTCGGAAGGCGTATAAAACTCCCCTGCTTTTTTCCCGGCATCACTGGCAAAGTTGGCAATGAGGTATTCGTACGCATCCCCGATGATGTCTTTCTTCACAAGATGAGAAGGAGCCAGGTCCAACTCACTGAAATCAATCAAAAGATTTTTTAGGCGGGTATTTTTATCTTTGGCATCTCCCAGGTTGCTACTGTTGAAAGAGATATTGCGGAAAATACCTGATCCGTCTTCACTGGTCAGTTTCTCCCGGTTGGCTTCCTCGAGGTCAGCCAGGGCGATGTCTATCAACTCACCAATGTTGGGTTCATTGCGGTGCTCATATAGGTAATCAAAGTAGCTGTTATTGGGTAATACAAAACGCTCCATGCTCATGGCCCGTTCGGTTCTGGCCTCATCACCTCTATATTTTACCAGGTATTCTTTTCTCTTTTCCCTGTTCACATCGCTGACGTATTTAAGGAAAAGCATAGTGAGGATATAATCTTTATACTGGCTCGGATCAATAATACCCCGAAACGTATCACACGCCTTCCATACGATGCGATTGATGTCCTTCTCTTTTACTATTTCACTCATTATTATTTGTTTAAAGCGTTTATTAATTGTTGATTAAATAAAGTTTCTTGCAAAGCTTCTATTTCATTTTTAAGCCGTTTTTCTTTGATTTTCAGTTGGCTCACTTTCATAATAGTTTTTTGTTTTTCTATTGGTGTTAAATCTATTTCCATTTCGCTTAGGATTTTCTTATTGATGGAAGGAAGGGAAGTTCCTTTTGCGTTTCCGTTCAAGTACTTCTGTGTTTGCGGATGATTAATATACCAAGCCAAAAAGTCTGGTAATACCTTAGTCTGGTCAATGTTTCGCAATACAATGAAAATGGAGGAGGCTACTGCTGGTGCATATTCTCCTTTAAAAACAGCGGCAAAGTGATCAAATCCTTTCGCTGCGATAAGTACGTTTCCAGGATCAAGATAGTGTTTTTCGGTATTGCCCTTCACGAGTAAACTAGGCTCCAAATCCGCTTTCAGTGTACCAAAAACATCAAAATCTCTTGCCTGTAAATAGTAAATCTCTCCAGAGGAATAAGTCTTAGAATAGATGCCTGTGGTCATAGCTGCTAATTTTTTTAACTTTATTTTCATTTTATTTTAAGTATAACGCATACAAATTTAATAAATTTGCGAAAAATACAAAAAAAATTTTCAGTATATTTATTACGAATTACAAATATTTTTCAAAGATTATTAGAAATTAACTCTAATTAACAGCAGTGAGTGGCTTTAGTTACAGAAAGGTAGGAAAAGGTAAGATTATGATTTTTGGATTTAATTTTCTGAAAGTGATTAAAAATTCCTTAACCCAATATTGAATAATGCTCAGTATGTTGATGTTAAGAGCAAATGAAAGTCAATTAGCAAAAAAATATGTTGAGTATTTTATTTTGATAAGTTCTTCTGTTTTTGTTTCAAAATAACCAAAATTTTGATTGAAAATCAGTCATTTGTATAGATAGGTTCTTTCTCCTCCCACTACAAAAAACATGGTTATTAGAAATCAAGAGAATTTAAGTTGAAGATAAATAAGTATTTTGTGTATACCAAAAAAAAGCACCTACAAAAATGAACTCGTAAGTGCCTGATAATCAAGTCGGGGTGGCAGGATTCAAACCTGCGACCCCCTGCTCCCAAAGGGAAGTTTATGGCATGCGCTGGCAAATAGAAAATATATTTAAGGCATGGAGGTCTATCCCGCGCATAGACCAGGTAAAGCCAATGAGTATTTTCCGCTTGAGTGTATGTTGTATGGAAAATTGATACTGATACCGCTCAATAATGAGTCGCGATCGGTTTGCGAATCGTACGCGGCACAACAATTAGACAAGTTTGAGCTTAGTGAGTTCAAAGCCACTGCTTCGGCAGTCCGATAAAATATTAAAAAAAAGTTAGCAGGGCTGCTACAGGCTGTTATTAAGGGCAAGAGGTATATCAAAAAATGGCTCCGTCAAATTTTCATAAAGTGGATGAAACACGCGCAAAAAGAGCATAAGAAAAAGAATAAAAAGTTGATTAAAACAACGCCCATGAACCTAATCAAATTATTAGCCTGACGGCTATGGTGCGTCACAGGACGAGGAATAGAGGAGGAGGATTATTTTTCTCCGAATTCGGGCAAGGCATAATCACTGAAAATGCTTTCCTGCTCCATCATTTTTTCGATGTCTTCTGTGGTACGGGGTGCTAAGCCCGAAAGCAGTTCATAGCCATTTTCCGTAATCAGGATGTCGTCTTCAATCCGTACGGCGATGCCCCACCATTTTTTGTGGCAGGGGCTCCCGGGTGGAATGTAAATACCCGGCTCCACGGTTAGTACCATATCCGGTTCAAAGTTTTCATAATTGCCCGGGTCATGCACGTCCAGTCCGATGTGGTGAGAAACGCCATGTGGAAAGTAAGTATGCTTTTCGTTTACGTTTTTGATAATGCCCAGTTTTGCCAGGCCTTCATTAATTACCTTCCGGCTTACTTCGGTAGTCATCCGAATGGGATTGCCCGGCTTACAGATTTTGAAAGATTCTTCCTGGGCTTTGTACACCAGGTCATAAATGGCTTTTTGCTCCTGAGTAAATTTTCCGTTGGCCGGGATGGTACGGGTTACATCGGCCGTGTAGCCCCGGTATTCAGCGCCCAGGTCCATCAGCACCAGGTCATCGTTCAGGTGCATTTTGTCGTTGGTAATGTAATGCAATACGCACCCGTTTGAACCAGCACCCACAATAGAAGGATACCCTTCGTATTCAGCACCATATTTTTTGAAAACGAATTCATGGATACCCTGTACTTCTGTTTCAGACATGCCAGGGTGCATGGCTTTCATCACTTCTACCTGGCCTACACAGGAAATATTAACTGCTTTTCGCAGCAGGTCTATTTCTTCCGGCGACTTCACTTCCCGCAGGGTGGCCATCATATAATTCAGGCTGAACCCATCCAGATTGGTTTCCGGATCGGGCGATGAGAAGGTAAACTGTCGTTCTTCGGGTGTGCCGCTGTTGAGGTAACCCATAATTTTTTTATCGTTCTTCAATGCTGGATATATCTGTATGGCATAGGCAATTGTTCGCGATACCATGGCTGTATCAGAAGGGTCAACGTTTTTTAACATGGCGTAGGCCTGTAGTTTATTGCTGTCGTAATCGGGAGGGTAAGCAGACTTGTCTTTAAAAGAAGCGATCAGATCATACAAATCGGCTTCATCTTTTGTATTCCGTACATCGTTATTAAAATCCAGAAAAAACACTTTGTCGAACTTAGGAAAGTTGACCTGAAATTCTTTAAACGCTTCACCATTAAACACCATATCGAAGCCCAGTTGCTTTTTTACGCCATCCACCCCCATGCGTTTGCCGGTCCACATTTCGGCAGCTGGATTTCTTTTTTGAATAAATATGGCTTCGTCAAAAGTTTTTCCATCGGAAGTTTTCTGTTCATCAGAAAAAATCAGCAGCACGGCATGGGGTTCACGGTAACCGGTCAGGTAATAAAAATCCGGAGCCTGATGGTATACATATTCCACATCGTTGGCCCGGTTTCGTACCGCGTTGGCAAATAATACCGCTACCGAGTTATCGGGTAACATTTCACGAAGCGCCTCGCGGCGTTCCTGATGGAAAGATTTGTCCAGAAAATCCTGCGGGTAACTGTTGTCCTGTGCTATCAGACTTACCGGAAATAACAGGCAGTATAACCAATTAATATATTTCATGTGTTTGTAATTCATCAAATTCCGGATGGGTGAAAAAGTTACGAACTATTCATTAAAGTTTTCAGAGTACTTTTCTAATACATCTTGTAGCTTTTTCTTAGTTAATGGTTTACTCAGATAGCCAATAGCGTTTGAATGTTTGGCGCGCTCTATATCTCTTTCGTTATCCGAAGAAGTAAGCATAATCAGGATAATGGATAGGTGAGCGGGTAAATTCATTTGCTTGTACTGGTCCAAAAACTCAAAACCATTCATCACCGGCATATTAATATCAACCAGAATTAATGCCGGACATCGATCTTCTTTTTTCCACGATTTACATCGGGCCGCAACCAAATCGATACCCTCCTTCCCATTCTTGGCAATCAGTATTTCATTGGCGATATCCATTTCTTTAATCAAACTTTCGTTGATAAAATTGGTGACGTCATCATCGTCAATTAATAACACATCGTTGAACTTTTTCATACCTACTTCTTATTACATACCGGATATGTTAGAAAACCAGGAAAAAATAGATTTTGTTTAGCGGTTGAAGTATACTTTAAACGTAGAACCCACATCTACCTGGCTTTCCACATCGATTTTACCACCGGCATTTTCAATAATTTTTTTTATAATGTACAAACCTAACCCGGTACCCTCGATATGATCATGCAGACGTTTAAACATAGCGAATATTTTGTGTTTTTCTTTCATATCCATCCCCAATCCATTATCAGCTACGGTAAGCACTTGATAATCAGAAGTTTCTTCGCAACGAACGCGCACTACCGGCTGCCGTTTTGGCGAGCGATATTTAATAGCATTGGAAAGCAGGTTATAAAAAATACTGCGCATATTTTTTGCCGAAAACCGAATCGGAGGGCAATCTGATACGTCAATGTCTAATCGCACACCAGATTCTTCAATCATGGCCGCCAAATCAAGCCATATTTTGTTGATTACCTCTTCAATAGACAATTCTTCTACATCTTCCATCACTTCTCTTTGCAGGCGGGTAATCTGCGCCAGATCCGTTAAGGTATTCTTAAAATGGAGTTATTGATCAGTTGCATGATCTGTTGTACCATCTCAGATTGTGCGGTAGCGGGCAATAAATTACCTTTTAAAACCTCTACCAGGCCCTCAATATTGGCAATAGGCGCTTTCAAATCGTGTGAAGCCATATATACGAAGTTGTCCAGGTCGGAATTGACCCGGCCCAGCCGTTCGTTAATGTCGCCCAGCTCTTTATTAGATACCAACAACTCCTCGTTAGCGACTGATAGCTCTTCGTTGGCGGCGGCCAGTTCCTGATTGGCGGCTGCCAGTTGTTCCCGGTACCGCTCCAATTCCGCTTCCTGCTTCTTGCGTTCAGTTATATTTATACTAAAAGCGGCCAGCCCGAGCAATTCGCCAGTATCAGGAGTGCGCACAGCAAAGCAATTGTATAATACTGAAATGGCTTTATCGGTTTGGAAGTGACGAAAGCGGTATTCACCTACCCACTTGCCATCCTCCATGATAGTTGGTAAAATGGTTTCCCGGACAAAGGGTAAATCCTCATTAAAAAAGAAATCAGTATGCTTTAGTTCGGATACCGGATGTTCCTGGTTCAGCCCCACCATGCCCAAACCTGCCGGATTGATATAAGCGCCCTCCCCTTGTGGCGTAAACAATCCGATAAAATCTGAACTGTTGTTTAACAGGGCTGTGAGTTTGTATGCTTCCTCCAAAGCATGGTTAAGGTCATTGTTGATGGTCAACAACTTCCTGTTTGCCAGTTCTATTTCCTGCCGGGCAACTACCTGTTCGCTCACCCTGATGGCTACGGCAATCACGCCCGTTACCTCACCCTTTTCATTT
>JBGTIS010000031.1:0-16973 GCA_041745535.1 Cyclobacteriaceae bacterium | reverse complement strand
GGGGCGCATACCCGGTCTTTGAAAACCTGGTTGCCAGGATTCATCAACAGTAAATCATCACAATTATCCTGAGCAGAAAGTTCCTGAATGCTTGTCAGTAAAAATAATCCCGTAACCAGGCTGAGAATCCATAACACACGCATAACTATACTTTAAAACTCCAGAAAGTTGGGGTAATCCAACTGAAAAATCGCTTATAAGACGCTTATAATTTCTGAGAATATTACAAATATGATACCGCGAGGACTCGAAAAAATTATGTAGTTTGTAAGGGAAATACAACTTTTGTGCAGACAAAATTTTATATTAACTAATTGATTTTCAAATAGTTACATATAATAAAATAAAAAATATGTAAGTTGGATGTGATAAATACACTTAAATGCATGCGATATAGAAAGAAAAGAAAGTAATATTAATCTTGAAATTGGGTTAAAAATAAAATTCTATCCTTTTTTATGTAAATGAACTCCTAGTAGAGGTTCAATGCGATCCCTATTAATCATCAAAATCTGGGTTATCTGGCGCTGTAAACATCGATCCCAATTTTTTGTTGAATGGATAAAAAGATTGGCATTCTGGCTATTATATTTGATGTCTTCAAATATTAATTTAAGGGCACCCATGAAAAGATCAAAAATTATTTTTATTGTGCTTTCTATCATTTTTCTGGCAGTCATGATTTATATAAGCATTGATATGGCTTCAAGAACACAATTTCCTGGTTCTAAAGCTACGGGGAAAGAGCAACCCGCTCCTTCCGATACCAATAAAACAAGTGATTAATTGAGAGAAAATGTGCCTAATCCTTAAAAAACCGGTGGTTAAATTAAATAAACATTCAAACCAAAATTTATAATATTGAATCGTTCAAAAAATAAAATTGAGGTCGATAAAATAGACCTCGAAAAAGAGAAAGAAAAAACAACCGAAACTCCGGGTTTGATAGAATTTCCACACACAGTAGGGGGTGCCTTAATAAAGCCGGAAGACAAAGGTAAAATTAAAGGCAGGGCGGTAAGTGCCATGCGGCAGCAAACCGAGCGGCAGATGCGGCAATTGTATGAACAGGCCCAAACGCTGGCCCGGCAGGCCCATGCCATTAAGAACCGGGTTGAAATTTCTGAAAGAATTTATAAGGCACAGATGAATTTTGAACCAATCATTGGCCATACTTATTATTTTTATGAACGCAACGATGGCTCGGATGTGCTATCGATGGTATCGCCTGCTGAATGGGGAAAGAAAATACCTTTCAAATCCTATATGGCCAGGGTAACTTTGTTATCCGATCACACCTGGGAGGTAGAAAAAGCGGATGAAGATAAAGAAGAAATATGACGTAGCAGTGGTAGGCCTGGGGGCCATGGGATCGGCTGCTGTATACCAGATGGCAGCCAGAGGCACCAAAGTGCTGGGAATAGACGCTTTTTCTCCGCCACATCATTTTGGTTCATCTTTTGGCGGTTCCAGAATTATCAGACAGGCTTATTTTGAAGACAATCGTTACGTACCGCTTTTGAAGCGGAGTTATGCGCTTTGGAATGAATTAGAGCAACAAAGCAATACCAAACTGCTTTCTATCACCGGTGCGCTTATGATGGGTTCAGCCAACGATAAAGTGCTGACAGGAAGCTATGACAGTGCCCTTCAATATCACATTGCCAGTGATTTGCTGCCTGGAGAAACCATCCGGAAAAAATTTCCACAGTTCCATCCAGATGCCGATATGATGGCTTTGCTGGACCATACCGCTGGCTTTATCAATCCGGAAAAAGCAATTAAAGCAACACTTGAACTGTCGGTTCGTATGGGTGCTGATATCCAAACAGATGAGCGGGTTTCGAATTGGAAAAATAAACGCAACGGGTATCTGGAAATTAACACAACTTCACAAACTTATCAGGCCAATCAGTTAGTAATTTGTGTCGGAGCCTGGACGAAAAAATTACTCCCACAATTGAAGGTGCCCCTGCAGCCGGAAAGAGTGGTACAGTGCTGGATGCAACCCATCGGAGAAAATGAAATGTTTGCCATTCCTAATTTTCCGGTTTTTCTAATAGCGGTTAATCCTGAACTGGCCTTGTATGGCATTCCTTCGGAGCAGCCGTTTACCCAGGGTGTTAAAGTAGCTTTGCATCCAATGGGCCCATTTTCAACCCGAAATGTTTGCGATCCTGATACCGTAAACCGTGAAGTAACGCAGGATGATTTGAATAAAGTTAGGTATTACCTGAAAAAATATGTGCCAGCATTAGATGGTAAGTGTATCGATGCCTCGGTATGCCTGTATACCAATACACCCGATTTACATCCGGTTATCGATTTTTATCCGGATAACCCAAAGGTGATTATCGCGGCTGGTTTTTCAGGGCATGGATTTAAGTTTTCTAATGTGGTGGGCGAAATTATTTGTGAATTGGTTATGGCTGGTAAATCAGCCTTGCGGTTGGATATTTTTAAAATTGACAGACTGATAAACAATTAAATGTAAAGCAGCCCAATCAATTATGATAGGCCGCCGCAAGATTATCGAAATGTATCCGTTAAAAATTCAATAATCATGCAGGATTAATTAACATTGCCCCAAGTTTTAAGCAAAAGCATCAACCTTAATTTTTTTGTTATGCGGCTAATCCAAAACATCCTACAGTCAGGCGATCAAACCGGTAAAACAATACTGAAAATTACTTTTTTATTGTTATTCATTTATGTAAACCCGGCCTGTACATCTTCTGATGAAAATGAATCAATTAACAATCCTTCAGCCTTCAGTGGATATATAGCTGGCTACACCGCTGGTGTAATTTCGGTGGAGTCGCCCATTGAAGTCAGATTTGTTCATGAACTGGCCGATTCCACCCAGATCGGACAGGAAGTAAATGCCAGTTTGTTTTCGATTACGCCTGAAATAAGGGGTAAAACGATATGGACCGATCGGCAAACCCTTGAATTTATCCCCGATAAACCACTTAATTATGGCACCCGGTACCAGATAAAATTAGCAATGGACCCACTTATTGAAATGCCTGAAGAGCTCTCTGCTTTTACATTCTCGGTGCTTACCATGCGGCAGAATTTCAGCATTGATGTAACGGGATTTTCTCCGGTGAATAGTAACAATCTGTCTGTTCAGCAGATCAATGGATTACTGCTTACGGCCGATATCGCCAATCCTGAAAAAGTTGAAAAGGTGCTACTGGCTGTACAGCAGGGAAATCCGCTTCCCATAGCCTGGGCGCATAGTCCTGATAAAAAAACACACCGTTTTACCATTCAGGATGTAAAGCGGGGCAATTCACCAAATGTGGTGAAATTAGTAGCTTCCGGAGAAACCTTGCAGGTAGATAAAAAATATGACCAGGACATAGAAATTCCTGCATTGGGCGATTTTAAACTGATGCGTTCCGAGGTAATTCAGAGCCCGGAACAGTTTCTGGAGCTTCAGTTTTCTGATCCCCTTGCTGATAACCAGGACTTAAATGGGTTGATTCACATGGCTGATGAGGAAGATGATTTCAGGTTCGTTATTGATGGAACTCGGGTGAGGATTTTTCCTGCTTCCAGGCTGGCCGGAACCAAAACCATTCACATTGAGCCAGGCATTAAAAATATTGAGGATTTTAAGTTTAAAGTCAGAGCATCGGTAGATGTTTCTTTTGAACAGCTTAAACCTGATATTCGGCTAATTGGTAAAGGAGTTATTGTACCCAGTACCAATGGATTGGTCATGCCCTTTGAAACCGTTAATCTGGAGGCGGTGGACGTCACCATTATTAAAATTTACGAAAGCAATCTGAGTCAGTTTTTTCAGGTTAACCAATACGATGGAAATAATGAATCGCAAAGAGTGGGCAGACCAGTTGCCCAAAAAACACTTTCGCTTGAAGCTGCTGGCGTAGCTGATCTGGGCAAATGGAACCGGTTTACCTTGGATTTGTCAGAATTAATAAAGGATGAACCCGGGGCTGTGTACCAGGCCCGAATCAGTTTTAAAAAAAATTATTCGGTTTTTGAGTGCGGCAAGGAAAATTCGGATGAGGCCATAGATTTCCAGAATGAAGTCCTGCCCAATGCAGATAACTGGGATAATCCATATGGCTATCATGACGGTTATTATCCGGAAAATTACCGGTGGGAAGATCGTGATGATCCCTGTACGGTTTCTTACTATACCCCCGACAAAGCTGTTATCCGCAATGTTTTCTCCTCTGATCTGGGTATGATAGTAAAACAAGGCAAAAATGGGGAAGTGTTTATCGCAGTGAACGATATCAAAACCACCGATCCTATGGCTGGGGTGGAAGTGGGTTTATACGATTTGCAGAAAAAGCTCATCGGCAAAACTACTACGGATGCCCAGGGCTGGGCCAAACTTACCGCTGAAAAAAAGCCATTTTTATTGGTAGCCACCAAAAATAACCAGAAAGGTTACCTGAAACTGGATGATGGCTCTTCTTTATCATTGAGTAATTTTGATGTGGCAGGTCAGGAAGTGCAGGAGGGTTTAAAAGGATTTATGTATGGAGAACGCGGCGTTTGGCGTCCTGGCGACTCTCTGTATATCAGCTTTATGCTGGAAGACAAAAACAAAATATTACCACCAGCACATCCGGTAATTTTCGAGCTGGAAGATCCACAGGGAAATGTGGCGCAAAAAATGGTTCGAAATAATGCTACCGGAGGGTTTTACAGTTTTCCCACCGCTACGGCCAATAACGCGCCTACCGGTAACTGGATGGCAAAAGTGAAAGTGGGGGGCGCCACCTTTAACAAAAGGATCAAGATTGAAACCATAAAGCCCAACCGGCTAAAAATTAAACTGGATTTTGGTACAGACAAATTTACAGCCACAGACCGAAATACTAACGGGCAATTGGCAGTGCAATGGTTAACGGGTGCCACGGCCAGAAATCTTCGGGCTACCTTTGAGCTGTTACTGTCAAAAGGAACCACCAGTTTTGAGCAGTTTAAAAATTATGTTTTTGAAGATAAACTCAGAGATTTTTCCAGCGAAACCACAGCGATTTTTGATAGTAAAATCAATGAACAGGGCTTCGCGCAAATCGGTTTAAACCTGCCTGCTGAATCAGAAGCACCCGGAGTTTTAAATGCAACTTTTATAGGAAAAGTGTATGAAGAAGGTGGAAACTTTTCCATCGATCAGTTCTCTATTCCTTATTATCCTTACGCTTCTTTTGTGGGCGTAAAATTACCCACCACAAGCGCACCGTACGAACCATTGGAGACAGGCAAGTCGCATACCGTTGAGGTAGTGGTAACTTCTCCGGAAGGAGAATCCATTGACCGGAGTGAGATTAACATGGAATTGTATAAACTGGATTGGCGGTGGTGGTGGGACCAAACCGGTAATACCAGTTCTAATTACATGGGCAATGCCTATGGAAAACCCATTGAAAAAGAAAAGATTCGGGCAGAGAATGGGAAAGGTACCTGGCGATTTAAAGTAGACCAACCTGAATGGGGCAGGTTTTATGTGCGTGCCTGCGACCCGGTTTCCGGGCATTGTGCCGGTGACATTGTGTATATCGACTGGCCAGGCTATGCCGGACGTGGAGGCAGGGACGGTGCCACCGGCGCCAGTATGCTGAGTTTTTCGTCTGACAAAAATACCTACCAGGTAGGAGAGCAGGCGGTTATTCATATGCCCGGAAGCCTAACAGGAAAAGCCCTAGTGAGTATTGAGAATGGCAGCAGCATTATCCAGACTTTCTGGATTAATACAAAAGCGGGTGAAACCACCTTTCCATTTGAAATAACGAAGGAAATGGCACCCAATATTTTTGTGCATGTCAGTCTACTCCAACCCCATGACCAAACTACCAATGACTTGCCCATCAGGATGTATGGTGTTATTCCTGTGCTGGTAGACAATCCGGATACCCATTTGCATCCTGAGATTAAAATGCCGGATATACTAGCGCCAGAGCAAAAAATCACAATTACAGTGAGCGAAAAAGAAGGCAAACCGATGGCCTATACCCTGGCGGTGGTAGACGAAGGGTTGCTGGATATCACCCGGTTTAAAACGCCGTCACCCTGGGAAGATTTTTATGCCAGAGAAGCCCTTGGTGTAAAAACCTGGGATTTGTACGATTATGTGGTAGGCGCCTATGGAGGCGAACTGGAAAGAATATTATCTGTTGGAGGTGATGGCGAATTAACCAACCGGGGCGAGCGGAAAGCAAACCGGTTTACGCCGGTGGTAAAATTTATCGGGCCTTTTATGCTGAATAAAAATCAACAACAGAAGCATACCATTACCATGCCCCGGTATGTGGGTTCAGTTAGGACCATGGTAATAGCCGGATTTCAGGGCGCCTATGGAAAGGCCGAACAAACCACACCGGTCAGGCAACCGCTTATGATTTTAGGAACGTTGCCCCGGGTATTAGGCCCGGAAGAAGAGGTAACCCTGCCGGTGGATGTGTTTGCCATGGAAAATTCGGTGAAAAATGTGAAGGTAAACGTAAACACCAATAACCTGATTACTGTTTCTGAAGCCCAGCAAAAAAATGTTACTTTTACCCAACCTGGTGATCAATTAGTTGATTTTAATTTGAAAGTAGCCCCCACGGTGGGCATCGGTAAAGTGGATATTACTGCCATTTCTGGTGGTGAAAAGGCTGGTTATGAGGTGGAAATAGATATCAGGAATCCTAATCCACCTGTGGTAGATGTATTGCAAACCATTATTCAGCCGGGCGAGAGCTGGAACGTGAATTATGAGCCCGTTGGCCTGCCAGGAACCAATAAAGCCACGCTGGAGGTTTCAGGTATCCCACCGATTAATTTGGAGAAACGATTGCGGTTTTTAACGAATTATCCGCATGGTTGCATTGAACAGACTGTTTCTGCCGCGTTTCCACAGTTATTTCTGGACAATATATTGGAAATGAAAAGCAATGACAAAGAAAGGGTTGAAGATAACGTAAAGGCCGCGATCAGTCGAATGCGTACCTTTGTAACCAGTGAGGGCGGATTTTCCTACTGGCCTTCCTCAGACGATACGGATGAATGGGGAACCTGTTATGCCGGTCATTTTTTGCTGGAGGCCCAAAAAAAAGGCTATTCTGTACCGGTTAGTTTGCTCAACTCCTGGAAATTGTACCAACAATCCCGTGCGTCGCGTTGGATGAACGAAAGTTTGTATCAAAAAGATGATTTAATACAGGCTTATCGTTTGTATACACTGGCACTGGCGAACGCTGCCGATCAGGGCGCCATGAATAGAATGAAAGAGCAAAGGAACCTTTCTTTGCAGGCGAAATGGCAGTTAGGTGCCGCCTATGTGCTGCTGGGCCAACCCGAGGCAGCTAAAACTATTACCAGAAGCCTAAGCGCAAATGTAAAACCATACCAGGAAATGGCATATACATATGGTTCCGCTTTAAGAGACGAAGCTATGATATTGGAAACGCTCGTCTTAATGAATGAAAAGCCGGAAGGACTTGATCTGATGAAAAAAATCTCTGAATCGCTGAGCAATGAAAATGAATGGATGAGTACCCAAACCGCTGCTTTTTGCCTGATGGCCGTTTCCAGATTTATCGGTGATGATCCCCAGGATCAGTATTTAAATTTTGATTTATCGGCCAATAATAAAGATGAAAATGTGCAGTCGCGATTGCCTGTGGTGCGGCGAAAGGTAAATGAGCAGGGGGGGAGTCTGAAAATTAATAACAGGGGAAAAGGCGTAATGTATGCCCGTTTGATTCAGGAAGGGGTGCCGCTGGTAAACGACCAGTCGGCTGTGGAACAGGGATTGCGGATGAATATTTTGTACAAAGGAATTAATAACGAACCTGTTTCTCCGGAAGCCCTGGTACAGGGAACAGACTTTGTGGCTGAGGTAACCGTATTCAATCCGGGTACCCGTGGTAATTACCAGCAACTGGCGCTGACCCAGATTTTTCCTTCCGGATGGGAAATTATCAATACCCGGTTAAACGATCTGGATCAATATGTGGTACAGGATATACCGGAATACCAGGATATTCGTGATGACCGGGTGTATACCTACTTTGATTTATCAGCCAATGAACGCAAAACTTTCCGGGTGATTCTGAATGCCAGCTATGCCGGTAAGTTCTATCTGCCTACAATTACTTGTGAAGCCATGTATGACCATACGGTAAATGCCAGAAAACCTGGCCAGTGGATACAGGTGGTAACACCCTAAATGTAAATGAGGAAGCCCGAAGAGGGAAGTCCGGAGTCCGAAGCCTGAAGGAAGAAAAACTTCCGACTTCCGACTCCTGTCTTCCAACTTTTCATTCTCAGGAAGCTATCAACTCATTTTTTACCTGAACCCTGGGTGGCATTAGTTTATAAATAATGGGCGTAACAATTCGTGACAGCAAGGTTGAACTGATCAAACCACCAATTAACACAATGGCTAGTGGCGCTATGAGTGGATTATTAGAAATCGCGATGGGGGTTAACCCACCAATAGCGGTAAGGGAGGTCAGCACAATGGGTAGAAAGCGAATTTCACCGGCTTCCCGAATGGCTACCTCCAGGCTTTTTCCCTGCTCCCGCAACTGATTGGTAAAATCTACCAGTAAAATGGTATTTTTTACTTCTATGCCTGCCAGTGCGATTAATCCGATAATGGCCACAAATGATAATGAGTTACCGGTAATCCAAAGTGCAATGGCTGCTCCTACCACACCCAACGGAATAACAGAAAGTACAATCAGGGTACTTTTAAAAGTGCCAAACTCCAGAATAAGCACCGCTACAAACATAAATATGGTAACAATAATAATGCTGAGGAATCCACCAAATGAATCCTGCCGTGATTCTACTTCCCCTCCCATTTCATAAGAGTAACCAGCAGGAAGTTTGAGGTTGTCCATCTGCTGGATTACATCATCGATGACTCGGTCTGTCAGGAATCCTTTTTGCACCGTCGAACTTACAGAAACTACCCTGTTTTTTTCCTGGTGATTAATTTTCAACGGACTGGCTTCCAGTTTCAGATCAGCAATCTGCGACAGGGGAATAGCGGTGCCCTGGTTGTTATTGATATATAAATTCTGAAAGGCTTCCATAGTCGGACGGCCCGATTTAACTCGTGTAAGTAAAATCTGATAATCATTTCCATTGTCATCGGAATACTGGCCCAGGTTCAGTCCGGCAATCGCCAGCCGGATAGTTCGATCAATATTTCCGGTAGGTACGCCCAGGATTCTTGCTTTTTCCTTATTCACTTCCACCCGAATGTCCGATTTAAGAAAATCAACCGGGTTTTTCACATAAATGGTTCCGGAAGTATTTTTAAGCATGGTTTCTACCTGTCCGGCCAATTGCCGTAAGGTATCCAGGTTTTCACCAAACAATCGAACCTCAACCGGGGCGACTACGGGCGGACCCTGCTCAAAATTCTTGACTTCTACCTCGGCACCGGGATAGGGCGTCCATCTGGCTCTTAATTTCTCAATGATCTCCAGTTTTTCTTCCGGCAACACATGTTCATGCAGTTGAACGAAAATCTGCCCAAAATCGCTTCTTTCATTTTCCTGTGTGATGTTATAATATACGCGCGGATTACCTTTTCCCACATTAGTTGCCAGGTATTGTACCGCGGATTCCTGTTGCAATTCCTTTTCAATTAACCGCGTAACGCTATCGGTGTAGGTAATATTAGATTGAGGCGGCGTAGTGATATTGACAAAAAACTGAGGTTTTTCAGAAGCAGGAAACAGACTGAACCCAACCACCTTAAACAATATCAGGGACGCCGCGAAAGTTACGGAGGCAATCACTATCGTAATCACAGGTTTTTCCAGTGCTTTGTCCAGCAATTTCGCATAACTGCCATGAATGAGTTTTTTCAGCAATCTCATGAAAATGTTGCCTTCCGGATGGCCAGTATGCTCTTTCAGCATTCTGCTTGCCAGAAATGGGATTATAGTAAGCGATACGACCATAGAGGCCAACACACTCAAAATTACAGCAATTGGTAGACTCCTGATAAAATCTCCAGATCCTTCCGGCAAAAAAGCCAAAGGCATAAAAGCGATTATCAGCGCGACTGTACAACCCACAATGGCCAATCCAATTTGTTGGGTGGCTTTCAGCGTGGCTTCCATGCGAGAATGTCCTTCTATCATCCATCTTTCTATATTTTCTACCACCACAATGCTGTCATCCACCAAAAGTCCCAGGGCTACCACCAGTCCCACAATGCTGAGCTGATTCAGGTTATAGCCCAGCATATCCATCAAAACCACACCAATGGCCAGAGAAAGGGGAATGGAAATCATTACAATAAGGGCTGGCCTGCCTCCCAGCGGTAATAAGGTAATGGCTACCAGCAGAATTGCTATGATAAAATCTTTACCAAGACCTCCCAACCGTTTATTCACATTATCGGCCTGGTCGAAATGCTGGATCAGGTCTATGTTGGCAGGAAGGGAACTTTTAAATGCTTCAATTACAGGTTTATAGACCTCCTGCGACTGGCTGATATTTTCACCTTCCTTTTGGGCAGCCACTACAAAAATAGCACGGTGCCCATTCAGCCTTGTCTTGTAATTATCTTCTCCATAGCCATAATATACCTTGGCGATATCTTCTAACCTGATATTTTTGCCATTAGCTGAATACACAATCGCGTTTTTAATGTCTTCAATATTTGAGAAATTCTTACTGGTTTTTACATTGAAACTTTTGCTGCCAGCCTCAATACTACCTCCGGGAATATTGGCCATTTCACTCTGCAGATTTTTAATAACATCGGACAAAGGAATGTTCATCTGGGCTATTTTCTCCAATTCCAGTTCAACGCGTACCTGTTGTTCAGGCAACCCATGAATTTCAATGTTTTTAAGCCGTGGTAATTTTTCCAGTGCGTCTTCCAGTTGTTCGCCATACCATTTTAACTGATCACGGGGAGCACTCTCAGAAATCAATGCTATTTGCATAATATTGACATCTGAAGGCTGGAATTTTTGTACTTCTATGCTGTAAATATCCTGAGGGAGCTCGGTTCGCTTTCCATTTACTACCCGCACCATTTCCTGGTATTTGGCTTCTACGTCGCTGTTGTAGGTATATTCCACTCGCATAACAGCCACACCATCGCCGATAGAAGTGCGGATTCTCTTGATATCGTCCAGACTATAAATTTCCTTTTCCAGTGGATCAATAACCAACTCTTCCATATCTTCAGGACTGGTACCCGGATATATAATAATTACCGGGAAGAAAGGGGCGTGCATTTCCGGATCTTCCGACCGGGGCATGTTCATTACTGTGGTTACTCCTAGCACCACTATCATGATAAAGATAACCAGCGTAAACTGGTAATTCTTTACGGCGTATTCTGAAATTTTCATGATAATCTGAAGTTGGCGTTTATTGAATAATGTGAATGGGACTGTTATCGGTAAGGTAAGCACTTCCTGCTATGATAAGCTTCTGATTCTCCTGCAAACTGCCGGTTATGATTACCTGGTTGTTTTCAATGCCTGCTATGGTTACCTGCTGCTTTTTAGCGATTTTTCCATCGGTGGTTACAAATACATAACCGGTGCTGCCATCACCGTCCAGCAAAGCGTCATAGGGAATAGACCAGGTAGGAGATGCATTGGAATTTTCCTGCGGACGGGTATAAATGCTGGCCTGTCCGAACATGCCGGCAGCCAGGTGAGGCGAATTTTCATTAATTTTAATATCCACCATAAAAGAACCGCTTTTAGGATCAGTTCCCTGAGATTTTCGGATTACTTTCCCACTGATGGTTTGGCCAGAAACGGACGAGATTTCAATATTGGCAGAATCTTCGGGCTGAATGAGCATCCATTCCTTATCACTTACTCCTACTCGCAGTATCCAGTTGCCGGCCTCTGCGCCATTGGTTTTTAATACGGGTGTACCTGGTCCAACCAATTGGCCTTCATTTACCATTTTGGCCAATACATAGCCATCTTCCGTGGCATAAATGGTAGCGTACTTTTTATTGAATTGTATGGCCTCCATTTGTTGCTCTGCCAGTTGTAAGGCGGTTTCTGTATTTTGGACCTGTTCCAGGGTAGCTACGCTGTCCTTGAACAAAGCGTTCACCCGTTTAAAATCTCTTTGGGCTTTCTCCAAGCTGAGTTGTATCTGTTGTACCTGTGCATCAATTTCTGTCATATTTAAGGCGGCCAGCAATTGCCCTTTTTTTATCCGGTCACCTTCGTTTACTTTTAAATTTTTAATAATTCCTCCGGTTTTGAAGCTTAAGTATACTTCATCATCGGTAGTAAATCGGCCCGCTACGGCAATGGTTGGACTGCTGTTGTCTGCCGATAGGTTGATGGTTTTTACGGGAATAGTTTCTAAAGGCTGGCCTTTAGCAGCTTCAGATTGCTGGCCACAGGAATAAATTGTGATAGCCAAAAGTATAATCAGAGAAATATTGAATACAGTTTTCATATGTTTAATCAGGTTTTGGTTATTGAATAGGATAGGAGGCGGTGCATCGTTCGATATCGGCCTGTGCTATTTGCACAGCGGCCAATGAAATGGAAAGTTGGAGCTGTGCACCGGTTAATTCATTTTGCGCATCCAGTAGTTCTATATAAAGTAGCTGCCCACCTTTGTATACTTTCAGTTGATCCTGATAATACTTTTGTGCAAGGGTAAGCTGTGTTTGGGCATTAGTATAACTGGAATAAGCCGATTGATAATTATTTCTGGCCTGAACCAGTTGCAGGTTCAAGGCCTGTTCCGTTTGTGCGGTTTGGGCTTCAATGGCTTTGAGGTCAGCATCGGCTTGCCTGGTTTTGTATCGATACCGGTTAGCGGCGAACAGATCCCATTGCAGGTTAATGCCCCACAAATAATATTTCGACTGGCTATCCACATTCCAGTTAAATCCCTGGGAACCGAGGTCCAGAAAAGTATTTATTTTTGGGATGAAATGGGCACGCTGAAGGTCCCGGTTGAGCGCGTAAACCTGCGAGGTCGACTGTAACTGAATCAATTCCTCCCGCTGATGATATTCATTTTCATGTATCGGATCCACCACCGGTTCGGACAGGGCAACAGAATCGATTGAAACGGGATGTTCGAGCGGCTGATTCAGCAGAAAGTTAAAATAAGCCTGCGCGTTTAACACCTGATTTTCCGCATGATTCAGATCGGCTTCAATTTTTTGCTTTTCTGATTTGGCCCGGGTAAGCGCAGTGCTGTTGCGCACCCCATTTTTGAACATACTTGCATTCATCCGAATGTTTTCATTTACCAGACGAAGTGCGTTTTCGTAAATTTCTATGGCTTTTACAGCCTGGAAATATTGGAAATAGGCAGTTTTAATATCTTTCACCAACTGTCTTTTATACACATTCACCGAAGCCTGATATTGGGTAATCTGTTCACTTTTGATTTTCCGATTAAGCCACATTTCCGCGTCAATCAGCGGCAGGGTAGTCCTGAGTCTCAGGTCGTAAAAATTATCCGGATTCAGTTGGATGGAAGCATTCTCTAACTGCGGAAAATTACTGCTTTCCGTAAGTTGATTTAAGGTGGTATACACCGGATTCAACAGGTCGCCAATAGGAAAGTCGATGGTACGGCCACCTTGTGCTTTTACATAAGAGCCCTGCACGCTTACTGAGGGCAGATATAAAGCCTGGGCCTCTTTCAAGGCAAATAACCCTTTTTCCAGTTGAAACTGTTGTTGCCGGATTCCTTGGTTATTTTCCAGGGCTCGTTGGATATAGTTATCCAGCAGATTTTCCTGCGCGAGTGTAGTGTTCCCCACCACATAGAATAACATAACAATTATGTTGAACGGCATCACTTTTTTTATTGTTGTTGACATTATGAACAGTGTTTAGTAAAAGTGAAAAATTTTTTGTTTTTTAATTCAATTAAAATTTAATGATCCTTTTGTATAACCCGTAAGAATTCTTCAATGGAGGTTTCGATTGCTTTATTAACTTCAAATTCACTTAACTCCAAAACCTTGAACCGGCATCGTAAATTAAGTGAAACAAATCCGTGGCACATCGACCAGATGGATAATGCCAGTACGTTGGTGCTGGTATATTGAAACAACTTATTATCCATGCATTCCTGTACGCAATTCACCAAATAATTAAAACAGGCATCGCCATTGGTCCAGGGTTCTTTTTCAGTTACTACGTTCATAGGCGATTTAATAATAAACATAAGGTCATAGAGGTCCTGATGCTTGTTTCCGAAATTCACATAAGTTTTGCAAATCTGATAAAGCCGATCTAATGGGTCTTTGCTGTTTGCCTTTTTTCTGAAGGCGGTAGCCAACTTGTCAAATGCTTCCTTTTGTACTTCATATAGCAATTCGTCTTTGTCTTTGTAATACAGGTAAATGGTTGCCGGGCTATACTCAATTTTTTCCGCTATATTCCTGATAGAAGTTTTTTCGTATCCTTCTTCATTAAACATAGTAAGGGCGGCATCGATAATCTGCCTGCGCATTTCTTTTTTTTCTCTTTCTTTTCTTTCTGTAATTCCCATCATTAGTACTTTACAACGCAAACTTAATGAACAGTGTTTAGTAAATCAATAAATTTGTTTAAATATTTTATATCAATGCGAATTATTGGTGAAATTGTCTTTTGGGAAGTAATTTCATCATCGAATTTGGGTAGCTTTTAAAAAATAAAACCCTGGCGAAACTATATGCCAGGGTAGGGTTGCAAACTGAAAAATCTAATTTCGCTAAAATTTAAGCGTTGCCGGTAAATATTTTGCTGCCAGATCTTCATAATAGGGGCGAAGTGTTTTCCAGTCAGGCGGATTCGGATTTTTAGAATACAGATCGTACGGATTGAACAGGTTGACCCATTTGAACATTTCATGGTCATGCTCGCTCATCAAATGGTCGTACGCGTGTTCTTTGTGCTGTGGATAGAATGAGTGATACCGTAACATGTACAAACCCGGCTCAGGCAGGTAATCTTTTACCATCTGATACACATATTCGTCGTGTCCCCATGATAAATGAACATTATCCAGTCCGCAATTGGGTGCGTACACACCGTATTTGGTATTAAACCGCATGTTGTAAGTATCCGGATTATCCTTAAAAAATTCGGAATAGACTATTTTATCAGAATGGGCACAGCCTACCGGAAAGGTATCGCCTACCACGGCCCACTGCGGTTCGCCGAACAGGCACAATACTTTACCCATATCATGCAGCAAACCGGTAAGTACCATCCAGTCGGGGTGCCCGTCGGCACGAATGGCTTCGGAGGTTTGTAAAAGGTGTTGCAGCTGATCCAAATCAGTATCAGGATCAGAATCGTCGACCAGCTGATTCAGAAACTGGAAAGCATCCCACACGGGCATTTCCTTTTTATCGAATTTCAGAAACGCTTTCTCTTTTTCCAGTACAAAATCGTAGGTCTGATATTTATGGTTGAGCCGGTAAAATTCACGTACGCTATCGCGTTGCGGGCTATCATAATTGCGGTATTCTTCCTTGGTTTTTCCTTTGGCGATGCTGTCAGGTTCCGGATAACGTTCTAACAGGTCATCTTCCCATTCATCAAGGCTGCGCAAAGGAGCTTTTTCTTTTTCGTTTAATGCTGTCATGGTATTATATTTCTTTTAACTGATTCTTATGCGAATTATAATTTTCAAAAACATATAGTAAAATATAAGCTTTAATTGAAAAATATCAATTTTAATTACACTAAATTGGAAAATTTTTAGGATTTTACGCAGAAATCAGGCAAATATATTTACGAAAACGATTTCGTGAATGCTGAATTTTTTAATTTAAGTGCAAAAGAACTTTTTCCTTTTTATGGATATTCCTATTAATTTAAAAAGATTAGCTAAAGACCTTAACCTTTCCGTTTCTACGGTTTCCAAAGCTTTACATGATAGTTATGAGATCAGTCCTGATACCAAAAAACGGGTACTGGAACTTGCCAAAAAATTAAATTATATTCCCAATCCTTATGCCAGTGGATTACGAAAAAAGAAAAGTAAAACCATTGCTGTGGTAATTCCGGAGGTAGCTGATAATTTTTTTTCACAGGCCATTCATGCCATTGAAACCGTGGCACAGGAAAGGGGGTACCATGTGCTTATTTATTTAAGCCATGAAAGTTATGATAAGGAAAAAGCCATTCTACAGGATTTCCGCAATGGCCGGGTTGACGGCGTGCTGATGTCGGTATCGGGTGAAACCACATCAACGGATCATATTGAGGATTTGACGCGGTATGCTATTCCTGTAGTGCTTTTCGACCGGGTTTTGCCCAGGTCTGAATTCGCTAAAATTACTACCAACGATTATGAAAGTGCTTTCCTGGCAGTGCGACATTTAATTGAGGCAGGATGCAGGAAAATTGCTTTTCTCTCCATTTCTCCCAGTTTATCTATCAACCAGGATCGCCTCAAGGGTTATCAGGCAGCTTTGGAAGAATACAAATTGGAGGTGGCCGAGCATTTTATCGTAGATTGTACTCATTACCCCAACCGGCAGTCAGAAATGATAAAAAATTTACTTACCCAGCCTTTACCTCCGGATGGAATTATGGCTTCAGTGGAGAAACTGGCTTTTCTTACCTACCAGGTTTGTGTGGAAACCGGAATAAGGATACCCAATGACCTGAAAGTAATTTGTTTTTCTAACCTGGAAATCGCGTCGCTGCTGAATCCTTCCTTAACCACCATTACACAACCAGCTTTTGAAATGGGGAATGCAGCGGCAACCACTTTGTTTCGTGCCCTGGATAATAAAATCTATCAATCAAATCCTGAAAACCTTGAAATCCCTTCAATTTTATTTCCAAGAGGTTCTACAGCTTAGCTACTTTTTCCATTCCTACCCAATCGGGATTTGACTATTTTTACGGTTACAATTGTCAACGGCAGGCGCATACCTATTATCCGCTTCATCTGTATGAAAACGAACATCGGGTGTACCTGAATAACGATACAGTTCCGCCCAGTATCGG
>JBGTIS010000030.1:0-74401 GCA_041745535.1 Cyclobacteriaceae bacterium | reverse complement strand
CTATCAAAACGCGTCTGTTCTGTGTGATGCGTGCCTTTCAAAAGCTGGCTTCTTTGGCAAATGCTCATTACTTAGATTCTCTCTATGGTTTAAGACAGATGTTGGTCTTGGAAGCTCAACGGCAATTCATCAATGACTTTGCGTAACTCCTATTATATATCTTCAGATTCTCTAACGTTAGTTGTTATTCCACCTCTCGAACCTATGTCTTTTATTATATAGTCAGCCTGCCAAACTAATTATTATAGAACCATTCTGGAACATTATTAGGGTCGTGGTAGTAAAAGTATAAAACAATCTTGCAAAGAATCCTGTCTCCGTTACTGTATACTATACCCGCCAAGTCTGTATCCAAGCTTCTAATGAAATTATCAATAGATTTTGAAAGGTGAACCTCATATGTAATAGTAGGATCAGATATTACTACTCCCTTGTATATAAATAGCTTCTTTCCAGTATTATTTATACCCATTCTGTCAAAAATCGGTTTAGAAAGCTTCATAACTAGATTTGGAAGAGTAACAATCATATTATTTAAATGCAATGTTATTTTATATGTAAGAGCCGGAATTGTAAAAAACTCCTCTCCATTCCCCCTATCAATAGATGCATCATCAATGGGCCTAGTTTGAGCAAATGTAATCTCCAAACAACCAAAAAGTACAAATACTACCAAGAGAATAATCGTATACCTAAAGTATTTCATTGTATAAAAGTCTGGGAGGTCAACTCATTCAACTGTTTATCTCAGCCACCTTTTGAATATACTCTATAAACCAAAATTGGCTTCTTAAATACTAAGGCAATTGAATTGGTTGATCTATAATTTGAAATAATAGAATATAAATATTGTTTAGCTATTAATTTATATAACACAATACAATGATATGCGAAATAATATTCTGTGTCAATAGCTAAAATTAATCTGTTTATTAAATGCAAAAAGAGTATTTTATTTACTTTTTATATAATTAATCATTCCAGCTAAAAAATTGTCATATCCGGAAAAACTTTTCTTTTATAATCAATTTTACTAACAATTTGCCTCTGTAGGAGAAATGTGTGGCTTGAACATATTCTTGATTAAATGCAATTTGATTTTTAGACGTTTTCTTTAACTTCTGGCACAAACTCCCTCTTGTATTGCAAAGGGGTGATATGATAGGCTTCTTTAAACTTCTTTACGAAGGTGCTGCTATCATACCCAATCGCTTTCGCGATCTCTTGTATTTTCTTTTTCCTTCCGTTTTCCTCCTTTTCTAACGCTTCTTTGGCGCAGGCCAAACGCACATGGGTGATAAAATGATTAGGAGTGAAATCGGTAGCCGCAAACCAATTGGTTAAGGTACGGGCATTGGTATGCATCCCTTGGGCGAGGCTGTCTACATTGATGGTTTTTATGTTTTTTAAGATAATTTCCCTGGCTGCTTCCAAGAAGATCATTTGATCAGAGGAATGGTAAACTGTTTTGTTTTCATTATTTTCTTTTTTTGTTACTCTGGGAAATGCCAGGCACACCCCGACTCCTAACACAGAAAAAATAAAGAACTGGGGAAAATACAGGGGCAAAACGGCAAAGAAGGCAATGAGTAGCAACACGCGTAGCTGAAAAGAGGCTATCATCTGATAAATGTCCTTTTTTAAAGGGACGTGAAAGCCCTTCCCCACGGCAGTCACAATCAGATAGACCGGCAATAGGAAACAGGTGATGAATACCAAACTAACGAAAAATGAGATAAAGAGTTCAGGGGTATCCATGGTATGCCATTGATCTTTTGGAATTCCCTCCATATAAAAAATGTATTTTCCAAAAAACTCCCAGAAGGTAATATGCTTACTTTGCATATACTGGTAGTGTAATTTGGCTACCAATGCGCCCACTAAAACGTTAATGGCCAAACAAACGAAATATTTAATGGGTGGGGCAAATAGGCGAATCTCATTAAAATTGCTCTTCGTGAACTTTTTCAGCCTTATGGTCCTCTCTTTTGTTTTGATTCCAACGTTTAGTTGGTAGATCAAGCAACAGAAATGTAATACAGTGATAAGTTGCGCTACAACCATCATGTACTCTATAATTTCCGGTAGTTGGGTGGCTATGGCAAACCATAAGTTTTTTTCTTTACTAATAATTGCATTGGGGTATACGGCAAAGTTTATCCAGTCAAAATCAGTAGGAGCAATGGCTGTAGGGGGTACCCCACCTAACAGTGGTCCCCATACCGTTAGGTAAAAGCGGTATATGAAGTAGAAAACCAAGCCCAAAAGAAAAATATATCCACAAAAGTGTAATTTTTTTGGCTTTTCATGTTGTGACCATTGCTGTACAAAGGTTTGGAAGGTAAGGGCTTCTCCATTTTGACATACTATTACTTTTTCCTTAATTGCTTTCTTCAAAGTACGCCTGAAAGCTTTTAGGCCAAATGCCAAAAGTAGTACTCCAAATGGTAAGGCAATCAAATAGTTATAAAATTTATTGAAAGTTTCGGTGTACCCTACTTCTTTGAACTGAGCCTTATCAATTTCATCCACGCCATCACAGGTTTTAGAAAAAGTACAATGAATAGCATGACCTTCCTCAATACAGGTACGGCATAAGGTATCGATATTTAATAAATCGCTGGTGAACCAAAGCATTCCGGCATAAAAAAATATACCTAATGCCAGATAATTTAGTATATTAAGTTTGGAATAATAGATAAAGTAGTTCCAAGCTTGGTTGATTTTTTTAAGGATATAGGTAGCCATTGGGTTTGAGGGTTAAAAAAGTGCTGAAAATTATAGTAATTTTTTGTTACAAGAAAAGTAGAATATTCTTACAAGTCAATTCCCCTTTTGGAGTATTTTTCTACCATATTTTTTAAGATATTATTGTAAAATAATGGCTATTTCATTCAAAACACTAGACAAGTTACTCAAGAATTACGGCACCCAAATGAGTAAAAACTCTTTTGAAAAGTTATTAGATATGATTCCTACCCATCAATCTAATTATTCTCTGGGGTTGAAACATGAAATTCCCATGATTTACGCGGCTAATAATACCATACCTTATATTGATAGGAATATCTCCAGTTTTACGGGGGTGCCAGAAGAAAAAGTATATCAAGATCATAGAATGGCTTTGACGGGAAACCTCATGCCTTTTGACCAAACTGTATTCGCAACCGAAGTTTATGCAGTGATGCGGTATTTTATGAGAAAAGACCCAAATACTAAGGTGGTTTGCAGAGCTAAAATGAAGGTTTCTTCTTTTAGCAAATCTACTTACTGGGTCATATTTGAGATACAAGAAGCTGTGCATCAAAATAATCTTTATGAAGCTTCCCTGAATGTTATATATGACATTTCAAATGTTTATCAGGATAACCTACACAAATTTTTCTATTATGATAAGGATACTCAGAAAATAATTTATCAAAATTATTATCCATCCGCTGATATAACTCAATATCAACTTTCGAGGCGAGAAGTTCAAATTATTAACTTGCTGGCCGATGGATATTCCTCTGTTGAAATAGCTGATAAATTGTTTGTACAAAAAGAAACCATCAGAAAACACAGGAAGAATATCATTCAAAAATTAAGCAATCATATAAAAGTCAGGAATACCCCTCATTTAGTAAAGTTTGCCTGTCAACATGGGATGATCATGAACAACAGTGAATTCGACAACCTTTGGCAGAAAGGAGAGTATCAGAAGTGTTTTCAAGATTACCATTACCAATAGGATTTCCCATCAAAACCGACTGTTTCTGATTAAGCTTAAGTAATAAAAGCCATACCTTTCTTCACTTCTCTTTTCATCCTATCTTATTTATAAGAATTTTACAATTTTTTCTATCTGGTTTGAATAATGTTAAATAAACTTTAATTTAGAGAGCCCAATTTTTATTTATGTAAAAAAATCAGAAAAACCCATGAAACCGAGCATGAGAAATGCTTCTGTAACTTGGAAGAGTTATTATGCGAGGTTCCATGACACCATTAAAATCAAAATTACAATCACATGAAAACTATCAAAGGACCAGCTGTATTTTTAGCTCAATTTATGAGTGACGACACTCCCTTCAACGACTTAAAAAGCATTTGTAAATGGATGGCCGAAGCCGGTTACAAAGGCGTACAAATTCCTACTTTTGATCCCAGGTGTATAGATCTGAAAAAAGCAGCTGAAAGTAAAACCTATGCCGACGAACTGAAAGGTATTGTTCAGGAAACTGGTATGGAAATCACAGAGCTTTCTACACACTTACAAGGCCAGTTGGTTGCTGTACATCCGGCTTATGATACCATGTTTGATGGCTTCGCGCCCAAAGAAGTACATGGCAATCCGAAAGCCCGTACCGAATGGGCGGTTGACCAATTGAAACTAGCCGCTAAAGCCAGCAGAAATCTGGGAATTAATGTACATGCTACTTTTTCCGGTGCTTTACTTTGGCCAACCGTATACCCATGGCCACAGCGCCCTGCCGGTTTGGTGGATATGGGTTTTAAAGAACTGGCCAACCGCTGGCTGCCCATATTAAACGAATTTGATAATCAGGGTGTGGATGTGTGTTATGAAATACACCCGGGTGAAGACTTGCATGACGGAATTACTTTTGAGCGTTTTCGCGAAGCCACTGGCAATCACAAACGCGCTAATATTTTATACGATCCCAGCCACTTCGTATTGCAACAACTGGATTATTTAGCTTATATTGATATCTATCATGAATTCATCAGAATGTTCCACGTGAAAGATGCCGAATTTAATCCAACTGGCCGTTCCGGAGTGTATGGTGGTTATCAGGACTGGATAGACCGCCCAGGTAGATTTCGTTCATTAGGAGATGGCCAGGTAGATTTCAGTAGTATATTCAGTAAATTAACACAATATGGATACGAGGGCTGGGCTGTACTGGAATGGGAATGCTGTATGAAACATCCTGAACAGGGAGCAAGAGAAGGAGCCCCATTTATCGATAGCCATATTATCACTGTTACAGAAAGGGCTTTTGACGATTTTGCCGGTTCTGGTGCCGACGATGCGGCCAACCGCAAAGTACTGGGCTTGTCCTGATATTATTGTATTTGCGCACTTAATTAATCATAAACTACTATTCAATATTATCATTTAATAATTTTCAAACATGTTGAAACAACTTGTATTTTGTATGTTATTTACTGGTCTGCTCTGTGCCTGCTCTCCAGGCACAAAGAAAAATGAAGGGTCAGAAACTCCAATGGAATCCGATTCTTCCGCTACCTCCAATGCGGACTCAGACTGGGAAATGCTTTTCGATGGTACTTCTACTGATAAATGGCGTACTTATTTATCCGATTCTCTGAATGCTGACTGGAAAATTGAAGATAACGCACTTACCATGACCGAAGGTGGAAGTGGTGATATTATTACCAAAGACACGTATAAAAACTTCGAGATGGAACTTGACTGGAAAATTTCAGAAGGAGGCAACAGTGGATTATTCTTTAATGTGGTGGAAGATGACTCACTGCCTACCGTATACTATTCCGGACCTGAATATCAGTTACTGGATAATGAAAGGCATGCGGATGCGAAAATCAGAAAACACCGGGCAGGGGATAATTATGATGTACAACAATCGTCTGTTGAAACTGTAAAACCTGCCGGCGAGTGGAATCACACCAAATTAATAGTGAATAATGGCCATGTTGAACATTATTTAAATGGTGAAAAAGTGGTTGAATACGACTTATGGACCGAAGCCTGGGAAGATTCAGTAGCGAACAGCAAATTTGCCAAGTTCCCGGCTTATGGCAAAGCAAAAGAAGGTCATATCGCGCTACAGGATCATGGCGATCAAGTTTGGTTTAAAGATATTAAAATCAAAAGACTCTAATTATTGTAACAAATTTATAATAAGGCAGATCTCATTATTTATTTCTGTCTGTTAAGCATAAACTAAAAAAAGATGAAAACAAGATCACTATTTCACATTTGTTTATCCCTGGCATTGGCGCTGCTGGTTATTCCGGCTTTTAACTGTTCCGCAAATTCTAAAGATGATCCTTCGCAGCCGAAAGAGAGTATAAAAGTTTTGGTGTTTTCCAAAACCGCTGGCTTCGAGCATTCTTCTATTCCGGCAGGTATCGCGGCTTTAGAAAAACTGGGAAAAGACAATAATTTTGAAGTTACAGAAACCCGCTTTTCTAATTATTTCCGTCCTGATACATTGGAAAAATATGATGTAGTTGTATTTCTGAATACTACTGGCGATGTTTTGAAAGACAATGAACAGGAAGCATTTGAAAAATTTATACAAAATGGTGGCGGTTTTGTCGGTATCCATTCTGCTACAGATACGGAATATGAGTGGCCGTGGTATGGCAAATTGGTAGGGGCTTATTTTAAAAGCCATCCGAAACAGCAGGAAGCTACTATTCATATAATTGACCATAATCATCCAGCCACCCGGGAGTTACCAAACGACTGGACCCGGTTTGACGAATGGTATAATTTTAAAGATATAAATCCTGATTTGAAGGTTCTGGCCAAACTTGATGAATCTACTTACGAAGGCGGCGAAAATGGCGATAATCACCCTTTTGCATGGTACCATGAATACGATGGTGGCAGGGCTTTTTATACAGCAGGTGGCCATACCAACGAATGCTATCAGGATCCGATGTTCTTAAAGCATGTTCTTGGCGGAATTATGTATGCCGGAGGTGTTGAAAAAATTGGTAAATAATACTATAACCTAACGGTTAACCAAATTCCTCGCTTAACAGAACTAAATGTATCGGTAATTTAGTTTATATAGCGGGGATTTTTTATTTCTAAATTTAATTTTCAAAAAAATATGATGGGCAAAAAGTTATGTTTCAAACTATGGAAACCAGCTTCGTTTTTCTATCTTGTTCTGATAGGATTAATAGCAGCTTGCTCCAGCCACAAAGAAGAAAAAGTATTAGTGTTTTATAAGCCGTCAACAGATAATGCTGTTTCGGCAGGGGCAGCAGTAATTACCCAGCTAGGTAAAGAAAGCGGATTTGCTGTAGATACCACCGCACAATCGACTAGTTTTAATGAAGATAACCTGAAGCAATATAGTGCGGTTGTATTTTTAAATGCTCCTGGCGAAGCTTTAACTGTAAATGAACAAACTGATTTTGAACGATTCGTACAGGCAGGTGGTGGGTATGTGGGCATTCATGCTCCCATTCAGGTTAAATATAACTGGCCCTGGTACGAGAAAATGCTAAACGTGCGGAAAAACTCCGGTTCACATCCTGAGTTTGATGAAACACCTGTAAAGTTGATGGCTAATAAAGAAGAAAATGGTAGCCAAAATCAACAGGAACTAATTTCCTTTTCTAAAGAATATGATGGAGGAAGAGTAGCTTACCTGGATAACACCAAAGTTACCTCGAGTTTGTCCTCACCCGAAGAAAAGCAAGCTGTAGCGGAGGCTATTAATTTTGCTATTGGCGATAATCAACTTAACTACAATAACGCGCATTCATTGCGCACCCCAGAGGAGAACAGGTTTGTGAAAAACGTTTTGGTATATGGTGGCTTAGACGAACCTACTGAACTGGAAGTCCTTCCTGATGGGAAAGTAATTGTGGTTGAACGCAAAGGAGCTGTTAAGTTATATTCCCCTGAGGATAATAAAATAAAAACCATAGCCCAGCTTAATGTACATACAAAGTTTGAAGACGGCCTAATGGGCGTAGCCAAAGATCCGGACTTTTATCATAACAATTGGATTTATATGTATTATTCACCAGCAGGTGACGAATGGGTGCAACATCTTTCCCGTTTCAAGTTAATAGGTGATAGTATGCTTCTTTCTTCAGAAAAACTTATGCTGAAAGTACCTGTACAGCGCGAAACCTGCTGCCATACCGGGGGCTCTATTGAATTTGGTCCTTCCGGACTTTTATACCTATCTACTGGTGACGATACTAATCCTTTTGCTTCTGATGGACATGCCCCTATCGATGAACGTCCGGGCAGATCATCATGGGATGCACAGGGTACATCCGGAAATACAAACGACCTGCGGGGAAAGGTTTTGCGCATTAAACCAGAGCCAGATGGTACTTATAGTATTCCTGATGGCAATTTGTTCCCGAAAGATGGTTCCGAAGGTAAACCTGAAATTTATGTAATGGGCTGCCGTAACCCTTACCGCATTAGTGTTGACCCCAAAACTGGTTATTTGTATTGGGGAGATGTAGGAAACGATGCCCGATTCGATACTGACAAAGGCCCGAAAGGTTATGATGAAATTAACCAGGCGAAAGAAGCTGGTAATTTTGGGTGGCCCTTTTTCAGAGGAAATCGCGCCTATCCGCATTACAATTTTGCTACGGGTGAAATCGGCCCTTACTTCGATTTCGAAGCTCCGGTTAATAACTCCCCCAACAATACAGGCATCGATACTTTACCACCTTTCAAGGAGGCCCTGATCTGGTACCCGTATGACGAGTCTCCTGAATTTCCAATTGTGGGCACAGGAGGAAGAAATGCGATGGCCGGTCCGGTTTATTATTACGATATGTACAGCCATTACGATCATAGGTTTCCTGAGTATTACGATAAGAAATTATTTGTTTACGACTGGATTCGAGAATGGATTATGGCGGTAACCCTGGATGAAAAAGGAGATTTGGTCCGATTAGAACCCTTTCTGGATTCCTTCACTTTTTCGAATCCTATCGATATGCGAATGGGATATAATGGCAATATGTATGTATTAGAATATGGAGATATTTGGTTTGCCGCTAATCCAGAAGCCTCTTTAAGTAGAATCGATTACGCTGAAGGAAACAGGAAACCCAATGCACGAATTGCTGCTGATAAAACTCTCGGTGCCGCTCCGCTCACTGTTACTTTTTCTTCTTCCGAATCATTTGATTACGACAGCGAAGACCAGCTTTCCTACCAGTGGGCTTTCACAGCGGACGATCAATCTTCAGAACCAAATCCTAGTTTTACTTTTGAAAAACCCGGTATTTATCATCCAAAAGTAACGATTACCGATGCATCTGGTGCCAGCGATACCCAGGAACTGGAAATTCAGGTTGGAAATGAAATGCCTGATGTGCGGATTGTTTTTACCGGAAACAATAGCTTTTACTGGAATGACCAAACCATTAATTATCAGGTTAAAGTAACTGATAAGGAAGATGGTTCGCTGGATGAAGGTATAGAACCTTCGAAGGTTAGCTTTTTTTACGATTACCTGCCCGAGGGAAATGATGTAACAGCCAGCGCGGCGGGCCATCAGCAAAATACGGCCAGTATGAACGGACTGGCTCTTATAGACAAAAAAGGCTGTAAAACCTGTCATAGTTTTGAACAAACATCTGTAGGCCCTGCCTATAATGATGTAGCCAAAAGGTATAATGATGATGAAGAAACAACGGCTAAGTTAGTCACCAAGGTTTTAAAGGGTGGAAGTGGAACCTGGGGCGACCGGGCCATGCCTCCACAAGCGGTTACAACAGATGAAGCTGAAACCATAGTTAAGTATGTATTGTCTCTGGATCAGGCTGGTACAGTTAAACTTCTTCCACTAAGAGGTGGGCTTGTAGCTAACAAACACTTGGATCAGGGGGCAGAAGGAAAATATGTATTTACTGCTACTTATGAAGATGCGGGCGGAGAAATAATTGGTCCGTTAACTACTAAAAAAATAGCAACGCTGCGAAACCCGAAAGTTCAGGTAGAGACTTTCGACCAAAGCAGTAAAGCTAGTAATAAAGTAGTAACTCCCGATGGTGAAAATTATACCTATTTAACGGAAATAAGGAAGGATGATTATTTTGCTTTCAGCAGCATTGATTTGAAATACGTAGACCTATTGACCCTTAAGCTTAGCGCAACTGGAAAAGCCATGAAAATAGATGTAAGAACGGACAGCCTGAAAGGCAGGACTATTTTGGCCTTTGAAGTTCCTTTTACAGGAGCACCTGACAAGTGGCAGGAAATAGATATACCTGTAACAGATGCCCCAGTAGGCGTACATGATCTCTATTTTGTTGTGAAAAATGAAGGTGAAGTGCCTGATAATGAGGAGAAAAACAACAATATGTATATAAATGCCGACTGGATCAACTTCCGAAATTCGTATGCTGAAAAGAAAATGGCTATAAAATAAATTTAAGGTAATTTTCTTAATAAGAACCCCTTAGCCTATTTGGTTTAAGGGGTTTTTAGTTTTCTAATTTTTTAACTAATTCTAAATTTTTAAATGTTTTACTATGTTTATTTAATTTGCAATCGAGCACCGACCTTATGTGCTAACTGTTGAATTACTCCAAAAAATGTAGACAATAATCTACATAACCAAAGTTTCTAATTTAGTTTTGTTATAAACAATTATATTATACTTACCTGTTTATCAGCAACTTGCCGATGAAAAAAAGCATTAAGAAAATAATTAATGGCGGTTGGCAAAGTTATTTCTAAATTAAGTTGTAGAAACAATTTTTTAAAAATATGGAAAATAAAAATAAAAAAACAGTAGAAACTTTACATGAGCTTATTGAAATCTGTAAAGATGGGGAAAGAGGGTATAAAGAAGCTTCTGAGAAGGTGACAGATACAGAGTTAAAACCTATACTTTATAGATTATCTCAGCAAAGAGCCCTATTTAGAGGTGAATTACAAGAAATTCTGATAAAAGATTGGGGAGACGATGCAAAGGAAAACGATTCCTTTTTAGGCAAGCTCCATCGCGGCTGGCTGGATTTTAGGGCTGGCTTAAGCGGTCATGATACGAAAGCCGTGTTACAAGAATGTGAAAGGGGAGAGAAGCATGCCATCGAAAAGTATGGAGAGGCACTTAGCGGATTCCTTCCTTCTTATATTGAGGAAAAAGTACAAGAACAATTTAATATGATTAAAGGCACCCTGAGCCAGATTAGAGAATTCAAATCTGAAGCTCATTCTCACTAAAATTATTAATCCATATTAAACTAAAGAGCACAGGAATATATATTTCTGTGCTTTTTTTATTTGCTCTTATGTAATTACTTCATATGATAGAAAATAAAAAAACTCCGAAAAAATCATCAGAGTTTTTTATATTGAATTTATAATTTTTATAAAATCATACCTGCGCCTATTGTTTCATTGGTAAATTCGTCAACCAAAATTATACTTCCAGTTTGCCTGTTTCTTTTGTAAGAATCATGCATCAAAGGTGATGTGGTTCTGATTTGAATTCTTCCAATATCATTTAATCCGATTTTTAAGTCGTCTTCAATACGGTGTAAAGTATTGATATTAACTTTATATTTTATTTCTTTAATTATACAGCGCGCCTCTTTAGTAGTATGTCTTACTACATACTTCCCGCCTTGCGCGATTGGTTTCTGGTGCAACCAGCAAATCATTAACTCAATATCCTGACTGACTTTGGGTTGATTATCAGGCTTTACAATCATATCACCACGGCTAATGTCAATATCATCGGCTAATGTCATTGACACTGACATGGGAGGAAATGCTTCTTCAAGTTCACCATCCAAAGTCGCAATAGAAGTAATAGTTGAGGTAAATCCCGAGGGTAATGCCATTACCACATCTCCAGGTTTAAAAACGCCTCCTTCAACCCTGCCTGCATAGCCTCGATAATCATGGTATTTGTCAGACTGTGGCCTGATTACCCGTTGTATAGGAAACCGGCAGTCTACATGATTCAGATCGCTGGCGATTTGTACAGTTTCTAAAGCATACAAAAGACTGGCACCTTCATACCAAGGCATATTTTCAGATTTATTCACTACATTGTCGCCCCGCAATGCACTTATCGGAATATATTGAATATCAGGAATATCCAGTTTTGAGCTAAAAGCTCTGAAATCTTTTTTAATATTTTCGAAGGCTTCCTGCTCATAATTCACCAGATCCATTTTATTTACACAAAGAACCAAGTGTTTGATTTGAAGCAGGGAAGCAATAAATGCATGTCGACAAGTTTGCTCTACTACTCCGTTTCTGGCGTCAACCAATACTATGGCCAGGTTAGCGGTAGAAGCTCCTGTTACCATATTGCGGGTATACTGTATATGGCCGGGGGTATCAGCAATAATAAATTTACGACGTGGGGTAGCAAAATAGCGGTAAGCTACATCTATAGTAATTCCCTGCTCTCTTTCGTCTCTTAATCCGTCGGTTAATAAAGCAAGGTTTACGTTGGCATCACCGGCATTGCGACTTGTTCTTTCTATGGCATCAAGTTGGTCTTCAAAAATAGCCTTACTATCGTAAAGTAAACGTCCTATTAACGTACTTTTGCCGTCGTCTACACTTCCTGCGGTTGTAAACCGAAGCAAATCCATATTCAGATACTGCTCACTGGTTTGCATTATTTCATTGGTATCAATCATTTTTAATGCTTTTTATTTATATCCGGTTTATTATTTCTAAAAATATCCTTGTTTTTTTCTATCTTCCATAGCAGCTTCTGATCTTTTATCATCAGCCCTGCCACCACGTTCAGTTACTCTTGCTGCTGCTACTTCCTGAATAATTTCTTCAATAGTTGCCGCGTCCGATTCTACTGCGCCTGTACAAGTCATGTCACCCACAGTTCTAAATCTGATCTGACGAATTTTATAATTTTCGCTCTCATTAAGGCTAAGAAATTCAGATTTAGCTAATAATACTCCACTTCGGTCAATAATATCCCGCTTGTGTGTGAAATATATCTGTGGTATTTCAAGGTTTTCTAATGCAATGTACTGCCAAACATCCATTTCGGTCCAGTTACTTAATGGAAAAACCCTGAAATGCTCACCCATGTTCTTCTTTCCATTAAACAAATTCCAAAGTTCCGGACGCTGATTCTTTGGATTCCACTGACCGAAATCGTCACGATGTGAAAAAAATCTTTCTTTTGCACGTGCTTTCTCTTCATCTCTGCGCGCGCCTCCAAAAGCAGCATCAAATTTAAATTCTTCAATAGAATCCAAAAGCGTAATAGTTTGCAAAGCGTTTCTACTTGCATTTGGTCCTTTTTCTTCTACAGCACGGCCTTTATCTATGGAATCTTGTACAGAACGAACAATAAGTTCAGCCCCTAACTTTTTTACCAATTGATCTCGGAACGCAATGGTTTCGGGAAAATTATGGCCTGTGTCAATATGCATTAAAGGGAATGGAAGTTTAGCTGGCCAGAAAGCTTTTTGTGCTAACCTAACCATTACGATAGAGTCTTTACCTCCGGAAAAAAGTAATACAGGCTTTTCAAATTGTGATGCAACTTCCCGCATAATAAATATTGCTTCTGATTCCAGTTGCTGTAAATGTGTAAGATTGTAAGAAGTCATTGTTTATAAAATTTGCTAATGTATAAATTCCTTACGCTAACTCAGTTTTCTTATTGAGAAAAAAAGTTAACGTTTTATTTAATTTTTGTAACTGATAGTACTTTGTCAACTAATAGGGTATGGCATTCCTCTATACTTTTTACACTGGTTTGTAACCTCAGAAAAGGCTTGCTTGGTTCTTCAAAAGGAGAACTGATTCCTGTAAAATCTTTTATTTCACCTTTTCTGGCCTTGGCATATAACCCCTTCACATCCCGCTGTTCACATACCTCGAGTGGACAATCAATGTATACCTCAAAATAGTATTTCTCACCTATAATTTCTTTTGCCATTTTTCTGATTTCTTCAGTTGGACTAATTAGGGAGCATATGGTAACGATACCACATTTGGCAAATAGCTTGGCAACCTCTGCCGCACGTCTGATGTTTTCTGTCCTGTCTTCTTCTGAGAAACCGAGATTGTTATTTACTCCAGTACGCAAATTATCCCCATCAAGTAATTCGGTTAATATACCTTGACCATGTAAGGTATTCTCTAATGCGCGAGCTAAAGTGCTTTTCCCTGAACCAGAAAGCCCTACCATCCAAACCACAATTCCCTTCTGTTTAAGTAGTTCTTCCTTTTGGCTTGTTTGAATAATGGTATCAAATATTGGATATATATTATTCAATATTATTAAATTTAAATTTTATACAAATTTATAATTAAATTACAAATATCTAAAAATATTTGCAGATAAAGTCCCTCTTTATTATCATTTTATTTCGCTAATTCTTATTTAATAATCCTGTTACAATTCTGTCTTTTTTCTGCATATCTTTAACAATCCTTACTTGTTCAAAACCGCTACTGGTAAGTAAAGTCACCAAATCTGGTCCAAAAGCTTCATTAATTTCGAAATAAATACTTCCACCATTGGTAAGAAATTGAGAATTCGCGTTTTTAATGCCTTTCAGAATCTGTTTATAAAATTTTAAGGGATTTTCATCTTCTACGAACAATGCCAGATGTGGTTCATAATTAAGCACATTTTTCTCCATATACCGGGCTTCTGACTTACGCACATAGGGTGGGTTGCTTACCACAATATCAAAGTTACTCAGTTCAACCTTATTTCCTGCAAAAAAACTATCTTTAAAAATATCATGCAAGTGAAATTTAACGTGTGCTTCATGCCGGTTATTGTTAATTTTAGCAATTTGCATGGCTTTATCACTAATATCAATTCCGTGCACCTCTGCTAGTTTCAGTTCTTTTTGCAATGAAATCGCTATACAACCAGTACCTGTACCAATATCAAGTACTTTTAAACCAGACTTTTGATTTTCATCTAAAATTATATTAACCAATTCTTCTGTTTCTCTCCTTGGTATTAAAACCTCTTTGTTAACCGCATACTTTCTTCCATAAAAATATGCTTCGCCCATAATATACTGTATTGGTTCTCCGTGGCGCAACCGTTTTATGGCAGTATCAACCTGCTCAGCTATTTGTTCGTCCAATGTTAATTCCTTATTTATTATTATATCTGTTTTGGTAAGGCCTAACGCGTATTCCAAAAAAATATAAGCTATAGCCTCTGTTTCATTTTTTTCGTAACTCTGTTCACCTTTTTGATGAATTTTAATTTTGCTAACTATATATTCAAATAATTTTTTAGCGGAAATATGCTGTTGCATCTATTTAAATATAAATTGTCGTATGACTACTGAACACGATTATTTTTTCATGAAACGGGCTTTTTCTGTCGCTTCCGTTGGCATTGGAAATACGTCCCCTTTTCCTATGATTGGTTATGTTGTGGCGCAAAATGATGCTGTTCTTGCCGAAGGGTGGTATACTAAAGTCCAACAAATGCGTTTTTTAAAAAATATTTTTGCAAATGTACCAAATAAAAACTTATTGAGGAACAGTACTTTATATCTTACCTCATATCCATTTTTGGCAAGTAACGCTGACTTTGAATTAATTAGGAAGCATAAAGTTTTTCGTTTGGTAATTGCTTGTTCTACTGATAGCAAACATAATAGTGCGTTTTATAAACAAAATTCAAAGAAGTTTAACATAAGTCTCGGAAATGAGGTATGGTTACAGGAGGAAAAAGCACTTAATTCCAGATATTATTTTGCCTTGCGACATCATATTCCTTATGTAATTCTAAAATGGGCCGAAACAGCTGATGGCTATATCGCCAGAGAAAATTTTGATGCTAAATGGATCAGTAACGATTTATCCAGAAAGCTTGTGCATAAATGGCGGTCCGAAGAAGATGGCATTTTAGTGGGAACCAATACTGCTCATCATGACAATCCTCTGCTAAATGTACGACATTGGGCCGGGCGTAACCCTTTTCGTATAGTTATTGACCGAAACCTGCGTCTTGATAAAAACCTGTGTCTTTTCGATGGTACTCAACCTACCTTATGTTATAATTTAATTCAGAACAAAAAGGAAGATAATTTAGAATATGTTTCTTTGGCTGATTCTGTTAATAATAACACCAGCTTTTTCCATGCGCTTCTTTCTGATTTATATAATCGTAATATTCATTCTCTGATTGTGGAGGGGGGCACCACAATTCTGGAACATTTTATCGCGGAAAACTTGTGGAATGAAGCGCGAGTTTTTAAATCTCCACAAAAATTTGGAAAAGGTATAGCCTCACCGGTTTTGCGGAACGCTACATTAGATGCCATCAAACCAATAGCTGACGATATTTTATTTTATTATAAGGGAATATCTTAATAATTTTAAATTAACTAGAAACTGAACAGAAAATAGAAAAATAAAAATATCCATAAACCATCCATATAATGCCAATACTTACTTAGAATTTCTAATTTAATTTTTTGATACGGATTAGTTTCCATCATCAGCTGCCTCACCGGATCTTTTGCGGCACTTGCAATCTGGAAAAATATGGATGATAAAAATATGATGCCAGCTACCAAATGTACTACGTGCAAACCTGATATTACATATAAGTATGCTCCTGATGATCTTCCTCCCAAATAGATGCCCGTTTCGTTTAACTGATACCAACCTAAATACTGGCAAATCGTAAAGGCAATACTTAATATTAAAGTAATGCCTAATGATTTTTTTACTACATTGAAATTTCCATTTTCAAATGCGGGAAGCGATTTACTGATGGAGAAACTGGAAATTAGCAATAACACCATGCTGACAATAAAGGCTTTAGGAAACTTAAAATTATTGAAATCTGAAACATCCGGCTTGCTTAATGAGTATGCGATTATCATAAAGAGAAATATTAATGCACTGCCAAACATAGCTAAATACATAAACATCAGGTGCGGATCAATCTTTTCAAGATTAGAAAGTGTATGAGTAGAATAATTTCGTTCAATTTTTTTATCGTGATCTCCCATAGTATTGGCTGGTAGTTTTACCGTATGTTATTAACATTATTTGGCATACAAAGTTGTACTATTTATGATGAGCAATTTTGAATTTCTAATTTTTTTCCCCTTAAATAGAATACGTTTAATCTATAACCTTGTTTTTCAAAATTATACATATTGTACCAAAATTAAATGCAAGTAGAGAATCTTATATCACATTACCAAACTGATAGTTTTATTCAAACCATAGCCGCTGCATTGAGTAAAAAAAATACCCAACAAATCCAGTTGCGAGGGATTGCCGGAAGTTTGGATGCTGTTTTAGCAACTGCTTTATATAACATTAACCACCAATCCTGCCTTTTTATTTTATCCGACAAAGTAGAGGCAGCTTATTTTCATAGCGACCTTCAAAATCTTATTCATAAAAATGAGATTTTGTTCTTCCCTACCTCATACAAGAGGCCTTACCACTTTGAGGAAATTGAAAACGCAAACGTACTGATGCGTACAGAAGTACTGGGCCATTTCAATAATCCCTCTCTAACTGGTGAGCTTATAGTAACTTATCCGGAAGCCTTAACTGAAAAAGTGATTAGCAAAAGTACCTTTAAGAAAATTACTTTTTCTGCCAAAATAGGAGAGCAAATTGATACCCAGTTTTTTCATGAGTTGCTAACTACCTATAAATTTGAAAAAACCGATTTTGTGTATGAACCAGGTCAGTTTTCGGTTCGGGGTGGTATTATTGACATTTTTTCATTTGCTAATGAATTACCTTACCGGGTCGAGCTTTTTGGAAACGAAATAGAAAGCATTCGTACTTTTGATCCCCTTAGCCAACTTTCTAAGGATAAAACTGATCAATTGGTTATTATTCCTAATATAGATACAAATAGTTCAAAGGAAGAAAAACAATCTTTTCTAGAATTCCTCCCCACCGATACGCTGGTTTGGTTTAAAGATTATGAACAAACAGGCGATGTTATCGACAATTATTTTAAAAAAGCTGAAGCAAGTTTTGAAAAAATTCTGGAAGTATCGGGTAATACACAGGTTATTTCTAAACCGGAAACACTTTTTGAAACTGAAAAAAGTTTTCACTCTATGGTGAATAAATTTTTGTGTATCGAATTTGGCAATCGATTCTATTTTTCAGAAGCGAAATCATTTATTTTCGATTCTTCTCCACAGCCATCGTTTAATAAAAATTTTGAATTGCTGATTGAAAACCTGCATAATAATCAGGCGATAGATATTAAAAATATTGTAATGGCTGATTCTGAAAAGCAGATTGAACGCCTTACCACCATTTTCGACGAATTAGACCCTTCTGTTGTTTTTGAATCGTTACCAATTGCCCTTCGCTCCGGCTATATCGATAAAACTTTAAAGATCGCCTGCTATACCGATCATCAGCTTTTTGAGCGTTTCCACCGCTACAAAGCCAAAGAAAAGTTTTCTAAATCAAAGGCATTAACTTTAAAAGAGCTACAAACCCTGCAACCAGGCGATTACATAACACATATTGATTATGGGGTGGGTCGTTTTGCCGGACTCGAAATGGTAGACGTAGGGGGCCGTATGCAGGAAGCTATTCGCCTTGTGTATCGGGACGACGATTTACTGTATGTAAGTATTCACGCTTTACATAAAATTTCCAGATACAGTGGAAAAGAAGATACGCCTCCGCAAATGAGCAAACTGGGCTCGCCAGAATGGGAAAACAAAAAGAAAAAGGCTAAAAAGAAAGTCAAAGAAGTTGCTAAGGATCTCATTTCGTTGTACGCAAAACGTAAATCAGTTTCTGGCTACGCCTTTCAGGAAGACAGTTTCCTGCAGGCTGAACTGGAATCTTCTTTTATTTATGAGGATACTCCCGACCAGGCCAGATCCACTAATGATGTTAAGGAAGATTTGCAACAACCTCATCCTATGGACCGGCTCATTTGTGGGGATGTTGGCTTTGGAAAAACGGAAGTAGCTATCAGAGCCGCTTTCAAAGTAGTTACCGAAGGAAAGCAGGTAGCTATTTTAGTTCCTACCACCATTCTGGCATTTCAACATTATCGTACTCTTAAAGAAAGAATGGCAAATTTTCCTGTAGAAATTGAATACATCAACCGTTTTAAAAACCCAAAAGATATTAAAGCAACTTTAACACGAGTAGCAGAAGGCAAAATCAATATTTTAATTGGTACACACCGTATTGTAGGTAAAGATGTTAAATTCCGTGACCTGGGTCTGTTAATTATTGATGAGGAGCAAAAATTTGGCGTTACGGTAAAGGAAAAATTAAAAGAAATGCGTATTAATGTGGATGCGTTAACCCTAACGGCTACGCCTATTCCACGCACCTTACACTTTTCGCTGATGGGTGCCCGCGATTTAAGTATCATCGCTACTCCACCACCAAATCGGCAGCCAGTGACCACGGAACTACATACTTTTAATGATAAAATTATTAGAGATGCTGTGAGCTTTGAACTCCGCCGTGGCGGCCAGGTATTCTTCGTTCACAATCGCATTAGTAATATCGAAGAAGTCGCTAATATTATTATGAGACTTGTTCCCGATGTGCGGATTGGTATCGCACACGGACAACTTACTGGTGCTAAACTTGAAAAGGTTATGGTAAAATTTATTGAAGGCGAATACGATGTGCTGGTTTCTACCAATATTATTGAATCTGGTCTTGATATCCCCAATGCAAATACCATCATTATTAATAATGCGCATATGTTTGGCCTTTCCGATTTACATCAAATGCGGGGTAGGGTAGGGCGCTCTAATAAAAAGGCTTTTTGTTATTTATTATCGCCTCCTACTATCGGCTTAACCTCTGATGCAAGAAAGCGCCTTAGTACCCTTGAGGAATTTTCTGAATTAGGAGATGGGTTCAAAGTAGCAATGCGCGATTTGGACATCCGTGGTGCCGGGAATTTGCTTGGAACCGAGCAAAGCGGATTTATTTCGGATCTTGGTTTCGAAATGTACCATAAAATTTTAGATGAGGCTGTACAGGAACTAAAAGAAAATGAGTTTAAAGATTTGTTTTCAAATGAACGTAGTGAACCTACAAAAGTGTTGGTTCGTGATTGTAATATTGAAACAGACCTGGAATTACTAATTCCTGACGACTACGTTACTAACATTTCTGAGCGACTCGGTTTATATTCTCAGCTTGATAACCTTAAAAATGAACGCGAACTTTCTGATTTTGAAAATATGCTTATCGACCGATTCGGTCCGCTGCCACAACCCGTTAGCGAATTATTACTAACGGTACCTCTACGATGGAAAGCAGAAAACCTTGGGTTTGAAAAGCTGGTATTGAAAAACGAGAAAATGAAGTGTTACTTTGTTAGTTCAGAAGATGCCACCTATTTTAATTCTGATATTTTTGGTAAAATTTTACAATTTGTACAAAAAAACCCAAAAAGATGTTCATTAAATGAGTATAAGAAAAGACCCTTATTGCTTATCCACAGAGTGGACTCCATTCATGTGGCTATTGATGTGTTAGATACTATGCTATAGGTTATTTTTGTTGTGAATAATAATTGTTTTAATTATCCGTTGTTTACTCGATTTACAGTGTTATGTTCTTTTTACGCTTTTATGGTTTTACTTACATCCATATAATTTCGGAGGCAATTTGTTGTTAATAGTGTATATTTATAAGCATTTTCGTGACTTGATATAAACTAATTTGTGTTATTTAATATAGTTATCAATATTTTTTATAAATTAAGTTACAAAAACAGGTGTTTTAGTTATTGAAAATCAATAAGTTATGAAAAAATTTGTGAAGTTAGGCAGGCAGACTTCCTACATGCTGTGTGCTATTTTTGCCCTTGCGTCGTGCAGCAAAAAACATCCTACCAGTGTAAACCCCGGTCCAGCTAGTTCAGCAACCGGTATTGAATACAACGTGGAAGGAAATTTTACATTAAATGAATTTCATGGTCAGCCAGATGCTCCTAATATGGTTTACATTGAAGGGGGCCGCCATGTAATGGGCAGCCGTGAAGAAGATTTATTAAGTTCTCGTGATAATTTGGAACGAACTGTTACAGTTGCTTCTTTCTATATGGATCAAACAGAAATTGCCAATATTCACTGGCTTGAATATCTTTTTGACATACAGCAGGATTCTACCTTAGAATTTTATGAATCAGCGCTTCCAGATACTATGGTTTGGCAGCGTGAGCTTGCTTTTAATGACCCATATGTACATCATTATCTTCGGTATCCTGGTTTCCGGTATTTTCCAGTTGTAGGTGTATCCTGGCGGCAGGCAAATGATTATTGCCGTTGGAGAACAGCTGTAGTGAACGAAAAATTACTGGAAGATTCAGACTTGGATGTAAATCTTTCCGAAGGTCAGCGCATTCCACTTGAAACAGGTGTGGTATTACCTGATTTTCGTTTGCCTACTGAAGCCGAGTGGGAATATGCCGCTCAGGCACTTATCGGAACCCAGTATTTAGATGAAAATCAGGTGCATCAGAGAATTTATCCTTGGGATGGCCATGCGGTAAGAAACCCTTATGGAAAAAAGATGGGTTATTTTATGGCTAACTTTAAACGAGGTAGGGGTGATTATGCAGGTATCGCAGGGAAATTGAATGATGGTGCCATGATTACCGATTATATTTACGAATATCCCCCAAATGATTTTGGACTCTATAATATGGCTGGTAATGTAAGCGAGTGGGTTATTGACGTTTACCGACCTCTTTCATTTCAGGATTTTGATGATCTGAACCCTATTCGTCGTGATGGGTATATAGATCCTGCATCAGGCTATGACAGTGAAAATTTTAATTCCTATATTACTGATGAAGTACGGGTGTACAAAGGTGGTTCCTGGAAAGATGTCGCATATTGGATGTCGCCTGGTACTCGTCGCTATCTGGAACAAGATTCCGCAACTGCTACCATTGGTTTCCGATGTGCCATGATACGCGCAGGAACAAATTATTAGTGGTATGTTATAATTAAATTATAAAAAGCCCTGGATTGAAACTCCGGGCTTTTTTATTTTGTGCAATCCCTAAAATTCTTGCTTTATCTTTTTTTCTCTTACTTATAATACAGAGCCCGCTGATAATACATTTTTATCTTTGAATATGATAAGTTCTCCACCACTATTTTTATGCTGTCGCCAAAGCCGCGATACTGATTGATTTAGGATTTCCTTTCCGCAAAGCAACTACTCCTGCTTCTAAGGTCGACCCTGTTGTAATTACATCATCTACCAGTAAAATTCTTTTGTTAGCAATTATATCCGGTCGAATTACCGTAAATATGTTCTCCACATTATGAAACCTTGCCAACCTATCCTTTCCTGTTTGGCTTATTGTTTTTTTCTTTCTAATGAGTACATTGTTCAACCACGGAATATTAAGTACAGCAGACATCCCCTCTGCAATTTTATCACTTTGGTTATAACCTCTTTGCCTTAGTCTGGATGGGTGCAGGGGAATTGGAATTATATAATCCGCACATTGTCCCTGGTCCGCATCCAATAATGCGCCACCAAACCATCCTCCCAACATTTTTCCCAGTTCCGGATTATTCCTGTATTTCAGAGCGTGTAAAATTTTTTGTACTCTTCCACCTTTTGTAAATTTATAATATGCAAATGCATTTTGTAATTGGACCTTTCCATAGAACTTTTGCTCTAAATGGGAACTTTCCAGATCGTACATTGGTAATCTTATAACCACCGCTGCCGATAAGTATTTTTCCCCTACTGTTAGCGGTGCGTTGCTAATTAAACAATGTTTTGGAAAAATCAGTGAAATAAAATCTTTGATCATACTTTAACGTTTAACAAATATGTTTATTAATTTCTTTAGCTTTTTATTAGTTAAGTTAAGGAAAATGTTAATTCTAAGTTTGTCTGATTAATTTTTCGTATGTATAAAAAAGACCTCGAACTTGAAAAAATTTGGTTTAGGTTATTAAATAAACTTGAGACATTACTTGGGAAGAAACCTGGGGATATTAATAGTGTACTCTTTCTTATTGGCGTTCAAGAATTGGGAAAAGGGAAAAGAAATTTTTCTAAAGAAGAGAAACAAGACCTTATGCACATTGCCATTTGTAAGGTTTTAAGTCTTTCCGGCTTTTATGAACTCGAAGGTTTAGATGAGGAAGGGTGGCCCCACTGGCAACTTGTAAAAAAACTTCCAAATTTTGATCTATTAGAACAAGAAAAGCTTCTAAAGATGCATATAATTGATTATTTTGAACAAGAGCTTCAGATTGAATTTTAAATTTTATTACATGTTAGGATTATGCATAATTTTTTCTTTTTAATTCTTCGTTATTTAATAAAATTCAACTTCCTGAGCTATTGCTTGACTATACCATAAATCAATCTTTTTTATTAATTTTTTGAGTTAACCTAATCAGATAAGCTAACAATTACCGTGAAAATAATTTCTTATAATGTTAATGGAATTAGAGCAGCTATTAGAAATGGTTTATATGAATGGCTCCTCTCTGTAAATCCTGATGTTTTGTGTTTACAGGAAGTAAAAGCTACTGAGGGCCTGGTTCCGCTTGAGGTATTTCAAAATTTAGGTTATCAGGTTTATTGGATGCCCGCTGAAAAAAAAGGCTACAGTGGGGTGGCTATTTTAAGTAAAGTTATTCCTAATCATGTGGAATTCGGGTGTGGTATGAACTGTTATGATATTGAAGGCCGTGTTATTCGCGCGGATTTTACTAACTTTTCTGTAATTAATACCTATATGCCTTCTGGAACTACAGGCGAACTTCGGCAGGCTTTTAAAATGAAATGGCTTAGTGATTTTTTTGGTTATATTGATGTTCTTAAGCACTCACATCCTAACCTGGTTATATGTGGAGATTACAATATTTGTCATAAACCGCTTGATATACATGACCCCGTTGGTAATAAGAATAGTTCCGGATTTTTACCTGAAGAAAGGGAGTGGGTTTCCCAATTTCTAGATTCTGGATTTATTGATACCTTTCGTTATTTTAATAATGACCCACACCACTATACATGGTGGAGTTATCGCCGAAAAGCACGTGAAAGAAACTTGGGTTGGCGCATTGATTATCATTTGGTTACTAATTCTTTGGAAAATAGAATCAAGAATTCAGTTATTCTGGCCGATGCGGTTCATTCTGATCATTGTCCTATTCTGTTAGAAATTGAGTAGTTACTTTTTAAATTATAGTTTTTTTTATTCTTTTTATTTTACATTTTCATAATTTTTACCGCTATGGCACCTTCTGGAAATTTTACTGTTATAATCGATCAGCTTAAAGCCTATAAGCGTAAATATTATATTAATAAACTTTTAAAAGGCGTTATACTTTTTTTGGCTATTATTCTTACCACTTATTTGGTAGTTAGTTCGATTGAATATTCCGCGAGATTTGATTCGCCCCTTCGTGCGTTTCTCCTTTTTTCTTTTATTGGTATTTGCCTTTTTATTCTTTATAAGTTTATAATAGATCCGCTGCTCAGTTTATTTAACGCGAAAAAGCAAATTAATGATGAAGAAGCGGCTCGGCAAATTGGTGGGTATTTTCCTGAAATTCAGGATAAACTGGTAAATATTATACAGCTTCAACGAAACGGTGAACTTAGCAATGAATTAATCGCGGCGAGCATTGCTCAGCGTACACGCGACCTTTCTATTTTTTCTTTCCCGGTTGCCATACACTTACAAGATAATTTCAGGTATGTAAAGTTTCTGGCCGCACCTGTTTTTATTCTTTTATTTCTACTCTTATTAATACCTCAGTTATTTACTGAAAGTAACAAACGAATTATTCAGTTTAATAAGAAGTTCATTCCTGAAGCTCCTTTCACATTTAACTTATACAATGAACAGCCTTTGCTTGCATTTCGTAATGAAGATTTTAAGGTTCAGATTTCTTTAGAAGGAAATGCTATTCCAGAAAATGCTTATATCAATTCCGTCGACCGTAAAGTTAAATTACAAGAAGTTAAGGCCGGTATGTTTGAGTTTACTTTTCTGAATATTCAGCGTGATTTGAGTTTTTATATCGATGCCGCCGGATTTAGTTCCGACGTGTACAACGTTATGGTGGTTGACAGACCAAACCTGAAAAATTTCAGTGTGATGCTCGAATACCCGCAGTATCTTAAAAAGAAAAATGAGCGTTTGAATAATGTTGGAAATCTTCAAATTCCTGAAGGCACCAAGATTTCCTGGAAGTTTAATACTTTGGCTTCAGATAGCCTTTGGCTCGCGTTTCAGGATTCCAAAGAAGTATTTAATGTAGAGGAAGATATTGATAATGTGTTTAATTTTGAAAAGCAAATATTTAAGTCAGATAATTACCTGGTTGAATTAAAGAATCCTTATAGCCGAAACAAGCAAAACATTCAATATTACCTTGATGTAATCCCTGATCAAAATCCTTCTATTATCTTAGAACAATTTCAGGATACTACGCTCTATAAATTCATGATTTTAGGTGGTAATATCACTGATGATTATGGCTTGACCAAGCTTTCCCTTTATTACCAGGTAGATAGACCTGAAAGTGGGGATAACAAGGGAAAGTACAAACGGATTAACTTACCCTTAAATTCTAATCAAAATACCCAAAGTTATTATTATCGTTGGCCCACGGATAGTTTTAATTTAGAACCCGGTGACCAAATTAAATATTTCCTTCAAGTTTGGGACAACGATGGTGTTAATGGCGCCAAATCGGCCAGAACTTCCACGTATACGTTTAACCTACCTAGCAGAGAAGATCTGAAAGAAAGCCTTCAACAATCTTCTAATGAAACTCAAAGCCAGATTAACAAAAGTGTGCAAAAAGCCCAGGAGCTTAAAGAGCAATTAGAAGACGCTGAAAAGAAGATGCGGGGTAAGAAAGAGATGAATTGGCAGGACAAACAGATGCTTGAACAGTTGATTCAAAAACGTGAAGAATTGACTAAAGAGATTCAAAACCTGCAGGAGCAAAGTCAGGCTAATAAAATGAAGCGAGAGCAATTCTCCCAGCAAAATGAAAAGATTCAGGAGCAAATTGAACAATTACAGAGTTTAATGGATGAATTGTTGGATGAAAAAACCAAAGAATTGTATGAGGAACTTCAAAAAATGCTTGAAGATCAGAAAAACATCGATGAAATTCAGAACAAACTCAGAGAACTGAGCAAAAATGAGGAAACACTTGAGGAAGAACTTGAGCGTGCGCTCGAACTTTTCAAACGGATGAAGTTTGATATGAAACTTGATGAAGTTGTGAAGGATCTGGAAGAATTTACAAAAGAGCAAGACGAACTTTCTGAAGAAACCGATAAAAAAGAGAATGATAATGAGGAGCTTAGCAAGGAGCAGGAATCGCTTAACAAAAAATTTGAAGAAGATATTCAAAAATCTCTGGAAGAACTAAATGAGATTAATCAGGATCTAAAAAACCCAAATCCTATTCAGGATTTTTCTCCGGAAGAGCAACAAATTAAGGAAGAGCAGCAAAAGGCAAAAGAAGCTTTGGACCAAAACAAAAGAGAAAAAGCAAAACAATCACAAAAAAACAGTTCACAAAAAATGCAGCAAATGTCTGAAAAACTTCAGCAAATGCAGGAAAGTATGGAAATGGAAATGTTGCAGGAAAATATTGATAACCTGCGGAACATTCTGGATAACTTGGTAACCCTTTCTTTTAATCAGGAAGACGTCTTGAAATCTTTCAGAGATGTTCGTCAAAATGACCCCCGTTTTATTGATCTTTCTCAGCAACAATTAAAACTCCGTGATGATGCTCAAATTATTGAAGATAGTTTAATGGCTTTGGCTGAACGGGTTTTTCAAATTCAATCTTTTGTAACCCGTGAGGTAAAGGAAATGAATAAAAACATGGAAGAAAGCATGGATGCTCTGAAAGAACGTCAGCAATTTAAAGCTATTAGCAAGCAGCAATTTTCTATGACCTCCATTAATAATTTGGCCTTGCTTCTTAACGATGTGCTAAGCCAGATGCAACAGCAAATGGCCGATGCAATGGGCAACCCGAAAAATAATTCTAACCCTTCTGAAGGTGGTCCTACCCTAAGTGAATTGCAGAAACAACTTAATGAACAAATTCAACAGCTCAAGAAAAGTGGTAAATCTGGCCGGGAATTGTCAGAAGAATTAGCCAAGATGGCCGCCAAGCAGGAACAGATCAGAAAAGCTTTGCAGGAAATGAAAGAGAAAACGGAAAGTGAGGAAGGTGGCAATGGCAGTTCGTTGGAAGAACTTACCAAAGAAATGGAAGAGACTGAAAAGGATTTGGTTAATAAGCAGTTGTCTTCTGAAATGCAGAAGCGACAAAAACAGATTTTAACCCGGTTACTTGAAGCTGAAAAGTCTCTCCGAGAACAAGAACTTGATAAGGAACGAAAAGGTGAAACAGCCAAAGACGATTATGAAAAGATCAGCACTGAATCATTTGACCAATATATTAAAGCCAAACAACAAGAGATTGATTTATTAAAAACTGTACCTGTAAAACTCAATCCTTACTATAAAAGTGAAGCAAACAAATACTTTAAACGTATCAATGAATAAAACCACAATGACTACTTCTATGGATTCAATCAGTATTCAAATTCCTTCGCTTACTGAAAATATTCGTATTATCGAAAGTTTCATCGATAATGCCAAGGAAAAATATAACTTCGATGATGATATTTACGGAAATATAATGATTGCTGTTACTGAATCTGTGAACAACGCCATCGTTCATGGCAACAAAGGTTTGGCAGATAAGAATGTTTTCCTTTCTCTTGTTTTGCAGGATGGCGCCATTAAATTTATCGTTCAGGATGAAGGTTTAGGTTTTAATTCCAGCAACCTTCCTGATCCTACTTCTCCTGAAAATGTGGATAAACCTAGTGGCCGAGGAATTTTTCTAATGAAACATCTTTGCGACGAAGTTGAATTCAAACAGGATGGTAAATGCGTTGAACTTACTTTCTATATTTTATAAAATTCTCAGTTTTGAAAAAAGGGAGCATTTATTTTTTTTTGAGCAGACTCCATCCTTTCCTATTAAGAAAAGAGTAATCCGTTCCTGGATTCATGACACGGTTTTTCGCGAAGGTTTTCAGGTTTCCTCCCTTAAATTTATTTTTTGTAGTGACGAATATTTACTTCGAATAAATCAGAGTTTTCTCGAACATGATTTTTATACAGATATTATTACCTTTGATCAATCTGATGTCCCGAACTTCCTTGAAGGTGATATTTTTATTAGTGTAGATCGTGTTAAAAGCAATTCCCTTTCATTAAATTTGCCCTTTGAAACAGAGCTTTTAAGAATTATTATTCATGGCGTGCTTCACCTTATTGGTTATGGTGATAAAAATCCTCATGATAAGGTTGTTATGCGTGAGATGGAATCCTTTTATGTCAATGCTATTTCACAAAATTATTAGAGCAACGTTCCACGTGGAACGTTTAGAAGAGATTGATATTCAGTAAGTTTGTTAAACTTATTTAAACCTTTTTATATGTTTGGAATTTATGATGTGATTGTAGTGGGGGGCGGTCATGCTGGTTGCGAAGCGGCGGCGGCGGCAGCTACTATGGGATCAAAGGTACTGTTAATATCTATGAATTTGCAAACAATTGCCCAAATGTCCTGTAACCCAGCTATGGGTGGAGTAGCAAAAGGGCAAATTGTTCGTGAGATTGATGCGCTTGGAGGCTATTCGGGAATTATCGCGGATAAATCAATGATCCAGTTTCGAATGTTAAATAAGTCTAAAGGACCAGCTATGTGGAGTCCGCGTACCCAAAACGATCGGATGTTGTTTGCGCAGGAATGGCGATTGGCACTAGAAGAAAACCCGAATGTAGATTTCTGGCAAGAGATGGTGACAGACTTGCTTGTAGAAAAAGAAAAAGTGGTTGGAGTAATTACATCACTGGGATTAGAAATAAAAGCAAAAGCTGTTGTGCTCACGAATGGCACTTTTTTGAATGGTGTAATCCATATAGGAGAAAAGAAAATGGGAGGTGGAAGAACCGGGGAAAAAGCAGCAAAAGGAATCACAGAAAAACTAATGCGACTTGGTTTTCAATCAGGCAGAATGAAAACCGGAACACCACCCAGAGTAGATGGCCGAAGTTTGGATTATGAAAAAATGGAAGAACAATTTGGGGATGAAAATCCAGGAAAATTTTCATTTACAAATACCAGGACCCTAACCACACAAAGAAGTTGCTTTATTACATATACCAATAACGAAGTTCATGAATTACTGGAATTAGGATTCGATAGATCCCCCATGTATAGTGGGCGCATTCAGGGAACAGGGCCAAGGTATTGTCCGTCTATTGAAGATAAAATTAAACGATTCTCTGATAAAGATCGTCACCAGATATTTGTAGAACCAGAGGGCTGGCATACCATTGAAGTATATGTGAATGGGTTTTCAACTTCCTTACCAGAAGATGTACAATATAATGCGATCAGACATATTCCAGGTTTTGAAAAAGCAAAATTATTCAGGCCAGGTTATGCGATTGAGTACGATTATTTTCCACCAACACAACTTAGGTTATCGCTGGAAACCAAACTGATTGAGAATTTATATTTTGCCGGACAAATAAATGGGACAACCGGTTACGAAGAAGCAGCCTGCCAGGGATTAATGGCTGGCATAAACGCGCATAACAAGGTACATGGAAAAGACGAAGTGATTTTGAACCGATCGGAAGCCTACATCGGCGTCCTTATCGACGACCTGATAAACAAAGGCACTGAGGAACCATACAGAATGTTTACTTCCAGGGCTGAATTCCGGATATTATTACGCCAGGATAATGCCGACATACGGTTAACAGAAAAGGCCCATCGCTTAGGTTTAGTAGGTGATGAAAGACTGAAACAAGTGCTAGATAAAAAAAATGATATAGAAAGATTAATGGGGGAGATTATAACCCAAAAAATCGCTCCGGAAACCGATGTTAACGACCATTTGAATGAAATTGATACTGCTACCATCCGGGAAAAAATTTCAGTTCACAAATTATTGAAAAGACCCAAAATCAATTTTAGCGAAGTACGTCAGTTAGACAACAAGGTAGGAGAACTGCTAGATAGATATTCACAGGAAGTTCGCGAACAGGTTGAAATCCTAACTAAGTATGAAACCTATATTGACAAAGAAAGGCATCACGCTGAAAGAATAACAAACCTAGAGAATTATAGGATACCAGATAATTTTGATTATCAGAAAATAAAAGCGTTGTCAGCGGAGGCCAGAGAAAAATTAAAAAAAATAAATCCACAAACAATTGGTCAGGCAAGCAGAATTAGTGGTGTGTCGCCTGCGGATATTTCAATACTCATGATCTATCTGGGAAAGTAGTCTTCACTTATTGAAGTAAAAAAATTTAATGAAAGATACAGATCAAAGTATCGTATACTACCTTTACTAGTATTTCTCACATATTATCTGATGCCATTTCATTCTATTTACGAACAACCTTTAATTCATTTGGGACTTTCCCTTATGCGATAATATAAAACGGTAACAACAGAAATATTCGTTAAAATAAATGAGAATAGGTAAGAGAATGAATAAACACAAAAAGTTCATCATCAAGTATTAGAAAAAAAAACCATAATAACAGGACGAGATAATAATAGCAAAAATACATTCAGCTAACTCCACCCGTTTACCAAAAACATCAACAATACTGGTAAAACAAATTGCCATATGCTATTAATTCCTTATTTCATTTTTTAGTAGAACAAATAAGATTGTTCAACATTATCTTTGAAGGAGAGAAAACATTTTGAAAACGAATGGCAAACATCAACAGTTTAACCAATAAAAATTATCAACAAGCATTAGTTAAAAGGCCCAAGAAAAAAATTTTAGATCAAGGGTATGAAAGTCAGGATCCATCCAGGTTGAGAATGAGGAGTTTATGATGGTCAGAATTTTCAATATAAAACTAACAAAATAAAGTATTTCTTATTTGATTACCCGATAATATGTTAATAAACGCACCATACAGGCCGCAGAAACTATATCATAGGTTATTAAAAAACGTAACAGTCTATAACTTATATTATTATTTTTTGGTAATCGCAGCCATTAGTACCAGTTCATGCGCACGGGTGGGGGCTCCAACAGGTGGGGAAAAGGATTCAATTCCACCTACACTAACATCTATGTACCCGCCATTGGAAACCACAAATTTTAATAGCGAAGAAATCACCCTTACATTTGATGAGCTCATACAAGCCCGGGATATTAAGAAAGAACTGATAATAACCCCACCCATAGAAGATTATGAATCGAGGGTTAATAAAAGGTCGATAAGAATAATTATAAACGAGCCATTACTCGACAGCACAACTTACACATTTAATTTTCGGGAGTCGATTAAAGATATCACAGAAGGAAATAGTGCCGACCAGGTAGTAGCAGCTTTTAGCACCGGAGATAAAATTGATTCGTGCAAAGTAAAAGGGAAAGCGACGATGCTAATGACGGGAGAACCCGTTAATGATGCGGTAGTAGCCTTATACGCGGCAGCGGATACTTTAGATATTTTTAACAGCAGGCCCATGTATTTAACCAAAACAACAGAAGAAGGTGAATACGAAATTAAATACATAAAGGAAGGAAATTACAGGTTGTACGCCTACATTGATTCGAATGGAAATTTAAAAGATGAGTCGGACAAGGAGCCGTATGGTTTCAAATCAGAAATATTAAAATTAGGAAAACAGGCACCCAGCAGCGATTCTATTATTAATGAGATAACAGCTGACTTAGAAATTTTTGGCGTAGATGCGCGACCATTAGAAATTCTGGGATCACGACCCAATGGAAAATATTACGAAATTCGCTTCAACAAATATGTTACTGATTATCAGTTAACCTATGATACGTCCGCTTATCAAGGGAAAAATATGAGTGATTCAATTGATACTGATATTCAGTTGTATAAGCCAGCAGTCATCTATCATAATTTTCAGGAAGATCATAGAAACACTCGCTTCTACAATACCTTCAAAATTGATAGTATACAAACTTTAATTACCGTGACCGATTCACTGAACCAACAGGCAACCGATACATTTTATATAAAATTTGAGGAGACCCGCAGAAAACCTGAAAGTTTGAATCACACCGTTCAATTGGGAAATACAAATGATAATTTTAATGTGCAGGCAGCTATTGAGTTCAATAAACCAATAGCGGGTTTAAACACAGACAGCTTATTGTTAAAATACGATACCCTATTAAATATTCCCCTTGTTCCAGAAAAAGATTATATCTGGAATGATCGAAAAGACCAATTGCGGCTTGCTAAAATTATTAACAAAGATTCACTGAAGAAAAACGTGGAACATAGGCTTCGGCAAATCGACAGTGTAAAAGAAGAAAGTTTGAAAGCCTACCAAAACACATTACTAGACAGTATTCAAAACCTGGAAAATACAGAAGAAAGAGAAAGAGTTATAGAGACCTTCCTAATCTCACAAAATTATCCGAAGGTATCCGAAATAATGGATACATTAAGAAATGAGCCTGATCAAAACCAAAGAACAAACATTTTGAATGCCATTGCTGATACACTCACAGTCGGTATTAAAATTGCATTGAAAAACAAAGAAATTACCCTCAATAAGGGGTTTCAGTTATACGCGGGAAAAGGCGCGTTCATTAGTGTGGAACTTGATAGCAGTGGCAGAATAAAACAGGAGTTTCCATACCTGGATCCAAAAAGCCTGGGAGTAATAAAAGGTAGCGTTGAAACAAATTACAAAAGCTTTACAATTCAATTAATCGACGAAAAAAATTCGGTGATAGCTGAAACAAACAATCGGCAATCTTATGTTTTCAATAATGTAAGCCCGGGAACATATCGAATCCGGGTATTGATAGATGCCAATGAAAACGGGAAATGGGATTATGGGAACATTTTAAAATATGAAGAACCTGAACCCGTTTATTATTATGAAGCGCAGGTTGAACTAAGAGCAAATTGGGAAGTTGATGATCAGAATTTTTCCTTTTGACGAAGTAAATCAAAATTTCCTAATTTTTAAGATGTTTTTTTTGGTAATGAAGGCCTGGCAATTTTTATATTAGGATTAGTTATCTACAAACAATGTGGATAACTTGTGGAAAGATAGTTGATTATATGTGGAAAAGATAACGTTATCCACTCGACAATGGTTCGATATCATATAAATGTTATTAGCCGTTGATAATTAAGAGTTATGCACATGGTTATCAACAATAGCAAAGTGGTATACAAGTTATCCACAAAAAACTAACTTTTCCACTTATTTTTTGATAAGTAATTGTAAATCAACTATTTAATTGTGGATAACCCTGTGGATAACTTGTAGATAATTAGGTTAGTTATTCACAAATGATAATAACAAGATATTTTTTGACAAGTTATCCACCTATCCACACGCTAATAAATAACAATAGTATTTTAAATAATAATTTAAATAATATAATAGGTTAGTGTATAACTAAAAGTATAACTTTACACACCATGAAAAAAAGTATAACACAAACTATAACAAGCGTATTATTGATAGTTATTATCCACACCATGGCTTTTGGGCAGAATAAAGAAAAAATAGAGCTGGCTCAGGAGTATGATGACAAAGGGGAAATAACAAAGGCTAAGGCTTTGTATGAGGAATTAGCGGATAATAAAAAAAATATTCCGATAATTCATACCCGTTATATGAGCTTGCTTCTAGATAATTCATATCTGAAGGATGCGGAAAAGTATATTGAAAAAGTTATTAAAATATATCCGGATAACATCCTGTACCAGCTTGATGCCGGAATTACCTATTTAAGAGAGGGAAAAGAAAAGGATTCAAATAAATATTTCGATGAAGTAATTGAAGAGGTAAAAAATGATCCATACAAGGTAAGGATTGTAGCCAGCCATTTTATTAAAAATGAGTTAACAGAAAATGCCGTGCGAACTTATTTGAAAGGGAGAGAAGCCAGCCGCGAAAACGATGAATACGCGTTGGAATTGGCCAATGTTTACCGCCATCTGAACAAAAAGGACCCCATGATACAGGAATACCTGAAATACGCTGATCAGGATCCTGCGCATATCAACTATGTGAAAAACGTATTACAAAGCGTTCTAACGGAAGAAGAGGATTTGTTAGGGTTATCTGACCTGTTATATGATTACGTGCAGCGATACCCCGACAATCAGCTTTACAATGAGCTTCTGATCTGGGTCAACCTACAGCAGAAAAATTTTAATGGAGCATTTCTTCAAGCCAAGGCCATTGACAGAAGAAATAAAACAGCAGGCGATAAGGTAATGGAGGTGGCTACTATTGCCATGGAAAACCAGGATTACAGAACCGCGCTGAAAATGTACGAATACCTAATAGATCGTTATCCTAAAAGCCCGACTTATGTAATCGCACGACGCCAAAAAATAAAAGTAAGAGAAGAGTTGGTGAAAAATAATTATCCGGTCGCGCGGGAAGATATAAATGAACTGATTACCAATTACCAGGAATTTATCAACGAAAGTGAAGATTCGCCCCTAGGCCCAAGCAATACCACGATGGAGGCTATGAGAAGTCAGGCGTTGCTGTATGCGTTTTATTTAGATCAAAAAGAAAAAGCCATAGAAATTTTGCAAAGGGTGGTAGATAATCCAAGAGCGAATCGCGAATTAAAAGCAAAGTGTAAACTGGATTTGGGCGATATATTCATACTGACCAATCAGCCTTGGGAATCAACATTGCTGTATTCCCAGGTAGAAAAATCGCACAAAGAAGAACCGGTTGGCTATGAAGCCAAGCTAAGAAACGCCAAATTATCCTATTACAAAGGCGAATTTCAGCTGGCGCAAGACCATCTGGATGTATTAAAGCTTGCTACAACCCGTGAAATAGCCAATGACGCTATGTCATTAAGTATTCTGATTCAGAACAACACCATCCTGGACACCACCGACAGAGCAATGAAAGAATACGCATATACAGAACTGCTGTTATTTCAAAACAAACAGGATGAAGCTATGCAAATGCTAGATAGCATGCTTAAGGCAAACCCAGGCCACTCACTAACTGACGAGATTCAGTGGCTAATGGCGAAAATAGACATGCAACAGGGAAAATTTGAAGAATCGCTGAAACATCTGGAAGTAATTCAAACATCTTATAATCAGGATATTCTGGCAGATGATGGATTGTATATGGCTGGAAAAATTTATGAGGAACAAGTGGGAAACAAGGATAAGGCTATGGAAATATACGCGCAATTTCTAAAAGAATACCCAGGAAGTATTTATATAGCCGATGTCCGTAAAAGGTTCCGTGAACTGCGTGGTGATTTTAAAGTCAATTAAATATCGACCAGTTGGTGTAACAACAGTGGATCTGTTCAGGAAAATTTAATGAATGTTGTTCAAACACCAGGCACTATCATTACAACTTATAATTTAATATGCTTCTAATGAAATTGATTTAAATCACATAATAAAATTATTTGACACGATACAATTTAGCAGGTTAACTTTATGATTATCAGAATATTGTGTAGAATAAATAATAAGCGTAAAATTAAGTATAAATAATTTTATAGATATATTAAACAAAATTTGTTTAAACAAATTAAAATAAAATTTATACTAACTTTATAAAAATCAGGCAGAATAATTTTATGAACAATGAAAGGCAAAGTAAAAAAAATCGCAGGAAGGCGATACCAAAAAGTGGGACGTACTGGATTCGAACCAGTGGCCTCCGCCCTGTCAAGGCGGCGCTCTAAACCAACTGAGCTAACGTCCCGAAGCTTTTCAGCCCTAAATTAAATATAAAAGAAGATGGAAAACAATAAAACAAGTAGCGCTAAGATTTTTAGTTAACCACCATGATTTCCTTTTTCATACGAATTTTTAATAATTCCCAACGCACGTTCAATAAGGGTATCCTTGTTTTCAGCTTTATCATCATCATTCAAATCTAATTTCAAATCTGGTTTAATACCAAGTTCAATGTCTTCACCGCCCACAGTGGTGGTTTTGGTAGAAGAAAAACGGTAAATCCAGCCATTGGGTAATTCACGATTGATGGGCAGGCCACCGCCACCACCGGTTTGGTCACCAATAATCAAAAGCCGGTCTTTTGGTACAACCGCTTTCATATACTGGACAAAAAAATTGGTTGAACTGTAACAATACCGGTTGGTTAACAATATTACTAAACCCTGAAATTGATTTTCACCCTCGGGTTCAATGTACTTTGGAATTTTTTCAGTGAAGTCATTGTGCCCGGGTCCATTTTTGTACTGCCAGTAATGCACCAGCGTTTTTTCTGTAGCAAATCTGCTGGCCATGGTACGGGCGTTATTTAAACTTCCTCCACCATTATTTCTCACATCTATTATCAGGCCCTTCACAATAATGGTATCGTTATCATTCTGGACACGGCTGCTGTACAGGCTCACCAGGTAATCCATAACAGAGCCACTAACATTATCATCAAAACTTTCATAATACACATATCCGATAGAATCAATCAAGGTATGATAGAGCGGCCCGGTAATTTGATAATTATCTTTTAAATAATTTCTTTCAATCAGGGTAAAATCAAAATTTTGAGGGTAATCTAAATACCATTGCCAGTTGCGGGAAACATCAAAACCAGCAAACAGGTTCACATGACCATCGCGAAGGGTATTCATCAATCCAGCCATTACAGTAAAAAGGGAATCAGTGGGCATGCCATCAAATACTTTTGGCCGGTTAATAGCATAGGCTGAATCCCAGTCAATATTCTTCAGAGAAAAAAATGAATAATTCTCATCCACAGTTTTCCAGAGTTCATCAAAGTTTTTTACGGCATCATTATCAAATTTGCCATCAATAAAGATATCTTCGCAACCCGAAAAAATTAATTCAAGGACAATAAAAGCTAAGAAGGCAAACCAGTATATTTTCATAATAAATGCCGATTAAAATCCAAACATAGTAGAAAAGGTAAGCGTATGTGATGCTCCCTGCACCAGTCGGTCGTCTTGTTTAAACGAATAAAAGTTCCACATGTATCTCAATCGTAAGGCATTTTGATTTTTTAAATGATACTCCAAGTCATAAGAGGCATTGAAACGAAAAAACTTATTGAGAGAAACAATTTTTCCGCTTTCTAAAAAACCACGCAGGTCGTGAGCATCATCTAAATCGCCAGAAAAGCGAGGTGTTCCAAAAGCAGGACGAACAGCGAAAGTGATAAGCGGAAGAAAAGCAGAAACATGAGCGGTAAAATCGCTGTTCCACAGGTTAAAATTATAAAAAAGAGAAGAAGAAGGACTAAGGGATAAATAAAAACTATTAATCACAGCATTGTTAGAAAATGAATCGTGATTACTCAGCATCCACAACCCACCGAGCGTACCTCCCACATACCAATGTACATCAATAGGCAAATTAAAATGAACATTTCTCAAATATTTATTAAAAGTGTAATTGCCAGAAAACTGATATTGGGTAAGAGAGGCATTATTTCGGTCGTTATTAAGAAATCCATAATCAAACAAAAAATCAACCTGATGAAAATTCTGAGGTTTCCTGAAAATAAATCCAGCCCCTCCAGAAAATACAGGTCCCTGGTACCTTAAGGAAGAAAAACTCTGATCCAGAAATTTTGAAAGAGAAACACCGGCTTCAGGGGTAAAGTATCTGCCGACAGCTACAGAATCGCTTTGCGCGGTTGCAGGCTGGAAAAATGCAAGGCCGGTTCCCAAAACCACAGTTATCAGAAACGCAAAGCATATTTTTGACATAAGGCAGCTACTGTGAGTTAAATTTTAAAAACACAAACGAGAAAAACTACACGTCTATTTCAACCTGATTCCGCAGAATATCTTCGAGAGTTTCACGCTTCCTGATAAGTTTAGCTTCGCCATAAATAATCAGAACCTCGGCTGGGCGAAACCGCGAATTATAATTGGAAGACATGCTAAAGGCATAAGCGCCGGCATTTTTAATAGCTAAAATATCGCCTACACGAATCTCATTCAGGTCGCGGCTATTGCCAAGGGTATCAGTTTCGCAAATATAGCCAACCACATTATAAGTTCTTTTCTTTCCCTTGGGGTTAGAAATATTGATAATGTTATGGTAAGCATCGTACATCATGGGCCTGATCAGATGATTTTGTCCTGAATCAACGCCGGCAAAAATGGAAACCGGTGTGGTTTTTACTACATTTACCTTTACTAAAAGTAAACCAGCCTCGCTTACCAGAAATTTTCCAGGTTCAAACCAAAGCTCAAGCTCACGGCCATAATTCTGACAAAAGTTTTTAAAAGCGATGGTTAGTTTTTTGCCAAGGTCGGTAATATCGGTTGGATGATCATCAGCTTTATATGCTACTTTAAATCCGCTGCCAAAATCAATAAACTCGAGATCTGAAAAATGCGCGGCCGCGTCAAATACAACCTGGGCGCCCAATAAAAATACTTCAGGATCTAAAATATCAGATCCTGTATGCACATGCAGGCCATTAATATGTATATTATATTTTTCAACCAAAGCCACAATTTCTTTCATCTGATGGGTGGAAATACCAAATTTGGAATCGATATGACCAACCGAAATTTTAGCGTTTCCCCCGGCAAAAATGTGTGGATTAAGCCGAATACAACAAGGTACTGAGTTCCCATAGGTTTGACCAAAATTCTCGAGCATCGACAGGTTGTCCAGATTAATGCGGAGGCCCATGTTTACACCCTCCTGAATTTCATCAAAAGAAACACAGTTAGGCGAAAAAAGAATTTCACTGGGTTTGAACCCGGCAATTAATCCGATTTGGGCTTCCTGAATAGAAACGGCATCCAAGCCAATACCCTGGCTTTTCATCAGTTTTAAAACAGAAAGATTGGTTAATGCTTTGGCCGCGTATTTAATTTTCAGGTTTACCCCAGAGAACGACTGCCGAAGCTGTTCAATCTGATCAATAATTTTATCGGCATTGTAAACATACAAAGGCGCGCCGTATTGCTTGCAAATATCTAAAAGGTCAAGGCCCTGAACGTAACGGATTTCCAAAGGGTTATCAGTAAATACAGAAATTTCAGACATAATATAAAGGTAATTTAACAACAAATATAGGCTTTGCGCGGGAAAACTAAATATCAACCAAACAAGAATAAGGTATTTATCGAAGTTTTACGCCGGATAATATTTAAAAAATGCTGTTGCCAGAAAAAGCTAGGGTAAATTGAGGAAGAATTACTGGCAAATTTGCCATAACAGTTAAAGGCAATTACATAAAATTTTTAAAAATTATAGATTATGATGATATGAATACAGAAATTACCGTAAAACTGATAATAAAATATTAGAACCCAGCATTTGCCAGATAACCAAATTAAAAAAGCATCAATGCAAACTAATTTAAAGACGCTATTTCAGGAAAGAGTAGTTCAATGTAAAACAGAAGCTACTCAATACAGTAGAAAAAACGATCAGATAGCTATTGTAAGAGTTCTTTTTTTCCTGGTAAGTATCATCGGGTTGATATATTTCGCAAATGAAAGAAACGTAGTAGCGGTGGCTGTAATTATCGTGATATTTCTGATTGGTTTCAGCATTATAGTGAAATACCATAACTCGATAAAAATTAAGAAAACCCATTTGGATAATCTGATCCAGATTAACGAAGAAGAAATACAAAGACTTTCAGGAGACCTGAATGAATTTGATGCCGGAACCAAGTATTTGGAAACCACGCATCCTTATGCGGCAGACCTGGATGTATGCGGAAAGCATTCGCTTTTTCAACTTATTAATAGAAGTAATACAGAAAAAGGTAAAGAAAAATTAGCTGATTGGTTAAAGAACGCGGCTAAAAAGCAGACCATTGAGGCACGACAGGAAGCTGTAATCGAATTGAAAGAAAAGTTAGACTGGCGGCAGGATTTTCAGGCATATGGAAAAGAAAAACCCGCGTCGCAAAAGGCCATGCGGGAAGAAGTAGATGAAATAAAAGTTTTGCTGAACTGGATACAGGAACCTGATGCACTGAAAAATCATGGTAGGTATAAATTGGCGCTCCTTATTTTGCCCATTCTTACCCTGATCGCCATAGCGCTATATTTCATAACCAACATCAGCGGTTATTATTCCATCGGATTAATCGCCATTAACAGCTTCATATTATGGACCACCAAGGATACCGCAACCACTACGCATAAAAAAACATCCAAAAGTATATCAATTCTGAAAGCCTACCGGATGATGATTCTTAAAATTGAGCAAAGCACATTTAAGGCTGAACTGCTGAAACGGTTACAGGTTAATTTCAAACATAAAAACTATACGGCATCAGAAGAAATCAACAGTTTGCAAAACATCCTGGATAATCTGGACAACCGAGCGAATGTGTTTTATCACCTCGCCAATGTAATTATGCTGCTGGATATTTACTGGTTATTAAAAGCCGACCGGTGGAAGGCAAAAAACAGGGAAGATGTAAGTGTATGGTTTGCTGACATCAGTGAGTTTGAAGCCCTCAACGGACTTGCGGGATTTAGCTTTGCACATTCGGAATTTGTATTTCCAATAATTGATGATAAGCCCTTTACCTACCAGGCTACAGCATTAGGGCATTGCCTGATTAAGTTAAAGAACCGGGTGGTGAACGATTATGAATTAGCTGGTAAAGGCGCCATTGCGATCATTACCGGTTCAAATATGTCAGGCAAAAGTACCTTTTTACGAACCGTCGGTATTAATGCCGTGCTGGCACTGGCGGGAGCTCCGGTATGTGCACAGGAAATGAAAATATCGAAAATGCAGGTATTTACCAGTATGCGTACCCAGGATTCATTAGAGGAAAGTGTTTCATCATTCTATGCGGAACTTCGAAGATTAAAACAACTGCTGGAAACCGTGGCCGAAGGTCAGCCCGTATTGTTTATGCTGGACGAAATTTTGAAAGGAACCAATTCGCACGACCGCCATAACGGCGCTGCTTCACTTATCCGGCAATTGAGTAAACTTAACGCTACCGGCCTGGTATCCACGCATGACCTGGAACTGGGCGAACTGGAAAGTCAGTTACCCAATGTTAAAAATTATAGTTTTAACAGCCAAATTGAAGGAGATGAAATTTCATTCGACTATAAGCTACACGAAGGAGTTTGCAAAAGTTTTAACGCGAGCAAACTGATGGAAAAGATGGGGATTGCTATGAATGAAGAAAACAGGGTATAGTTACAGAAAACCATAATAGTAAGGTTTATTTACTAAAAAGCCTTGTTAAGCGCCTGACATAATTATTGATTAAAAAATCAGAAGGTTGCCGGTTGCTATAAAGAAGCATCAATTGGGATTAGTAAATAAATATGTAATTTCGTACCCAAAAATTTATATCGTGGAAGCAGCATTTTATCAAAACTTTAAATTGGGGGTATTGGGCGGTGGACAGCTAGGGCGAATGTTGATACAATCGGCTATCGATTTTAATCTGGATGTTTACATTTTAGATCCCGATGAGTATGCGCCCTGCAAATCGGTAGCAACCGGCTTTACCCAGGGCTCCATAACAGATTTTGATACCGTTTACGAATTCGGGAAGCAATGTGACTTGATCACTATTGAAATTGAAAATGTAAATACGGAAGCTTTACTGAAATTACAGCAGGAAGGGAAGAAGATATATCCACAACCAGAAATTATCCAGCTTATCCAGGATAAAAGGTTACAGAAGCAGTTTTACCTCGACCATCAGATTCCTACAGCAGAATTTGTGCTTACCCAATCCAAAGCCGATTTGGCAAAACTAATGCATATGTTGCCTGCTGTGCACAAGCTAGGTAAGGCCGGCTACGATGGGCGCGGTGTGCGGGTAATCCGAACCCAAGAAGATATTGAAAAAGGATTTGATGCCCCGGGTTTATTGGAAAAGCTTGTAGACTTTGAAAAAGAAATCTCAGTGATTGTCGCCAGGAACGCGGCCGGAGAAACAGAATGCTTTCCGGTAGTAGAGCTGGTTTTTCATCCTGAACATAATCTGGTGGAATACCTGTTTGCCCCTGCTGAAATAAGTGAAGCGGCATGGACTGAGGCGAACGTTATCGCGAAACAGGTAATCGAATCGCTGGATATGGTAGGGCTACTGGCGGTAGAAATGTTCCTAACCAGGGAAGGGAAAATACTGGTGAACGAAGTGGCGCCCCGCACGCATAACAGCGGCCATCATACCATAGAAGCGAATTATACTTCGCAGTTTGAACAACATTTGCGATCTATTCTGAATATCCCCCTGGGTGCTACAACTACTAAAATTCCAGCGGCAATGGTAAACCTGCTGGGAGAGGCCGATTATACCGGTTTGGCCAGGTATAAAGGCCTGAACGAGGTGTTGGCTATGGAAGGCGTAAAAGTACATTTGTATGGCAAAAAAATTACCAAGCCCTTTCGAAAAATGGGGCATATCACCATTTTAGGTAATAACATTGGTCAGTTAAAGGCAAAGGCTCAATTTGTAAAAGAAACGCTTAAGGTAATTGCATAACAAAAAATATAGGATTATATAAAAGCATTAAATATGAAAAAACCACAGATAGGCATCATCATGGGCAGCAAATCAGACCTATCGGTAATGAGTGAAGCCGCTGAATTTCTGGAACAACAGGACATTGAACATGAAGTAACGGTAGTTTCTGCTCATCGTACGCCCCATCGAATGGTTAAATATGCTGAAGAAGCCCGCGGCCGTGGTATTAAGGTGATCATCGCGGGCGCGGGAGGCGCGGCCCATTTGCCCGGCATGGTAGCGTCACTTACCACTTTACCAGTAATAGGGGTTCCCATTAAGTCGCGCGACTCTATTGATGGATGGGATTCTGTTTTGTCAATTCTGCAAATGCCAGCCGGTATTCCGGTTGCTACAGTTGCTTTAAATGGCGCAAAAAACGCGGGCATACTCGCCGCTTCTATTCTGGGAACTACCGATAAAAAGATTGCCGATAAATTACAGAAATTCAAAGACGAACTAAGGAAGAAAGTTGAGGATTCAGCAGATCAGATGGAAGAAACCGGATATAAAGGAGCCAAAATCGGCTTCTAACTGGTATATTCTTAAATTCATATTATGAAAGCCATTATTTTGCCATAATATAATTGTAAAGGATTTTCATTATCCTGAATTATGCTTGAAGCCCTCGATACTGTAAAGCTCAATTTCAACCAGGAAAGTTTATTCCTGCTGAATATCTGTATTGGGTTTATTATGTTTGGGGTGGCATTAGAATTAAGAATATCAGACTTTAAAAGAATAGCCACGCATCCTAAACCTATTGTAGCGGGATTATTCTCACAGTTTTTTGTTTTACCCTTTTTTACTTATTTATTAGTAATTGCCATTAAACCCACCACCAGCGTGGGATTAGGATTAATATTGGTAGCGGCCTGTCCGGGGGGTAACATCTCCAACTTTATTTCACTGCTTGCCAAAGCCAATATTGCGTTATCGGTAACTTTAACAGGATTTTCCACCCTTGTTTCTATTATACTTACCCCACTGAACTTCACCTTGTGGGGAACCCTGTACTTGCATTCCAACACTAATTTACAAGGAATCACAATTGATATACTGGCCATGTTCCAAACGGTAATGCTTTTATTGGGAATTCCATTAATTATGGGTATGTGGATAGCTCATAAATATCCGGATTTCACAAAAAAAATTACCCGGCCTGTTCGCGTAATTTCACTATTGATGTTTGCCGGATTTGTGGTAGCGGCTTTGTCGGCGAATTACAGCCATTTTCTTAATTATATCCATCTGGTAATTGTAATCGTGTTTTTTCATAATATAATTGCGTATTTGGGCGGATTCCTAACTGGTAAGTTATTCAAACTTCATTTTGATGACGTAAAATCAATTACGATAGAAACTGGTATTCAAAATTCCGGCATTGCCTTAATTATTGTATTCGATTTTTTTAAAGGGCAAGGCGGTATGGCTTATATTGCCGCATGGTGGGGAATTTGGCATATTCTGTCAGGCTTAGGCATCGCTTACCTGTTATCAAAAACTACCTCCACCCCGGTCAAATACTAAATTACCAAAACCTTATGGAAACACTGGACCAATTGCGGCTTAACTTTAATCAGGATTCGTTGTTGGTTTTAAATGTATGCCTGGGATTTGTGATGTTTGGCGTAGCATTGGCTATTAAACTATCAGATTTTAAGCAAATTGCCCACCATCCCACATCCGTCATCATTGGTTTGGTATCTCAGATTTTTCTGTTGCCATTGCTCACTTACCTGCTTATCTTATCCATACAACCACATCCTAGTATTGCCATGGGAATGATTTTGGTAGCCTGTTGTCCGGGGGGTAATATCTCAAATTTCATGACGCTGCTGGCAAAAGGCAATGCGGCACTTTCAGTGTCGATTACGGCTTTTTCTACTGTAGCGGCTCTAATAGTTACTCCATTGAGTTTTACATTGTGGGGTGCGCTTTATAGCAACAGTGCCCAGGAAGTGGTAAATATCAGAATTGATGCGTTGGAAATATTTAAAACTATTTTGTTAATCGTGGGCATTCCTTTGGTATTAGGCATGTGGGTGGCGGCTAAATTTCCGACTTTAACAGCAAAAATTATAAAGCCGGTAAAAATTATTTCTCTGGTAATTTTCGCGGGTTTTATCATAGGGGCGTTTGCCGCTAATTTTGAAATATTTCTGCACTATATTCAATATGTGGTGCTGGTGGTATTTCTGCACAACAGCATCGCTTTCGCAGGAGGTTATTATCTGGGAAAGGTGTTTTCGTTGCCATTGGCCGATACCAAAGCTATTGCTATTGAAACCGGCATTCAAAATTCAGGATTGGCGCTGATACTGATTTTTAATTTTTATGACGGAATGGGCGGAATGGCACTGGTGGCTGGTTGGTGGGGCATTTGGGACATCATATCCGGGCTAATTTTCGCCTGGATATTATCCGCGATACCGATCCGCATAAAGGTGAAGTCCTAAAAAAATTTACTTCCATCCAAAATAAGAAAGCCCTGCCCCTGCCCCTGCCCCTAATTAACTTCTTATCTTCTCCAAAATACGATTCAACTCTAATAGTTCTTTTTCTGAAAGTTTTTCGAAAAATCGGGATTGCTCTCTGATTACAGGCTCTAGTACATTGAGCATTGAAAGTCCTTTTTTGGTAATTTTAATATCCAGTTTTCTTCGGTTTTCAGCACACACCTCCCTGGTAACCATACCTTTATCAATAAGTCGGTCAATAAGCCGGGTCAGGTCAGGGCTTTTGTCCATCATGGTTTCCTTGATATGGGATGCCGTACAGGAATTGGGGTGCTTGGTTCGCAAAATTCGCGAAACATTAAATTGCTGTGAGGTAATGCCCATGGGTTTAAAAATTTCTTTTACCTGATCTTCAAGCCAGTTGGTGGTATACAAAAGGGTATTATAGGCTAAATGAGCCTGGTTTTCTAGTGTATAATTTATTTTTTTGTTCACGAACTTAGTTTATTAAACGAGATTTGTTTAAACAATTTTATGTATTTTTGATGATAAAACCAAGATTAGTTTATTCTTAAATACGCTTTAATGAGAGAACCTTACTAATGAAGGAATATCGGGTGTTAAAATAACAAAATCATAGCCATTCCGGTAGTGCGGTCATAATAACTGGGAACAAGCAGAAAACTTGTTTTTTTGCTATTCTGCCTTAATTTATCCGATAAAATTAGATAAGCTAAATGCGTAGAAAGAATACCAGCACCAGCACCTACCAAAACATCGGAAAGCCAGTGTTTATTGTTCAAAATCCGTAAAGCACCCACTACGGTAGCAGCGGTATAAGCGCCAATGCTGTACCACGCACTCAAGTCACCGTATTCTAAATGCATAAAAGTAGCTGAAACAAAAGCTAAAGTGGTATGCCCGGAAGGAAAAGAGAGAAAGTTACTTTGATCAGGCCGTTCAATATTAGTAATACGTTTCATCGGAAAAACAAGGGCCTCCGATAACACTTCAGCCAATAAAAGCCTTAAAGCGAGGTTTTTGAAATTATTTTTAGCTTTAATACCAAAAACATCCAATCCGTAAACCGCAGCAATAGGAGCGAATGGAATAAAATCATCGACATGCGTCCGAAACTCAGGGAAATGCTTTTGACGCTGCCTTTGTACATCATACCGGTCAAATACAGGGTTATCAGAAAAGGTAAGCAGGCCGGCAGTTACCAAAGCGGCAGGGGCTATTAACTTTTTGTAAAATGGTTTTTCCTGCTTTAAAGAATTTTGAAAAACTATACTACGTTGGGCTAAACTGTCGGTAGATTGGGCAATGCCCTGAAAAGATAGAAACCAGAAAAATAGGCAGAAAATTAAATTTCTTTGAAACCAGTAATTATTCATTATTACAGAAAAAACTTTAAAAGCTTTATGGGCTAATTCGCGGCATTACATCAATTTCAGAAACAATTCAGCGCGGATTTCAGCATGTTTCAATTAAAATTTCAGGGGAAACCTCAAACAGGTTTATTTTTTAGCCGCGTGTTTAAGCAACCCAATAAGAAACTGTTTTGTTTGTTACACTATCAAATAAATTCTTTATTGCTGATTTATTAATTAAGGATATTTCATCTTTTCATCTGATGATAATAAGCCTGGCGACATTGGCCTGCCAGCCTGAAAAACCTGTTCAGGATACTGAAATTACCCATGCGAAACCGGATTCAATAATTGACGAATACCTCTCACAATATAAGCCATATCCAATGGATTTTGACGGGAGCAACTACAACGAAACCGAGCAGGCCATTCTGAAAAATCTGGTAAAAGCCCGTTTTAATGGTATTATTAAACCCGTAAGCGAACGCTTAAATTACCAATGATCACCTGCGATATTTGTCAGATGAAGGATTTTTTCAGTTTGTACTGATGCATGAAATTTGCCATGCCATGCTGCCAAACATGCCATGCCACACCTGGAATCTTTTATAGAAGGCGGTACCCGGGCCAAAGCGCTGATTTCATCTTTTCCAAGTAAAACATTTCCGAACCACTACAGCCTGGTTACGGGGATGTATCCGGGAAATCACGGAATGGTAGACAATGATTTTTATAATGCGAAGAGAAAAGTAGTATATGATATCAAAAAAAGGGAAGTGGTGCAGGATGCGGCATTTTGCGGAAGCGCTTACCGAAGTAGATGAACTGGTTGGCAATCTGATGAAACGGATAAAATCGCTGGATTTGCCTGTTAATGTATTATAGTTTCAGATCACGGCATGCTGGAACTGGAAAGTAAATCCGAAACCTTTATTTATTTAAAAGATTTACTAAACGAAAATGATACTGGTTTTATGCAGGTAAATGGAGGCACACAATCCCATATTTATTCAGTGAATCACACCGTTACCGATTCTTTGTATAATTATTTAAAAAAGAATGAGCAGCATTACAAAATATACAAAAGGCCAGATTTTCCGGCAGCCTGGCATTAAAACAACCCCAAATCCGGAGATTTATTAATAGTAGCTGATTCAGGCTATTATCTGGTTGATGCTACCCGGCAAAAATATGCCTCTAAAATTAAAGATGGTTAGAAATTGGGGAAACATGGTTACGATCCGGATCAGGTAAAAGCGGTTTCAGGTATTTTTTATGCCAATGGGCCTAATATTAAACAAGGACTTACCATTGCTGCTTTCCGTAATATTCATGTATATCCTTTGTTAGCTAAAATTCTAAACCTGAAAACCCCACCGGATATAGATGGCGACATTAAAGTCCTGGAAGGTATTTATACAAAATAAATGGATTTATATATACCTCATAAATCTTGAAGAGGTCTTTATTTTTCGGCGCATTCGCCATTGGTCCAGGTAGTAACGCCACTTCTGCCAGCCACACAGGCATTGCTATAGGTTTTTCCATCGCATCCGCAAACAGGAGTATAATCCATGGTACATGGACCTTCACTTATTTTCGATTCATCTATGCAATTAGTTGCTGTACGGTCAGCCGTTTTACAGGAATGCGCCATCATGAGTGCGGATGCCGCAATTGTAAAAACAAATGTTTTAAATAAGCGATATTTCATTTTTTGTAGTATGAACCTCATAGTTTATATTGTAAATATCGGTGCTTCCTTTAATATTCTTGTAATTTATTCCAATGATTTTGTAACCACAGCGGTGAATAAAGCTGTTAAGCCCATAATTTTTATCAGCGCCATGGCGGCATGCCCAGATTCCCATTGTTTGCGAAGGACATCAAAGTTTGTCGGAAGCGCGTCGGGAAACCAGTTTGCCATTTCGGTATTTACCGGAAAAACAACCAGCCACCATACTATCTTCCCGATGATTAAAAGTACTACTCCTGTGGTTAAGGAGGCACAAAAAAAGAAGGTAAGCAGCTTTTGATCGGCTGTTTGGATGGGCACAGACTCATTTTCTACAGGAAATGCTATTTGGCTGCATTAGGATTCAATTGTATTAATAGAAAATTGGTTCTTTAATTTCAAAAAAAATTCAGTTGTAGTTATTTAAACTTTTCAAAAAACAGATTTTAGTGAGAGAAATAAAAAATGCCGATATTTATCCTTATCATAAAGAGGCAACTATGAAATCGGAAGAACTGAAAGCATTGCAAACTCCGCTGAAAAGCAAATATAAAACCCAGCCTGAATCCGCTTTAATCACACTAAAAGCAAAATCGAGCATAGGCGCGGGCATAACCTGTAAAATAGAAACCGGAAAAGCCATGGTAGAAGCTGGCTTACACCCTGCAACCGGGGGCGACGGCCTGTCTGCCTGCTCAGGCGATATGCTGCTGGAAGCGCTGGCTGCCTGTGCCGGGGTTACCTTAAAAGCAGTAGCCACGGCTTTGGATTTTAACCTGCAGGATGCCACCGTGCATGTAGAAGGCGACTTGGATTTCAGAGGAACGTTAGCAGTCGACAAAGATGCACCGGTAGGATTTAAAAGCATCAGGTTGAAGTTTGAACTTAAAACTGATGAAAAAGAAGACAGAATTACTTCGCTGATTAAGCTAACCGAACGGTATTGTGTGGTATACCAAACCCTGATGAAAGGGAATGAATTACAGGTAGAAATAACCTAGATAATTAACAGAAACAAACCCTTTCGGACAACTGCCTATTTTTACGCTAAAATATCGTCAACCACTTTGCCATGCACATCGGTAAGTCGGAATCTTCTTTTATAGTTTGCCTGGAGTAGGCAGCGCTTTTCTTTGCCATACAGCTTGTATTTTAAAAATTAAAAAATAAGCTTTTATCTTTTACTGTTATTCCAGAAAGTTTATTTAATTTAAAATGAAACCAGAGAAGCCACCTATGAAAAGCTTAAAAATCACTGTACTAATCGTATTAACCGCATTTTCAGCCTATGCCCAAAATGCTACGGATGATTCCTTATTCATTCGTGAAAATTATGATAAAGCTGAATACCAGATACCCATGCGCGATGGTATAAAATTGTATACCATTGTGTATACGCCCAAAGATAAGTCGGTTAAATACCCGATGATGCTGAACCGCACCTGTTACAGCATTGCTCCATACGGTGAAGATGCATATGCACAGCGGCTTGGCCCATCGCCTTACATGATGCATGATAAATACATTTTTGTACATCAGGATGTACGGGGGCGCTACATGTCGGAAGGTACTTTTGATAATATGCGACCTAATATTCCGGGAAATGACCGGAAAAATAAATCCGCGGTCGACGAAAGCTCTGATACCTGGGATACCATCGACTGGCTGGTAAAAAATGTAAAAGAGAATAATGGAAAAGTAGGCATGTGGGGTATTTCCTATCCTGGTTTTTATACGGCAGCGGCCCTGCCCGACGCCCATCCGGCGCTGAAGGCTTCCTCACCACAGGCACCTATTTCCGATTTCTTTTTTGATGATTTTCACCATCAGGGCGCGTTTTTGCAAAGTTATCTGGCTGCTTTTGCTGTGTTTGGTTATCAGAAAGAAGATACTACCCAGCAACACTGGTTTGCTGATGAAATTCAAAGGTTTTATGGACAGAATGTTCCTGATGGCTATGAATTTAATCTTGAAATGGGGCCATTAAAAAATGCTACTAAAAAATACCACTACGACAATTTTTTCTGGCAGCAAATTGTGGAACATCCTAATTATGATGATTTCTGGCAAAAACGTAGCATTTTACCGCACCTGAAATCGGTAAACCATGCCGTAATGACCGTGGGCGGCTGGTTTGATGCCGAAGATCTGTTCGGGCCATTGAATATTTATAAAACTATTGAGAACAACAACGATCATACATACAACACCATTGTAATGGGCCCCTGGAGCCATGGCGACTGGGCACGGGAAAAAGGCTTTCAGGCAGTAAACCATATTTATTTTGGCGATAGCATTTCCACATTTTATCAGCGTGAAATTGAAAGGAATTTCTTTGCTCACTTTCTAAAAGATGAAAAAATCAATCCGTTACCGGAAGCCTATATGTTTGATACCGGACTTAAAACCTGGAAAAAGTTTGATGCCTGGCCGCCTACAGAAGTAACGCCAATAAAACTTTATTTTGGTGAAGGGGGCAAGCTATCAGTAAATGAACCTATTGATCCGAATGCTGCTTTCGAATACGTGAGCGATCCGGCCCATCCGGTTCCTTACACTTCGCAAACCGAAGGACTGGTATTTACCCCCCGTCGATTTATGTCCGACGATCAGCGGTATGCGGCTACCCGGCCTGACGTGCTTACTTTTGAAACTGAAATGCTGCCGGAAAATGTAACGGTTGCCGGAGAAATTATGGCCAAACTTAAGGTGGCCATTAGCAGTACCGATGCCGATTTTATTGTAAAACTGATAGATGTGTACCCACCTGACGCGCCACAGGATGAGCACAATCCACCGAATATCATTATGGGCGATTACCAGCAACTGGTACGGCATGAAGTTTTTCGGGGCAGATTCCGCAACGGATTCGACAAACCAGAGCCTTTTAAACCGAATGAGCCAACCGATGTGGAATTTCCTTTGCAGGATGTGTTGCATACTTTCAAAAAAGGACACAAAATCATGATTCAGATACACAGTACCTGGTTCCCCTATATAGATCGCAACCCGCAGAAGTATGTAGACAATATTTATAAAGCTAATGAAGAAGATTTCATTAAAGCTACTATTCAGGTATTTGGATCGTCGATAATAGAAGCTGGAGGCAATTTGCAGGAGCAGGAAACCATGAATGATAAAATAGAACTAAATCGTTAAACTTTCGAAAATTAATTATGGCTATTTAGCATTTGAAAAGGTGGCAGCGCATTAAAGTAAAAAATCCGGCTAAGGGTTTGGGTCACCTGTTGTGGTCAGTGGGACACTGACCACGGGGATGATAGGATTATGCGGATTTAGCTGTAATGGCTTGTTTAGCCTCCGGATTAATGGCACAGAAATACACCCATGCGATGTAAACGGGTTGGAAGAATAAGCGTAGCCATTGGTACCAGGGTTCGGAAGGAAGACTTCCGGGCGATGGTAAATTGTTAACAGCCACATAAATGTTTGCCGGAAAAATGGCAATAAGATAAGCAATAATGATCCATCCGGTAATTTTCCGTAGCTTTTTTATCTGAATCATAATGGCCAACCCAATTTCCATAAAACCAGTGGCATAAACTATAAAAACCGGGTAGGGGACAAAATCCTCAATCATATAGGTAAGGCTTTCCGGCTTAATTATGTGCAATATGCCAATAAAAATAAAACCGGCGGAGAATGCTATACGGGCCTTATAGGCATGAGATTGTAATAAACCTGCTGAAGTAAACTTTGAAATAAGCCATAGTACAATCCAGACGGAAATAAGAAAAATAAAAAATGCCATAACTTTTTGTTTTTGTTTCACACAAAATTAAAAAAGGCATTTCATACCATCACTTGATGTATGTTAGGTAATTATTTTTTTTCGGATGCGGCTCAGGCTTTCCGGTTCAATGCCCAGGTAAGAAGCAATGTATTTAACCGGTACTTCCTGAATCAGGTTTTTGGAATGTTCCAGCAGATTTCTATAGCGTTGTTCAGCAGTAAGTGAAATCAGATCAATTTCTTTCCTGGTTTTATGGATGTACAATCGCTCTGCCATTTTCCGGCCGATTTCGCTGGCGATATGAGAGGTACGATATAATGTGTAAAGTTGGCTGTATTGGATGCTTTCAACTTCGGTTTCTGTTAAGGCGGTTACCTGGGTAAGGGCAGGAGTTCGTTCCAGAAACGACATGTAGGAGGAAAAAAAGTCGTCCTGAAACCAGAAATCCAGGATGTATTCTTTGGTATCAGTAAAATAGGAAACCTTAACAGATCCTTTTGTAATGAAGTAGATATAATTTTCCACTTCACCGGCATGAGTGAGAATATCTCCTTTTCTGAAAGTGGTTTTTTCTGTTTCAATAAAGGCGCTTTCATAGTCGGAAGATAATCCTGTTTGGGCAAGAAGCTTTTCTACCATGACCGGATTATCTTCCATTTGAACCAAAGTTTTGAACAGTTAATCGATTGTGAAGCGGATGTTAATTACTCTAAGTAGGCCCTGAGCATCCAGGCCATTTTTTCATGGTCTTCCATCATGCCTGTTAAGAAGTCGCTGGTACCCATATCGTTGTATTTTTCTTCGCAGATTTTCAGGTCTTTCCGCAAATTGGTAATAATCATTTCATGATCATTCACCAGATTTTTGATCATAGTCGCCGGATCAGCAATATCTTCGGACGATTCTTTTAACCGGGAAAGCTCTTTAAACTGTTCCAAGGTACCGATGGCCAGCAGGCCTAGTGCCCGTACGCGCTCGGCTACTTCATCAATTTTCATTTCGATGTCGCGGTAGTGCTCTTCAAACAGTTCGTGCATCGATTTAAATTGCATGCCCGTTACGTTCCAGTGGTATTTTCTGGTTTTTGTATACAACACAAATTCATCGGACAATACTTTGTTGAGTATTTCAGCCGAGCCAGACCTTTCCTTTTCCGAAAGACCTGTATTTAACTTTTCCATTTTTTATTTGTTTGGTTATGATTGTTATTGGTCTACCAATTATAACTAAAGAAACAAGTAAGGGTTTGAATTTAAATAGAATTATGTATCAGGTGCTGGTCATAGCCTAACGTAATTAGCGCATTCATAGCCTGCCATACCTCATCTGGTATTTCCTGATAAACCTGAAAACCTTTTTCCGGATATACTTTTATCCTTTGCAAATCGCCAATCATGGCATTAATCAGGTGTGTTTCCGTAATGGAATCGTTCGTGTAGTTTTCAAAGGAGATTTGAGGCGAGGTGACTGTAAACATGGTAGTAGGATCAGGCCATTGCTTTTTAAAAGTGGCGAAAGTACGCCTTTCCATAAACGGTTTCTGCACCAGAATCATACTGGCAGGAAGCATTTGATGTTTTTTAAGGAGATTGTAACTGAATACGATATTTTCTCCTGTATTGGTAGATCTATTTTCGGTAAATATCTTATGATGCGGAACTCCCATATTCCGGGCAATTTTGGCAAAAGTATCAGCTTCGGCAGTTTGCCAGTTTCCTTTGGTAAAATTTCCAAGGCCTCCGGAAAAAACAACAATTGGGGCATATCCATTCAGAAATAACTCAGCGGCCCTTTCTGCCACCCGTATATCGTTACTTCCCAAAGCGAGTATACAATCGGCAGGGATTATGGAATGATTAAGGAGATGGTAATGCCAGAGTTTTTTTGCCAGATGCCGTCTTTCTTCCATTATCATTAAATTCTCTTTTGTTCAGAAAGGCTACAATGATAAATCAAATTAGTCAACCATTAAAATAATTTTTCCGGTATTTCCATTATTTTCCATATACCGGTGCGCTTTCCGCACATCTTTCCAACTCAGAATACTGTCAATAATAGGCTTTAATGTTTGATGTTGGAACAAAGGCAGCGCAAAAGTTGAAAAAGCTTCTGTAAGCGCGATCTGATATTCTAAACTTCGTGAACGTAAGGTAGAACCCATTATATTTAGGCGTTTCATCAGCCATTTCCGCATGTGGATATGCTCCGCTTTTCCTCCACCCAAAGTGGCTAAAATAATTAAGGCGGCATCAGTTTGCAGGCAATTAATATTTTTTTCAAGGTACGGCCCTCCTATGAAATCAATAATCAGGTTCACACCCCTATTTGCCGTAAATTCAAGTACTTTTTCTTTGAAGTCATCCTTTTGGTAATCAATGGCAAGCGCGGCGCCCAGTTCTGTACAGATGGCGTGCTTTTTGGCCGATGCTGTAACTATAATTTTCGCGTCCAGTTGTTTAGCCAATTGGATTGCGGCAGTTCCTACACCGCTGGCGCCAGCGTGAATCAGTATGGTTTCATTTTTCTTGAGCTTCCCTAACCAGAAAATGGCCTGATAAGCAGTAAGAAAAACTTCAGGAATGGCAGTTGCTTCCGCATACGACAGGTTTTCTGGTATGGGCATGGCCATATCTTCATGAATAACCGCGTATTCGGCATAACCGCCACCAGAAAGCAAACCAAAAACGCGATTGCCTGCCTGCCATTTGGTAACTTTATTTCCTTTTGCTACCACTTCCCCACTCATCTCAAGTCCTAAAACAGGACTGGCACCCGCAGGAGGAGGGTACTTGCCCTGGCGCTGCAACGTATCGGCACGGTTCAGGGCGGTGGCAGCCACTTTAACCACAATTTCGTATGGTGCGGGTGAAGGGTCAGGATAGTTGCCAAACGTTAAATTTTCCGGACCTCCCGGAGCACTAACCAGTATTGCTTTCATAATAAAACAGCCACATTTTAGGTTGAACCACCAATAAAGGTGAAAAGCACCGGAAGTTGCTACCCCTGAGATTCAATAATTTTACTACTTAGCCTAAGCAGTTCAATTTCTGCTAATTTAGTAGAATAAATAGCATTGATTAACCGACTTTCTGCCTCTACAGCATTTTGCTGCACTTCCCGAAGTTCAAGGTTATTGGTATTACCCAGCCGATATCGTTCTAGCGCAATCTGGGTATTTTCTTTGGCTACATCCAGATTTTCTTCTTCCAGTTCAACCAGCGTAATGTTGTTGGTATAATCCATAAAGTTTTTTTCCAGTTCGGCCAACAGCTCTTGTTTTAGGCGTTCGGTCTGGAGTAGGGTATTTTCAATCTCAATTTTGGCATTTTGAATGCCTCTTTTCCGGTTAAAGCCATCAAAAATATTCCAGGTTCCGGTAATGCCATAATAAGGGCCATTAGAGTTACGCAAAAGCACAAACCCAGCCTGTGCTTCCAGAGAGTTATAATTAAAGCCCCCTGTTAAAGCGATTTGCGGATAGTAACCGGCACGGAGTCGCTTTGCTTCCAGGTAAGCTATATTCTGATTACGCTGTGCCAGCAACAAATTTGGGTTGGTAGCTACTATGGCCTCACGCAGCACTTCCATTTGCAGAGTAAGATCAGGCGCTATTTCATTGGGAACTTCAAAACTGGTATCAGGTACCCGGTTCAGCAGGTTGTTAAGCGACACCTTGGCATTATATAAAACCTCGTTTTGCTGAATAAGCGCCGATTTGTCAGCATTATAATCTACCTGAGCCGTTAAGTACTCAAGTTTAGAAGCTTTTCCAACATTATATTTGGCCTTTGCAATATCTAACCTTTCCTGAGAAAGCACTAACGACTCCTGAAACACTTTTTGCTGTGCTTGCTGTAAAATTACCAGGTAGTAGGCACTGCTAATTTCAGCTACTTTATTTTCGATAGTAATTTCGGTGCTAATCGCTTCAGCCTGCTCGAGTTCGTTGAGTTGCTGATAGTTTACGAACATTTGAGTACCATCAAAAATTACCCATTGGATTTCGCCGGAAGCCACTTTATTGGTAGATTTCGCATTGTCAACATTCTGTTTGCGACCATCAGCAAAAACCTGTTCTGTATCCTGCGTCTCTTTGGTTAAATCAGCATACAAATTAGCCGATGGTAAAAAACCAGCATTGCCCAGCGAGTTATTATTTTTTGCTATTAACTGATTGTTTTTTGCTATCAGAATATCAAAATTATTTTCCAGACCAATCTGAATAGCCTGCCGCAGCGAAAGGGTATCCTGAGCAAAAGCAGTATTACAGCAAAAAAGAATACCCGTTAGAAAGCAAAATAATCTCATATTAATTAATCTCAGTAGTTTATTATTAACACCAGCGGCTTGCGATTCCAGTTAAGCTAGCTTTCTATTTGAATAGCATCTCTGGAATAAGACTGGCCTGTTCGTTGTTTTTTCTCTATATTTTTGGACATAAAAGTATACACTACAGGAATGATGAACAAGGTCAGGATAAGGGAAAATAGCAAACCACCAATAATGGAAATACCCATAGGAATTCGGCTGGTAGATGCGGCCCCCAATGCCAAAGCAATAGGCAAAGCTCCCAGCATGGTAGCAAAACTGGTCATTAGAATAGGGCGTAATCTTAGCGTAGCCGCTTCAATGACTGCATCCAGCTTATTCAGACCCTCTTCTTTCCGCTGATTAGCAAATTCCACAATTAGAATTCCATTTTTGGTGACAATACCAATAAGCACGATAATCCCAATCTGGCTGAAAATATTCAGGGTTTGGTTAAATAGCCATAAGGTGAGCAAAGCACCTGCCAGGGCCAGCGGTACAGTAACCATAATGGTGAGCGGATCGGAAAAACTTTCAAATTGGGCAGCTAAAACGAGGTAAATTAATACCAGTGCCAAGCCAAAAGCGAAATACAAACTTCCTGAACTTTCCTGATAATCTTTAGAAGTACCCGATAACGCGGTTGAAAAGGTTTCATCCAGCACATTGGCCGCTATTTCGTCCATGGCCTCAATGCCTTGCCCAAGCGTATATTTATCAGCTGGAGAGGCAGATACTGTAGCGGAAATGTACCGATTGTACCGGAAAAGCTGGGGCGTTGTACTTTGCGTTTCCAATTGTACCATGTTATTCAGGGTAATCAACTCCCCACGATTGTTGCGAACACTAATAGAGCGCAGGTCCAGTGGCTCATCGCGATTGGTACGATTGGCTTCTCCAATAATCTGATATTGTTTTCCATCCATTACAAAGTAGTCGAAGCGCTGACCGCTAAACAACAACTGGATGGTTTCGGCAATATTCCGCACCGAAACGCCCAGGGCATGGGCACGTTCCCGATCGATGGTAACGGCCAGTTCTGGTTTGTTAAATTTCAGATCCAGGTCTACCGATTCGAAGGCAGGATTTCTACCAGCTTCTTCCATAAATTTGGGAAGTATTTCTTTCAGCTTTTCTATATTGGGTGCCTGAATAACGTACTGAATGGGTAACCCACTGGAGCGGCCCACCTGTATGGTTTGTTCCTGAAGTACAAAGGAACGGGCAAAGCTTTTTTTCTGTATTACCTGATTGAGCTCCTGCGCTATTTGTTGCTGCGATTTAACCCGTTCGCCAGGCTCAGCCAGTGTAATGCGGATGAAAGAGGTATTTACAGCTGAACTGGAACCAAAGCCGGGAGAGGTAACCGCTACTAAAGATTTCTTTCCCTGAATGGTATCTACGATATTAAGTAAATCCATCACATAGTCGTCCATAAGTTCATAGGAAGCCCCTTCCGGAGCTGTAGAGGTAATTCTGAGCCTGCTTTTATCTTCCAGCGGCGCTAACTCGGAGGGAAGCAAAGCCCCAATCAGCACAATGAGGCCAAGAGAAGCCACCATAATCAGGATAGCGATCCATCGGTACCGCATAAAACCGGTTAACCACCGATTGTATCCATTGGTAAGATTATTATAGAAGTTCTCTGTAACTCTGTAAAACCAATTGTTGCGCTCCTTTTTTTTCAGTAGGCGAGAACTCATCATGGGTGTTAAGGTAAGCGATACAAAAGCGGATATAATGACAGCACCTGCTACTACCACACCGAATTCTCTGAATAATCGTCCGGTAACGCCTTCCAGGAAGATAATTGGGAGAAAAACGGCGGCCAGGGTTACCGTAGTTGAAATAATAGCGAAATAAATTTCATGTGCCCCTTCGTGAGCGGCTTTTTTGGGAGAAATGCCTTTTTCAATTTTCTGATAAATATTTTCCAGTACCACAATGGCATCATCAACCACAACGCCTGTTGCCAGTACAATTCCCAGTAGTGTGAGGATATTGATAGAAAAATCGGCAAAATACATAATAAAGAATGTGCCGATGAGGGAAATAGGAATTGCGATAGCCGGAATTAAGGTAGTGCGCCAATCGCGCAGAAAAAGGAAAATAACAATAACCACCAGCACAAAAGCAATGATAATGGTTTCTTCTACTTCGGTAATAGCCTTGCGAATGGTAGTGGTGGTGTCAATGGCATAGCCTAATTTTAAATCCTTGGGCAATTCTTTTTGAATTTGTTCGACCCGCTTATAAAATTCATCGGCAATAGCGATATAATTGGCACCCGGCTGGGGCGAAACGGCAATACCCACCATGGGTATTTTATTATTTCCGCGCAAAATTGATTTCTCATTTTCAGCACTCAAAACGGCGTTTCCAATGTCTTTGAACTTAATAACAGCCCCATTTTCTTCTTTAATGATCATGTTATTAAACTCTTCTTCGGTAATTAGCCTACCCCGTGTACGGATAGAGAGTTCGCTCCGGTAGCCTTCTATTCTTCCGGTAGGCAACTCTACATTTTGCTGCAACAGCGCGTTTCGCACATCCAGTGGCGAGAGTTTATAAGCTTCCAACTTGGCCGGATCCATCTGAAGCCGCATGGCAAACTTTTTATCTCCCCAGATGCGGATATTGCTGATGCCCGGAATGGTTTGTAGCCGTTCTTTAAAAGTATTTTCCGCAATCTGGCTAAGTTCCAGCAAACTACGCTGATCGCTTTGTACAGTTAGTGCTACAATGGTAGTGGCATCCGCGTCAGCCTTGCTTACTACTGGTGGGTCGGCATCGGGTGGCAGGTTGCGTTGAGCCTGTGAAACCCTGTCTCTTACGTCATTAGCCGCGGCTTCCAGGTCTTCCCCCAGTTCAAACTCTACAGTAATAGAACTGCGGCCATCGCTGCTGATTGAAGAAAGGGAACGAATACCAGAAATACCATTGATACTTTCTTCCAGTGGTTCGGTAATCTGAGATTCAATTACATCGGCATTGGCTCCGGTATAGTTGGTTTGCACTGATATAATAGGAGGATCCACACTGGGATATTCCCGTACACCCAGATAAGTAAACCCAATGGCACCGAACAAAACGATAACGATGGATAATACAGTGGCCAGTACCGGGCGATTTATACTGATAGAAGATAAATTCATGGCGTTTACAGAGAAATATTAGGTTGTGTTATATCAACTTCCAGCTTTGGCGTTTTCAGTTCTTTAATTTCCAGTTGTACCCCTTCTTCCACCGACAACAGACCAGTAAGCAACACGGTATCTTTGGGTCGCAATCCTTCCAGAATCTGAACGACCCGTTCAGTACGGATTCCGGTTTTTATTTTTTGTGATTTGGCCTTGCCCCCTTTAGAAATAAATACCTTTTGCCCTTCCAATTCCGTAACAATAGCTTCTGTAGGTACCAGAATAGCATCTTCATATGTTTTTAGAATGACTTCCACTTTAGCGAAAGCACCTGGTTTCAGTGTTCTTTCCCGATTGTCACTTCTGGCTCTTACTTTTACCGTTCGCGTATTTATATCAATTTTTGAATCGATAGCATATACTTTTGCTGAATATAGGTTGTTAGTGCCTACTACGCCAAAGTTAACCTCAGTGCCTTCTTTAATTTCACCTACATACTTTTCCGGTACCGTAAACTCTACCTTAATAGGATCGGTTTGCTGAATTGTAGCAATCAGGCTGGAAGGGGTAACATAACTGCCCTGGCTACTATACCGTAGGCCAATGGTGCCGCTAAATGGGGTAATCAGGCTGGTCTTTTCAATTTGCGTAGCGATCAGCTCAATTTCCGCCTCTAATGTATTCAACTGATTCAGTGCGATGTCGTACTCTTCCTGGCTGATGGCGTTAATTTTAAGTAACTGATTCTGCCGGTCTTCTTCGCTTTTCACCAGTTTTTCCTGTACGGTTAACTTTTTCAATTGAGCTTTAAGTTCGCTATCGTCTATTTTAGCCAGTAACTGACCCTTTTTTACCAGGGTTCCTTCCTCAAAGTAAATTCCCACCACACGACCGGAAATTTCAGGGCGAAGTTCCACTTCTTCGTTGGGTAACAGGGTGCCGGTAGAATATATTTTATCATCTACCTGGTCGGTTTCTATAATCATAACGTCTACAGAAAGGGAAGGTGGCGCCTGTCGCGTCGCGTTTAATGCGGCAGCCTGCTTGTCTGACTTTTCAGAACAGGCTAATAGCAGAAAAACAAATGCTATGGCCCAGGCTGAAAAGAATTTAGGGATCATTATAAAATGGTGTTTTTTCATACTGTTGATCGTTCGCTTTTTGTTTTTTTTCCGAATCTGTTAATTTTTAACTGAACATCTATGGTTTTAATATCTATCAGATTATTCTTGATAGTGTAAAGGCAATTAAAAAAAGAATCTATTTCGGCATCGTTGAGGCCCTGAAACGCTTCCTGATTGGTTTCCAGAAACGCCTGCCTGATTTGAGGCAGTATGGTATTGCCTTTCGAAGTCACTTCCAGCAAGTGTTCTCTTCTGTCTGCCGGATTTTTCCTTCGCTTTACATATCCTTTCCGGGATAAATAATCGATGGTACGCACCATCGATACCTTGTCGGTTTCGAGCTTTTTGGCCAACATTTGCTGTGTAATGTTATTTCCACTTTCAGCTATCACAATTAAAGCATAAAAAGCCCGATCAATATCCAAATCGTACAGTTTTTCAGAAACAATACCGAAATATTTTTTAACAATCGAAGCCAGGTGCTTTGTAAAAGGGAAACAGTTTTGATATATAGTTGCTGTAACCATACTTTTAACGAAGTAAATACTGTATACAGTTAACAATGTTAACTATTTTAAAAAGGCAAGGTTCCACATTTTTATGGTGAGAAACGCGACAACTGGCTTATATTATACCAACCGTTAAAACAAATCTACCAACCGCATGTAATCGAACATGGTTTTGCGGAAAGCATCCCGTTCACCAGGGTTGTGAAGAAAGCTCACAGGGCGATTTTCCGCGTTAACCGCATACATCTGATGCTTTGCTAAAAGGTGGTTGTAAAGCCCGGCGGCGAATTCAAATTGTTCGGCTTTGTTACCTTTAGTCAATAATAGCTGACCGCTAGTATGATGAATGGTATCTTCCCAGTTAATTTTAAGGGTATCGATATTATCAAAAAAAGGGCTAGGTTCTGTTAAAATATAAGCTTCATCAAAACGCCAGTTAATTACAATAGCAAGGTTAATCACAGGATTGTCAGTAGATTCAACTCTGTCTTTGATGCGGAGAATGTCAAGTTTTGCTTCCTTCATTTCAAACTTGTTGTAGTAAGACTGTCGCACATTTTTAAAAAAAAGCTCTGAGGCGTCGGAAGTGGTAAACTTTACTTTTTCCTGGTCTATATGCTGGTTTTTGTAAGGATTACAGGCCTGAATGAAAAGCATTAAAATACACCCATACGTAAAACAGGATTGCCATGGTTTTCTCATGCGTGTACGAACCGTGTTTCCTAGCAAATTGTTTCAGTTAGGCAGACAGAAAAGGCAAATGGTTAGACTTTAATAAGCAGGGCAGTACTCATACAACGTACATCTGCCACATTTACCGTTTTCAATGGTTCTACAGGCTGAAGCTTAAAGGTAGTAAGCAAATTATTGTATAAGGTTCGGGTAAGTAAAAACCGGATGCTCTGATCGGGAAGTTCATACTGATGGTCATTTACTTTCTTGATTTTGCCTTCCAGGCCTATGTCGGAAGTCATGCGGAAGAATAATAAGCCCTCTTTCCGCAGCACACGTATCATTTCTTCAAACATAGTTAAAAACTCTTCCTCAGTCCGGGCGAAATGCAATACGGCACTGCAGATAACAGCATCGAAGGAAGCAGGAGGGAAGGGTAAAGAAGAAAGGTCGGATTCCAGAAATTTTTCAGGATCGAAAATGGGGCTTATTGATCGCCCTACCACGCGCGACATGCGCAGGGCCTCCGCATTATTATCTATACCCCACACATCAAAGTTATTACGAATAAAATATACCAGGTTTCTGCCTTCGCCACAACCAGCATCTAATATCCGCATACCATGGCGAAATCGGCCCTTCAGAATATGGTCAAGCAGATAAATATCCAGGTTACCTACCTCCTGATTCAGTGCATGAAAATCCATATGCTAATTATCGATATATTTACACGACCAGTTTTTTCGCGGATCATGGCTGCGAATGTCAATCCCAAAATCTACGGCGGATTTAAGTGCCATCAAAAATGAAATCCAACTGGTTTCCACCTGTTTGAATTTACTTTCAGGAATATTTTTATTGATCAGCACCAGATCTGTTCCATGATTATTACCATAATCAGCCAGATGAAAAATAAGCAAACTATGAAAATATTCAAGGGCGAAGGTATCAGGAAAGGATTGTTCTATGATATGAGCTTTATATTGCCGGCCATCGGTAAACTTAAAACGAATGCAACCTTCTGCTTCAATGGCAGACTCTGCCCAGAACTTTGTTCGTCCCTGGTCAGTAGTGAGGAATTCGAAAACCCGTTCGCGCGGCGATTTCAGAAAAACTTTCCATTCTACAGGCTTATTTGTTTCCATACACTTATAAAGGTTAAATGATAATTAAAAAAAGCCCATTTCTTTCAATTGAGCGGGTATGCTTAAAAAACATGCTGTTCTCCGCAAAACAATTGGCGGATTTGAATTGTTTAAAAACCTGTTCGCGGATAATGCGGTATCGGCTTTGCCAGTGAGCTTATTACATAGCCAGAATGATAGCGCGTTTTGACAGTTTAATGCTCCACATGCCCAGCAACTGATCTTTCCGGGTATTATCCTGTTCAGTAGTGTCGCCTGATAGTTCCAGCCACTTACTCAGCATAACAGGGTTCGTATATAGTAAAGAATCGTTACCCATGGCTTGTACATTTTCGTTTATTTCCAGCTCATTTTCAATATTAAATAAATAGGCGTCCAGCAATTGTTTTTCCATACTGTTTAATTGATTGGGCTGGTCCAGTACCTTGCTGCCAACCCATCGGGTTAGGGCAATATAATTTTGGTTTAATGAATCGAATAAAGCGGTATTTGACTCCGAAAGTTCCTGAATAAGTAATTTGTCCGGATGAGCGAAAGATGATTGTAATAATATAGTTTGGGCCATATCAGCAACCTTTTTACCCCGGTTTGAAGCGGTTTGTATCAATTCACCAGGGGTAATTCTTTTAATTTCTCTTTCATTCATTTCGTTCCTGACGGCCTTCCGTTCTTCGCTGTTTAGCTGACCATTACAGGCAATTAATAACAACAAAACACAAAACAGGCATGAAGTATATTTCATAAAAATTTGATTCAAACGTAATAAAAGGGCAACCAGAACAGATTACTCAACCGTACCGGCAACCTCTTCTCTGATTAACTTTTTAGGCAAACCCCCTTCCGTACTGGCAATTACAGTAGCTACAGTGGCATCACCGGTAATATTAACCACAGTTCTGCACATATCCAGAATTCGGTCGGGAGCCAGAATAAGCGCCAGCCCTGCCGCGGGAACGCCAATAGCCTGTAACACAATAACCAGCATTACCAGTCCGGCGCTGGGTACGGCGGCAGTCCCTATTGAGGCAAGTAATGCTGTAAATACAATCATGAGCTGATCGCCCAGTGTGAGTCCCAAACCCAGAGCCTGAGCAATAAACACAGCGGCAACGCCCTGGTACAAGCTGGTACCATCCATATTAATGGTAGCGCCCAGCGGCAATACAAAACTGCTTACTTCTTCCGACACACCCAATCCTTTTTCTACCCTTTCCATGGTTACCGGTAAGGTAGCCGCACTGGAACTGGTACTAAAAGCCAAAAGCTGGGCGGGCCTGATGGCTTTAAAAAAATCGGAGTACTTAACTTTCGTAAATAATTTTAATATTAACGGATACACTACGGTTATCATTAACGCCAGCCCAATAAGCACAGTAATAGCATACCAGAGTAGCGCATACAAAATCTCGAACGCTTTTTCAGGGTTTTCACCGCCCAGTTCAACAATAAGTGAAGCGATTAGGGCAAATACCCCAAAGGGCGCCAAAATCATAATAAATTCTACAATTTTGATGATAATATCGTTCAGTCCATCGAAAAAGCTGATCAGCGTTTTGCCTTTTTCTTTCGGAATATATAAAAGCGCGATACCAACTATAAGCGCGATAAAAACTACCTGCAGCATGCTTCCGTTGTCAGAAAACGATATGAACATATTATCAGGCACAATATCTACCAAAGGCTGTAAAGGGCTTTGTTCTTTTAATTGTGCAGCGGCACCTGCCCGTGTAGTGGCATCATTGCTATAAAGTGAAATAAGTTCTTCACGTGTAGATTCCGGTAGTTTTTTGCCTGGCTTGATTACGTTTACCAATAATAGCCCAATGGTGATGGCCAGGGTGGTGGTAATCAGATAAATCGTAATGGTTTTACCGCCCATACGGGAAAGTTTGGAAATATCGCCCAGATTCGCTACTCCCACAATAAGGGAAGCAAGTACCAGCGGAACAGCGATCATTTTCAGGGAATTAACGAAAATGGTACCGAAGGGCTTGATAAAATTAGTGGTAAAATCAGGTGACCAGCCAAACTGAATACTGGCAATGCCAAATACTAAACCTAATACTAATCCGATAAGAATTTGTGTATGCAGCGGTAGTTTTTTCATGAATTGTCTGGTTGGAGCGCTGGTGGTTTACAGCTATTTCTGCACTACTAAAATTTTGTGGTTTTATTTAACAGATAAAAATCAGCAATTACCAGTGCAGCCATAGCTTCTACAATGGGTACAGCGCGGGGAACGACACAGGGGTCGTGCCTGCCTTTACCGGATACAACCGCTGCTTCACCCGTTTGGTTCACACTTTCCTGATCCTGCATAATGGTGGCTACCGGTTTAAAAGCCACATTGAAATAAATATCTTCACCGTTAGAAATACCTCCCTGTATCCCACCGGAATGATTGGTTTTTGTATGAATTTGGCCTGCTTCATTATAAAACAGGTCATTGTGTGCTGAACCATACATCTTTATGCCTTCAAAACCACTCCCGTATTCAAAGCCTTTTACGGCATTTATGCTTAGCATCGCTTTTCCCAGTTCGGCGTGCAGTTTATCAAAAACAGGTTCGCCCAGCCCGGCTGGTACACCCGTAATTACGCAACTCACAATACCACCGATGGTGTCTCGCTTTTTGCGTGTTTCATCAATATAAGCAATCATTTTTTTGGCCATTTCGGGGTCGGGGCAGCGTACGATATTTTCTTCAGCAAACGACAGGTCCAGTTCCTGGTAATCTTTCTGTAGTTTCATGCTACCTACCTGCGACACATATGCGTGAATGTTGATGTTTTTAGGTTGTAGAAAAAGTTTGGCTACAGCACCGGCGGCTACACGGGCTGCTGTTTCGCGGGCCGAACTTCGACCACCGCCCCGGTAATCGCGGATACCATACTTTTCCTGATAGGTGTAATCGGCATGGGAGGGCCTGTATTTATCGGCAATGTGCGAATAATCTTTACTGCGTTGGTCTTCATTCGGAATCAGCAGCATAATGGGTGTTCCGGTGGTTTTTCCCTCAAATACACCTGAAAGAATTTGGAAGGTATCGCTTTCCTGGCGTTGGGTGGTAATATGCGATTGTCCTGGTTTGCGGCGGTCCAGTTCCTGCTGTATAAAAGGCTCATCGATATCCATACCGGCCGGACACCCATCAATGGTTACCCCAATAGCTTTTCCGTGCGACTCGCCAAAGGTGTGAATCTTAAACCGGTTTCCAAATGTATTTCCCATGCAGTTTAATAAATTAATGATAAAGCTTATTTTTTAAAAACAATAACCGCGGATAATAAAAGTACTGATAAAATCAGAATGTTCGCAATCAGTTGCAAAGTTTTGTCAGTACCTAATTCCTGTAAACGGTTATCAGAAAATTCAATTCTGTCGTAAAAAGACCCCATATCGCTGGCCTGTATGGATTCGTTCTTTTTGCTTTTTCCCGTCACGTGTACTGTGATTTCTGAAGCCAAAGTATCGTATTTTTTTTGTTCCGGATTAAAATAAATCCATTGAAAATAATTTCCTAAGTTATAATCTCCGGGTTCTTTAGGAACAGCGTAATAAGAAAAAGCTTTGGAACCTGTTACCCGGTTATTTCGCCGGTTAATATTTTGTCGCACACCAGGGGCGTAGATGTCAAAGTTATCATTCTGCTTGATCATAGGTTTTTCTATAGCGGAAATATTGCCTTCGCCTTCCACACTAAAAGTATAGTCGAAGCTTTCGCCCGTTTTCAGTTCTCTGTTATCAAGCTTTTCATTCAACCTGTAATTACCCACAGCAACTGCTTCTTTTAAAGGATGTGGCGGTAAGTCTTTTACTTTAACAACTTTGGGCTGACTGTAAAATTTTTTGAATTCTTCTTTCCGGTTTCTGCCAAAAAAAGAGGGATTCTTGGCAATTTTATACTTAATCATATCCAGTGAGATACTGGGAAACTGGATGGCATCCTGATTAAAGGGATAGTAAGTGGCCTGATAAATTTTGTATTGGGTATAGTTTTTTCTGTTGATGGTGACTGGCCTTCCACTAATATTCTCAATATTGAAATTTTCTTCCCAGCAGTTAGAAGGCTTAATGGCTTTTAATATGCCGGTAAGCTGTTTTCCCAGGTCATAAAACTGTAAGGGCGCCTCATTATTTTCGGCTACATAAAAAGCCAGGGTAGTAGTAAACCCTTCGCCGGTATATACTTCGTCTTTGGTGGTGGTTAAAGCCAGAAAAGCATCTTCCTTTACATCAACAAATTCCTGAGATTCATTTCGTTTTCCAAAAAAATTATCAAAAGGGTCATCAAAAAAAGGATTATTAGGGGAGTTTCTGCCGGCGGACTGGCTTCGCTCCGGGCCTACCGTAATGGTTGCCCCGCGTGAATTTACCGGTTTGTCATTCACGTTCATCTGGAATGCCTGCAGTTTAAAAGTCCCCTGCCGGGTAGGTAAATAAGTTTGTGTTACGCTTTGGGTTGAAGAAACCTGTCCGTTAATAATATTAGTAGAGGAAGATGAAGAAGTACCTGCCTTTTCAAAACCTGAAATGTCAGGAAAATCGCCATACTTTCTAAGGCGATCGTTTCGTACCGTAAGGGTAATGGTAAACTCTTCGTTAATACCAATGTCGCTCCGCCCAAGCTCCAGGGTTATATCCTGCGCGTTTACCTGCACAAAAGCAAAAACAAAAAAGACAAGCGAGGCAATATATATATTGGAATATCGTACCATAATAATAACATTAGAAAATCGATAGTTAATTGTAAAGAGGTATTGCAAAAATAAGTTTCACTTCTTATATTTAGAAACACAAAATTTTTTCATTTAGTATTACTCCTCTTTAAACTAAACATTACTAAGGTTTATTAATTTTTCAACTTAAACCCCAAGAACAATGCGTCCTAAAATGATGAATTACATTCATGCTAAATTAGAGTATGTTAAAACAATTCTCACGAAAGTGAGCTTTGATTCGCATTTGTTTAAAAAAGAGCTTCGCAAAGCTTTAGCCATTTTGTCGCCAAATGATGTCAGGAACCTGCAAGACTGGTCTTATTCAAAATTTGGTCAACAGTATGGCAAAATCCTGGATGATTGCTTTATGCAATATTGTTAAAAAATAAAGTTAATGTATTATATAGCTACTGCCCTGAAAAGCAGTAGCTTTTTTATTTCGAAACAAAACTTATATTTCGTTTCAAGCCATCAAATTTAGTGCGTTTAAGGGGAGAATTTTTAAAAACCTGTTGAAAAACTTCTTCTGTTATTTCCTCCCAATCCGTTTTCTTCATATTCTTTAACCCCGGATTTGGCATAAAATCAGGCTCCTGATGGGGTTTGGAATGCCGGTTCCACGGGCATACATCCTGGCAAATGTCACAACCAAAAATCCAGTTCTCAAAGGTGTTTTTGAACGAAGTCGGAATGTCATCTTTCAGTTCAATGGTGAAATAAGAAATACATTTGCTGGCATCCACCACATAAGGCTCGGCAATGGCATCAGTGGGGCAGGCATCGATGCAGCGGGTACAGGTGCCGCAGTAGTCGTTAACCGGCCCGTCATATGCCAGGTCCAGATCAATAATCAGTTCAGCCAGGAAGAAAAAGCTGCCCTGGTATTTGTTGAGCAGCAGCGAATTTTTGCCAATCCAGCCCACACCACTTTTTTTGGCCCAGGCCCGCTCCATTACCGGCGCCGAATCTACAAATGCCCTGCCCTGAATGTATCCAATTTCTTCTCTGAGCGTTTCCAGCAAAGCTTTTAGCTTATTTTTAATAACAACATGATAATCTTTGCCATAGGCATATTTGGAAATTTTGTAATTATTATTATCTGCCAGATCTTCTTCCGGATAATAATTGTACAATAAAGTGATAACAGAGCGGGCGCCTTCTACCAGTTTGGTAGGATCCAGCCGTTTGTCGAAGTAATTTTCCATATAACCCATTTGCCCTTGCATATGGTTATTTAGCCATTGCTCAAGCCTGGGCGCTTCCTCTTCCAGAAATTCGGCTTTGGCTATTCCGCAAAAGTCAAAACCCAGGTTTTTTGATGTATGCTTAATAATGCGGCTATAGGTTTCTTTCTGATGCGGTAGTTTGCTCATTTCCAATCTCTATAATTCTTTCACAAATCAAAATTTATATTCACTGCGAGCTATCCATCTGCCAACTCAGTCAAATAAGCCCCGTGTACGGTTAGAAGGAACCACGTTCAGATGGCGATAGGCCATTTCCGTTGCTTCTCTTCCCCGCGGGGTTCTTTTTATATAGCCCTCTTTGATAAGAAAAGGCTCATAAACTTCCTCAATAGTTTCAGCTTCTTCTCCGCAGGCAGTGGCAATGGTAGTAAGACCCACCGGGCCTCCTTTAAATTTTTCTATTATGGTAGAAAGAATGCGGTTATCCATATCGTCCAAACCATTTTCATCCACGTCTAGTGCTTTTAATGAAATTTCAGCTATTTCCCGGGTAATAATGCCATCGCCCTTAATCTGGGCAAAATCGCGAGTGCGCCGGAGCAGATTATTGGCAATTCGTGGGGTTCCGCGGCTGCGGCGGGCAATTTCAAAAGCAGCTTCATCGTCTATCTCAATTTTTAGTATGGTGGCCGATCGCTTTACAATATCAGACAGCAACTGCGCATCATAATATTCAAGCCTAGCGGTAATACCAAACCTGGCCCGCAAAGGTGAAGTAAGCAAACCGGAACGGGTGGTAGCACCAACAAGGGTAAACGGACTCAGTTTGATCTGAACCGTGCGGGCATTGGGGCCGGAATCAAGCATGATGTCTATTTTGTAATCTTCCATAGCCGAATACAAATATTCTTCTACGATAGGATTAAGCCGGTGAATTTCGTCAATGAACAAAACATTGCCTTCTTCCAGGTTAGTTAAAATGCCTGCCAGATCGCTGGGTTTGTCTAAAACCGGGCCGGAAGTTACTTTAATATTCGCGTTTAATTCATTGGCGATAATATGAGATAAAGTGGTTTTCCCCAGACCGGGAGGACCGTGCAGCAGTACATGATCAAGCTGATCGCCACGCTGTTTGGCAGCCATTACAAAAACTTTGATGTTGTCAATAATTTTAAATTGTCCGGTAAAGTCTCCAAAAGTTAAAGGGCGAAGTGCCTTTTCCACTTCTTTTTCCGCAGGGCTTAGGTTTTCCTCATCACCACTAAGATAATCTTCGCGCATAGTTGGGTTAGGTTATAAAATGTGTAAAACAGTCCGATTTCAGTGCCTACTAAATTAACGATTTAAAACTACTTTTGTAAATATCAAACGTGGAACTATACATAATAAAGTAGCAGCAAAATTAGTAAGTAATTAGGTTATCATTTCTAAATTGCGGATAAATTGAGGGATATGAGTAAAAGCAAAGTTTGGTCATTAATTTTATTATTTGTGTTTGCCTTTATATTCTGGAAGGAATTTACTGCCAAAAAAAGCTTATCGGAGGTTAGTATATCAGGGCAAACCATGGGAACCACCTATCATATCAAATATTTGGATGCAGCCAGCAGAAATTTTCAACCTCAGATAGATTCACTTCTGAAGGTATTCAACCAATCCGTAAATCATTATCAGCCTGACTCAGAAATTTCCTGGTTCAACAATAACGATTCTTTACAGCTTGTGTTGCCTTACTTTTATCCGGTACTAAAGCGCAGTGAGGAAATATACAAAGAAACCGATGGTGCTTTTGATCCCACAGTGGCTCCTTTGGTTAATTCCTGGGGTTTTGGGCCAGAAGGAGGTGAATTACCCGATAGTGTAACCGTTGACTCTTTGCTTGCGTTGGTTGGTTTTAACAACATTCGTTTTAACAACCGTTTGGTTTGGAAAATGAAACCTCATGTTCAGCTTAATTTTAGCGCGATTGCCAAAGGCTATGGGGTAGATGTAGTAGCCAACTATTTGCGGAGTAACAAAATAGAAAATCTAATGGTGGAAATTGGCGGTGAAGTGGTTTGTGCAGGCTTGAACAAAAACGAAGAAGCCTGGAGAATCGGTATCGATAATCCTGTACAGGAAGGAAAATTGGCTGCTACGGTGGCTTTAAAAAATCGTGCTTTGGCTACTTCCGGTAATTACCGGAATTATTATGAGAAAAATGGCAAACGCTATTCCCACACCATTAATCCAAAAACCGGGTATCCGGTAGAACATACTTTGCTGAGTGTTTCTGTTTTTGCCAATGATTGTATGACGGCCGATGGCTTTGCCACGGCTTTTATGGTACTGGGTCCGCGAAAATCTATTGAAATATTAAAACAGAATAAAACATTAGATGCTTACCTGATTTATGATGACAAAAACGGAAATCTGACCACCTACAGTACCAATGGAATAATTAATGAAATTAAGGAATTATAATTTGTATACCAGACTGGGAGTTTTAAGTTTACTAATGCTTTTGTGCCAGGAAGCACTTGCGCAGTTCAGTGTAGGGGCAAAATTTGGTTACTCAGGTTCATATGTATATAATGCTACCCTGGACAGGCGACAGGAAGTAAACGATGGTTTTACCATAGGAAATACCGGGGGGATAATAGTACAATACATAACTGAGAAAAATTTCGGCTTGCAAATGGAGGTTAATTATTCGCAAAAAGGCTGGGTTGAAGATATCGATACGGTTACTAACCTGTTTACCACAACGCTGAACTATATTGATATTCCGGTGATGGGGCATGCTTATCTGGGCAATAAGAACGTGAGATATTTTATAAACGCAGGCTTTTTTATAGACTATTTGCTTTCATACAATGAAAAAAAAGAAGGCAGTTTTTCTTTAGATGAGTTAACCATTCGCTACAATGAATCGCGCGATAATAAGCTGGATGCAGGAATAAGGGGAAGCATTGGCGTGGAGATACTTACTAAAATTGGTATGTTTCAGTTAGAAGGGGGTTATAATTTTGGAATAGGCAGTGTAATAAAGAAAAACCTGAACCCCATACCGGTTAGCGTGCAAAATCAATCAACTGTAATTACACTGGGCTATTTGTACATGTTCAATCGGGAAAAAGCCGAGAAAAAATTCAGGAAAAACAAGGAGGAAGAATGAGGTTTTTTGTTTGTATGTATGTTATTTTATGTTTTACTTTTTATGGTTGTCGCAGCTTAAGCAATACACAGGAAATTGAAATTAATTCACAGTCAGTCCAAAACGCGGGTACTGACAGCATATATGCGGGATCTATTATCGGGGTTGCCGTTTCTTCAGGATCGTTTCATAAATTTACCTCAATTATTCAGAAAGTAGGATTAAATCACATGCTCGCCCAAGACGGGCCCTATACCTTATTCGCCCCAACCGATGAAGCTTTTGAATTGTTTTCGGAAGAGACTTTTAATGAATTATTAAAACCTAAGAATAAGGCGAAGCTGAGCAATTTAATAAAATATCATATCGTTGCAGGCGAAATCTGGACGGATTCACTTCAGCGGATAGAAAATATTACTACAGCGCAAGGTACAGATTTGGCAGTAAATGAATCGGAACATGGCATAACCATCAATAACGCGCATGTGGTAAAACAGAACATTAAGGCTGACAATGGGGTAATTCAGATTATAGATCGGGTATTGCAGCCTGCTTCCTACTAAAGTTATGCGGGCAGTTAACTTTCAGGAACATAAGTCAGGACACTCAATTCACTTTCATCAAACATATGGTTGGAAATTTCCTGAAGATCCGTCGCTGTAACCTTGCTTATTTTTTTATAGATTGAGTCCAGGCTTTCCATTTCTTTAGAATCGAGCAGGCTTTTGGCCATAATCAGCATTAAACCCTGATTATTCTCGCTACTCATGGCAATCTGCCCCATTAATTGCTCTTTCGCTTTATGTAACTGAATTGTACCTAACGGAGTGTATTTTAATTTTTTAAGTTCTTTTCGCACATGGCTGATACTTCTATTGAGCTGTTTAGGATCGGTTCCAAAATAAATTCCAAACAAACCAGTATCGGTATAGGCATTATATTCAGCCTCAATAGCATATACCAAGCCGTATTTTTCACGCAATACAAGATTTAAGCGTGAGTTCATGGCCGGGCCACCCAAAATATTGGTAAGCATCAGGAAAGGTAGTTGCCGGTCGTCGTACAGCGAATATGCATTACGGCCAATGGCACATTGTGCCTGCGTAAGATTTCGCTGTATAATTTTATTATTGGCCCTATAGCCGGAAAAAGGTAACCGGTCGCGCTGAGCGTTCAGTGTAGGTATGTCCAAGAGAAACTTTTCAGCCTGTTTTACTACTTTTTTCATGGGCAAATTACCCACACAGGAAAAAATGAGTTTTTCAGTATCCAGATTTTCCCGGATAAACTGCTTAAAATCTTCACGGTGAAAGGCACGGATGCTATCACTGGTGCCCAGGATATTTCGTCCCAGCGGATGGTCGTAAAAGACAACACTATCAAACTCATCCTGGATGGCATCTTCAGGCGCATCAAAATACATAGACATTTCTTCCAGAATCACATTACGCTCTCTTTCTATTTGCTTTTCAGGAAAAACAGAATCAAAGGTAATATCGGCCAGTAATTCAAAGGCGCTATTAAAATGTGTATCAAGCACCGAGGCATAAAAGCATATTTTTTCCTTGGTGGTGTAAGCGTTCAATTCTCCCCCTACCGAATCAAGTTTATTCAGTATATGAAAGGCTTTTCTTTTTTTTGTGCCTTTAAAAGCCATATGTTCCCAGAAATGGGCTATTCCATGCTGATCCGATTTCTCATCTCTGCTTCCTACATCCAGAATAAACCCGCAGTGGACTATTCGGGTGTGAGAAACTTGTTTGTGAGCAATTCGGATGCCATTAGGAAGGGTATAAAGTTCGTATTCAGTCATCTCAAAATCTTGCAAGCCGCTGGACTTACTTATACGGAAGGTTGCGCCGCAAAGCTACAATTTATCTTATGTTTTTGTATGAATTAAATAAAAAGTTAATGCCTGCCTAAGCGATATTGCCAACCCTACCGGAAAACCTGAAATCAGATAATTTTAGTGTACCACAGAAAGCCGTACAGGAAAGATATTACCCTGCATGTCTTTTATATGAACCACGTACAGGCCGGCTGCAAGATGGCTGGTATTCAGAAGTATTTTATTACTATTTAGGATATTTCCTGCTGAAACCATTCTTCCCAATTTATCAAGCACATTCCAATTGTAATTTCCTGAAGAAGCAAGCACAACAGTTGCGCCTGTATGAGTTGGGTTTGGATAAACAAAGGGCTTGGGTACAGCTTTCTCTTCTGTTTGGCCCGGCCATTCGGGTATGCCGGTTACAATGGGGGGGGTATAAGAAGGTTTTGCGTAAGCTGCCTGATACACTTCTTTGGTGGTTTTGTCCTGCAAAAATACAATAACCCTTACCTTAGAGGTATCCTCTAAATTTTCAACATTCCATGACTGTTTTATTTTCTTCGCGTTACCTTTTTTCCAAACATGCTGAGAAAGCTCAGTCCCTGCTGCAGTAGGTAACATTCTTCTTAATACATTATAATATTTTTTTCCATCCATGGTAACTTCTTCCTCCACAATAGCTATATGAGTAATTACATTAGCCTCCAGGTCAACATTTGCTGTTATGGTAGCTTCAATATTCAATAACACTTCAGGGTCGTCATTAAAGCTAATGTTGATACTAAAAAGAGATTCTTCCAGTACATTTTTACGAAACCTCGTCTCCAGCCAATCAGAAATATCAGGACCATCAGTTATGCCATTCATTACTGTAATGGGAGCCTCAACAATACCATAATAAAGCGAACGCGCACTGGGATCAGCGCTATTTTTTTTGTTGAAAGGATCGTCTCCTGGAAAATCAGTATGGTAATAAATTGATAGGATTTCGTTGGCATGTGTTTCGGCGAAATTATTCAAGTCAT
>JBGTIS010000029.1:0-12537 GCA_041745535.1 Cyclobacteriaceae bacterium | reverse complement strand
CCAACTGCTTTCGGTAACAAGCCAGGCAGACCTGGAAAAAACCATTACCTATAACACTAGTAAAGGTGAGCCTTTCCAGAATCTGACGCGTGATATTTTTATGCAAATTATTAACCATTCAACCCACCATAGGGCACAGATAGCTTTACTTTTACGGCAAAATAACATTACACCCCCTACTTCCGATTACATTTTTTACAAAAGAGACAAGCCCGGATAAATCGCGACTACCAGGTTTTATGAGCAGTTGACCTACAATACAACAGTTTTCAATCTGAAACATTATGATGGCAAAATATAGTATTCTGGGCCTTTATTTTCTTGTGCTTTTTCTTATTGGCATACTGGCGGCCAGGAAGGTTAATAATATTAAAGATTACTTTGTAGGTGGCAAAAATCTCGGATATTGGGTAGCCGCCTTTTCCTCCAGAGCAACCGGATCTTCGGCATGGGCGCTTTTGGGCCTTACCGGAATGGGCAGCATTTTTGGGATATCTGCTTATTGGGTGGTGGCGGGCACTTTACTGGGAGAAACCATTGCCTGGTTTGTGATGGCAAAACCTTTTAAGCGGTTAACCGACCAATACAACTCCATCACCATTCCCGATTACCTGGTAAGCCGCTTTCATGCCAACGGTCAGGCGCTTCGGGTTATTTCCGCCACAGCCCTTTCCCTGTTTGTAATTATATATGTATCGGCCCAGATAGACGCTACCGGTACAGCTTTTGAATCGTTTTTGAACTGGAATTATTTTGCCGGGGCGGTAGTCGGATTCTTAATTGTGGTGGTATATATGTCGTTTGGTGGTTTTCTGGCTGTCGCCTGGTCCGATGTTTTTCAGGGATTAATTATGCTGCTGGGATTGGTAGTATTGCCCATAGTAACCGTTTTAACTATTGAAAATCCGGATACCATTTTTTTACAACTGCGTGAAACCGATCCCGGATTATTGAACATCTGGGGTCGCTCTGGCTTTAGTTTAGAGAACTTTTCCCGTATCACCGGATTTGTAATGATAGGACTTGGCTTTTTAGGATCACCCCAACTTTTTGTAAGGTTTATGTCAATGAAAAGTGAGGCGTCTATTAACAAAGGGAAGTGGGTTTCGGTGGTGCTCACCTTCTTTATGAATACCTCCGCCGTAACCATTGGTATTTTAGGAAGGTTTATATTCACCTCAGCAGGCGACGATCCGGTAGCCATACTGGGTAATGGTGGGCAAAACGTTTTAATTATGCTGGTAGATGAGGTAATGCCAGTAGCCGTGGCGGGCTTTTATATCTCGGCAGTACTTTCCGCTATTATGTCAACCATCGATTCTCTTTTGGTGGTAGCATCTTCAGCCATTACCCGCGATTTTTATCAGCAAATCTTTAATCCAGATATTTCAGATAAAAAGCTAACGCGAATTTCGCAGGGAGTAACCTTTTTGATGTCGTTTCTGGCTTTAACCATAGCCATCCTGGTGGCTGTGTTCTCTCCTACCCGCACCATTTTCTGGTTTGTAATATTTGGGTGGTCGGGCATCGCGGCTACTTTTTGTCCCGTAATTATTCTTTCCCTGTTTTGGAAAAAATTTACTGAGAAAGGCGCTATCGCCGCCATGGTAACCGGTTTTGTGGGCGTTCCTGTATTTAAATTTCTAGTACCAGCCATTCCCTCTGTAGGTGTGTATTTTAATTTGGTGGCCGAACTGCTCCCATCCTTTATATTGGCTTTGCTAATCGGATTTTTAGTAAGTTTTAAGGATTCCGCGCCACAGAAAATTGTAAAAAAAGTAAGAATTTAGTAAAATAGCAGTAACTTTAGTCTGAACCTCTCATTGTTTTCAGGGTTTATGGAATATAAACAGGCTGTATTAAATAATCTTATTTTTCACAATAAGATAAACAAATATTATTATTTCCATAATTTAAGACTTCAAACTATAAAAAATGTGAAAATTTTTATAATAGGCTAAATAAAAAATGTATAAAAACTGGTTTTTTTCCTACACATGTACTATTTTGCAGATAAATAGAAGAAATTATGGATGATTTATATGCTTTTCACAAACTGACCCTGGAAAAAAGAACGCAATATGTTCTGGGAAATGGTACTTTGCTTTGCAGTCGATATTTCGCGGGAAGGAAAGTCTTTTTATATTTTACCGGAAAATTCTTTGCCGAAATCTGGTTTGATATGAATAACAACTCTGTTTCGAATATAATACCTTTTACCACTACCAAATGTCTGAAACCATATTTGGAGTTGATAGATATTAGTGATGCCTTTGCGATTTAAAACTACCTAAATCTCTCGTTGACTGCTAATTGAAAATGGCTCCTCAGAAAATTTTCCGGAGCCATTTTTCTCTTTTCAGTTTACTTCTTATAAAGCCTGCCCTGATTGTCATAGGCCAGCTCTTTATTCTCTAACAGGTATTTAACAATTTCTACAAATTCCTGTTCCTTTTCTGGCTGCAATACCTGCTTTAACTTAGTTAAGGTAGCGGGTTGTTTTTGCAGGTTCTCCATTATTTGTGGGTAATAAATTTTCAGTGCTTGAACCGGATAGGCCAGTAGTTCTGATTTATCTGTTTTTTTCTTATTCAGGCATGTATCACATACCCCGCAATCGTCATAAGCCTTCTCCCCGAAATATTCCTGAAAATGCCGGGTACGGCATAAATTATTACTGGTAGCATACGCTGAAACGGCCTTAATTTTTTCTGAATGAATTTTAAATCGCTCATCCATTTTTTTTCTGTCGAATGGGATTTTCGCGGCATCATGCCTGGGCTGTAAAAAGGTAATCTGGGGAATGTCTTTTTGTTGGTCGTAATCCACTACCTCCATTTTATGCAGGGCTTTCAGTTGGCGCATCACATCGTTTACTGAAGTGCTGAGCAAAGTAGCCAGTTTGCTTTCTGAAATCGCGATAAAATTTGAGAAAAGTTCTCCACCGTACAACCGTAGTATTGATTTGATCAGTATATCGAGGTGCGCATTGGCTACCTGAAACTTATAAAGCTCCGTATTGCCGAGTTTTATAAATACTTTGGAAGGATGATAAAAGTCTTCATTGAGCTGGATTAAACTTTCTTCCTCCAGCCGTTTCAACGCATAATATGTTTCGGTGGGTTGCAGCTGAAATGTTTTCACAAAATTATCCAGGTCAAAATCGTAACTGGCTAATGAACTGCTGCCCACCGCTATTTTATAATAATTAGCCAGGCACTGATATACCCGTTTTAAGGTTTCAATGGTTGGAAATGAAAACGAAAGCCTTCGTTGAAGTTCAGAAAGATCATTGCCCAGATACAAAAGCACCGCATAAGCCTTTTTTTCATCACGACCTGCCCGCCCCGCTTCCTGATAATACGCTTCGAGGGTTTCGGGTACATCCATGTGCACCACTACCCGGACGTCGGGCTTGTCAATACCCATTCCAAAAGCATTGGTAGATACCATTACACGGGTTTTTCCGTTAATCCAGTTACTTTGCCGTTCTTCTCGCTCCTGATTGGTGAGGCCAGCATGGTAAAAAGTAGCACTAAAGCCATGTCCATACAGATACTTGGCCAGCAATTGTGTCTTTTTACGGCTCCTTACATATACAATAGCCGAGCCGTTTACTTTTTGCAGTATTTCCTGGAGTTTTCTTTCTTTATCATCTTCATAAAAAACAGAATAGGATAAGTTTGGTCTGGCAAAACTTTTCTGAAAATGCTTGGGCGATTTAAATTCCAGATTGTCCTGAATATCCTGTTGGACCGGTTTGGTGGCTGTAGCCGTAAGGGCAATTACGTTAGCATCCGGAATCACTTTTCTGAATTGCGCGATTTCAAGGTAAGCAGGGCGGAAATCGTAACCCCACTGTGAAATACAATGGGCTTCGTCCACAGCCAACAGGTTTACCCGCATTCTTTTTACCCTTTCTATCAGTATTTCTGTTTTTAGCCTTTCCGGAGAAATATACAGAAACTTAATACCGCCATACACGCAGTTATCAAGGCTCATATCAATTTCTGCACGGGTCATTCCCGAATAAATGGCCACTGCCGGGATACCCCTCCGCTGAAGTTGCTCTACCTGGTCCTTCATCAGCGCGATTAACGGCGATATAACAATGCAAATGCCTTCCCTGGCCATGGCGGGTACCTGAAAACAAATAGATTTCCCCCCACCGGTAGGCAATAGTGCCAGCGTATCATGACCCGCCAGCACCGACTCAATAATTTCCTGCTGTTGCGGGCGAAACGCCTGATAACCCCAATATTGCTGTAATATCGATTGAATAGACATCCGTTAATAAATTTCGCGGAAGGATTTTGCCTTTTACTGATGGCTCAACCCTTGTTGAATCCTATGCGATCGACCAATCGCACAAGGGAAACTAAGCAAATTTCAGCCTTGTATCATTATAAAAAAGTTTTTAGACCAACTTTTATTCAAAATATATTTTAAATAAAACTATAGAACGGTAAAAGGAAAGTAGCAGTAAAAAAAATCAGTGTACCGTTACCAGCACACTGATTTGTGTATATGTATGGCAAATTTTTTAATTTAAAGTAAGGGTTTTCTTGATCGCGGTTTCTTCGGTAAATTTTAACTGGTTGTAATACCCGATCAGAAATATTTGGTCAACCAGGTAATAAAGTTTTAAATTTCTTTTTTCAATATACGCGCTTATCTTCTTGTCAAATTTTGTGTTGTCGTATAAAATTGGCAATACTTTTTTCTTAAATTTATTCAAAGATGTAATTTTACCTTGCTGATAAACAAAGTAATCGAAGCAAAGGATCTGTGTGCGCAAACTAAGCAAATCTGAACTGACACCTTTTCGCAATGGCTCCAGAGCCTTGTTTCGTTTTCTTAACAAATACACGTCTCCTTCTAATACAATTTCGTAAAAAGCTTTCCTTCTGTAATTCTCAAAGTTTTTTTCTGAAATGGCTACAAATCGGTGGATGGTATGGGTGTCGGTGTTCAGGTAGGAAAATGAATTGACGCCATGCGTAGAATAGGCCTTAATTTTTCCATCCTGCCTGCATTGAATAATTTCATTCCTGTAATCATAGTTTAAATCGCCCTGCAATATTTGGTTATTACACAGCACAACTTCACCGGCATACCATTCCATAGTGACAGCCTCTGAATCGCTATAAAACAAAACTAAAAAAACAACTATAATAAAAAATGACTTCATCATAACAAAAAGAATTTAAACTGGTCTTCCTCAACTAAAAAATGAATAGAAGAACAATTTATGAACCCTTTCAGCCTTTATAAACTCTGTTTCACAAGCCATGAGAATAGCGTAACATTCTTCTGAAAAAAGAATATTAGTGTCGGTGGTTTTACTTGTTTAATGATGTAATAAAAAAATAAGAATAAAATAATTTAGGAATCGCATAGGATTCACGTATAAATTAAGAAATATTTATATTATTATATTAATAATAAATTATATTAAATATATATATAGGTAAGTATTGCGCACACTAGCGAAATGAAGTATTTATGTAATTTTTCAGGCCAGCCAACAGGTTAGCCCCAAATCTTTAAGGGATGAAAAAATTGGTAAAACGCCCTCTGAAGATATGTCATTTTGATTATTATTGATAAATTGCCGAATATCTTACAAATTGAGATCGGGTATATTGATATTTACAGTACCAAAAAAGTTTTATGAATTAATAAATTAGATTGAAAACAGGCGGAAATAACAAAATTTCTTTCACTTTGTCGCTGATTGATTAACTTTACAATTATCAACCTAAATCTATACTTGTAGTGAAAAAGCCATGGCACACTTCAGAGGAACCGTTTAATTTTTCGGGTATCTCCTTCCCGCAAAATACTTTTTTGCGGTTAAACTTTACAATTTCAAGATTACTATTCCCTTTTATTATTTTCTCCTTATTGTTAAACATCTACGCATGTCAGCCAGGCATGCGGCAGGATACAGAGAACACCGAAACAGATACCAACCCGGCGGCAGAAGGTTTTGATATGCAGGCATCGGATTCGGTGGCCATCCGGTTAGCCGATGAGGTAATGGCCGCCATGGGCGGGCGCAAAGCCTGGGATACTACCCGGTACATCGCCTGGAATTTTTTCGGAGCGAGAAAATTGCTTTGGGATAAAACTACCGGCGACGTACGCATATCAACGCCTAACGACAGCAATGTGTATCTGATTAATATTAAAAACGATGTTGGCAAAGTTATGATGGATGGGCAGGAAATTACCGACCCTGATTCTCTTAATTCCCTGGTGCGACAGGGCAAGGGTTACTGGATTAATGATAGTTACTGGCTGGTTATGCCATTTAAATTGAAAGATAGCGGGGTAACCCTTAGTTATTTAGGTGACGATACCATGCAAAATGGCAACGAAGCTGATGTGTTGGAACTCAAGTTTAAAGAAGTTGGCTTTACGCCCGATAATAAATATAAAGTATATGTCGACAAAAAAAACCATATGGTGGAACAGTGGGCTTACTTTAAAGAAGCGCGATCGGATACGCCTAACTTTGTAACGCCTTGGACCGACTACAAAAAATTTGGTAGCATCATGCTTTCAGGCAATCGGGGACAACGTGAAATTACCGATATAAAAGTATTGGGGAAAGTACCCGATAATGCTTTTACTACTTTTGAACCCATTTCATTATGAAAAAATGAACGCTGTACGAACCGGTTTCCGACTTCGTTAATACCATACAGAATTAGGAATACTACTTTTTCGGTTATCCGATTGATTAACCCATTTACATTTATTTATGAAATTTGATTGGCTAAAAATATTCTTTTATTCGCTATTTAGCTTCCTGCTGGTTTTTTCGGCAAAAGCCCAGGAACAGTGGGAAGAAGGCGAAGGCGACATAGAAGACGCGCAAGTAATTATTGAAAAAGACAGAGAAATTGAACTACCGCAGGCCAGTCGAAATTTCGAACGAATTCCTCCCTTACCTGTAAAAACGGTTTCCACAGAATTAAATTACAATTTTGAGGTACTCACCCCATCGCTTACACCGATACAGCCGCAGGTACGGGTACTAAAAATTAAGGATCCTACTTTAGGCAAGTTATATGGTAATTATGTAAAAGCAGGCATTGGCAATTACTTTACTACCTACCTGGAAGGTTATTTTAACAATACCCTGAATGATAAATTTGCCCATGAAATTCATGTAAGGCATCTGGGTTCGCTGAATGGTCCGGTTGATAAAGCTAACTCAGGCTCCAGCGAAAGCGGCATAGACCTGAGTGCCAAGCAATTTGCCAAGAATCATACCTTTAGTGCCAGTTTGGGTTACCAGCGAAACCGGTATCACTTTTATGGGTATGCGCCCGACCAGGAAATTAATAAGGATGACATCAAACAAATATTTAATATTTTTGAAGTAAAAGGTGGTATTGAAAAAAATAAGGCGGAATCTATCTTCAAATACAACCTCCAGGCAGGTTTTACAGGTTTAATGGACCATTACAATGCCAGAGAGAACCAAACAGCCTTAAATTTACAAAGCAGTTTTTCCCTGAACGAGGTTAATTCCATTCACCTTATCAGCGGCCTGTATCTGACCACACGCAAAGATGGCGAAACTGCTGAGGAAATAGAAACTACGAAGCGTAACCTGTTCCGGTTAACACCCTATTACAGGTTAAGAACTGAAATTGGAAATAATATGCTTTTCGATTTCAACATAGGTTTTAATTTTGTACACGAAAACGATACGGCCGCTAATGCTGGCAAATTACACGTTTACCCATATGCGATAGCCAAATATCATTTTACCCCTACCCTGTACCTGTATGCAGGTGTTGATGGTGATGTGGAAAGAACATCATTGTTAGGCTTTATTAACGAAAACCCATACCTTGAACCCAATGTTCCGCTGCTGCATACCAATAAAAACATTGATATTACAGGTGGATTGGAAGGCAGAATAAGTAATACCTTTGGCTATCATGCCGGTTTTTCGCTGGCAAATTATAAAAATATGTATTTTTATGCGAATAGCAGATTTGACTCCACCAGGTTTACAATTTTGTATGACCATGGAAATACGTTTCTAACTAATTTTTTTGGCGAAATCAGCGTAAGTATTCAGCATAATTTTAAAACATTAGCCAGGTTCGATTATTTCCATTATAAGACCGACGAAATAGCAGCACCCTGGCACAAACCCTCTACCAAGCTTAGCCTGCTGAGTACCTATAATCTTTATGACAAATTAATGTTCACCGCCGATTTTTATCTGTTGGGCGGCATAAAAGGAATAAATTTAGCGAGCAACCGAGAAAGAGAGTTGGATGCGATAAAAGATCTGAGTTTCAAGATAGATTACTTATTTTCTGAAAAATTTTCCGCGTTTCTGCATTTAAAAAATATCTTTGCCACTGAATATGAACGATATATGAACTATCCTTCCAGAGGTTTTATGGCTATTGGAGGACTAACCTATAGTTTTTAATCCAATTACTATTATTTTTTTAGTAAAAGTTTGATTATTAATCACTTATAAACCAACAGTGTAAGGAATATTCAGTAATAATAGGTTAAAAAGTTGATTATCAAAATTTTAAGCACTTAACTTGCACTTTTGATCGGATAAATTAGTCTAATATAATCTTTTAATATGTCAGATAAAGAACAAGAACACCCATTTGAGAATAACGACGATGAATTTGGGATTCCTGAGGTTTCATATGACCCCATTGACAGAGAAAACCTGGGTACTTCTCCATTCGAAACCCATCATTTTCCCGACGAACAAGCTGACGATAACAAGAAGAAAATCTGGTTAACTATTTCGCTGCTTGTGCTGTTTCTAGGAATTATTGGAGCCATTGTCTATTTTGTTGGTTTTCACGATAGTAAACCTCCTAAAACTCCGGTGTCCAATATGGTAAAAGAACCTGCCCAACCTGTAAAAGAGCCAGAAGTGGTAGAGGAGGTGGAACCGGCTCTGGCTGAACCTGTTCCTACCAATACCTATTCTGAAATAACAACAATTTCTACCCGTACCGGACGTTCCTATATCATAGTTGGGAGTTTTGTAGATGAAGACTTGGCACGAGATTTCAGCAATAAGCTAATAGCAGGTGGTAAAGGTTCGGTAATTATCGAACCTTTTGGGAAAACTTCACTTTTGCACAGAGTTGCCATCGCGCATTATTCAAGCTTTCAGGAAGCCCTGGCAAATGTAGACCAGTACAGAAGCACATTTGGACCGGAAACCTGGGTATTAAAGTATTGATCCAACTGGCATACATCGGATGTATTGTTGTGAACTACATCCTTGTAAATGGAAGATAGAAAGGAAGTTTAAGTCCGTTTCTGTGCTTCTTTTTTATTTTTACACCAATAGTAACCCTTTCATGGGGTTAGCATTCTAATAATTTAATTTTTTTATTCACCAGCATTATTATGTTCTTGTTTCAAATTACCACCGATGCAGTAGATACCACCGCATTAACCAATACTTCTGAAACCTTGTCTATCTGGGATCTGGCCTTAAAAGGAGGGTTCATGATGCTTCCGCTTATTGTGCTTTCCTTTATCGCGGTTTATATTTTTTTTGAAAGAGTATTTATCATAAGAAAAGCATCCAGTATACCGGCCCAGTTCACTGAAAAGATCAGGAATATGGTATTGGGTGGCGATATTAGCGCAGCACGCATGATTTGTTCCCAAACCGAGTCGCCGGTAGCCCGCATGATTGAAAAAGGAATATCCCGCATTGGCAGTCCGCTCAAATCTATTGAAGCAGCTATTGAGAATTTAGGGAAAATAGAAATTTACAGACTTGAAAAAAACCTTTCGCTGCTGGCTACCATTTCTGGCGCCGCGCCTATGATTGGTTTTTTGGGAACCGTAACCGGTATGATACAGGCGTTTATCGCCATTGCCCAGGAAGAAGGATCAGTAAGCCCTAAACTACTTTCAACAGGTATTTATGAGGCCATGATCACCACAGCGGCAGGACTTATTGTAGGCATTTTGGCTTACCTGGGTTACAACTACCTGATTACCAGGGTACAAAAAGTGGTTCATCAGATGGAATATACTTCTATTGAGTTTATTGACCTACTGCAGGAACCCAGATAGCTACCGATCATTAACTATTTTTGATTATGGACTTAAAAACTAACCTTAAAGTTGATTCATCCTTCAACTTTTCATCCATGACAGATATTATTTTTCTGTTATTGATTTTTTTTATGTTAACGGCTTCTTTTGTCACGCCATCGGGTTTGCCGGTTAATCTACCCTCCAGCAAAAGTTCCAATATCGTTTTACAAAAAGTAAGTGTTACCATCACGCCTAACTTAAATTACTATGTAAACGATAAAAAAATTCCATTTTCTGAACTTGAAGGGGTACTATCACGTGAACTAAAAGAAAAAGAAGGCGTAGTGGTACTGCATGTAGATGAATCGGTTCCGGTAGAATATCTGGTAAAAGTAGCCGGTATTGCTACTTCGCTGAATGCTAAGGTATCCATAGCCACCAAACCTGAAAATTAATGTGATGGATCAGGACGAAAGAAAATACAGAAAGGTAGGATTAATCATTTCCTTTGGGGTGCATGTATGTGTGGCCTTGCTATTTTTCTTTTTACTGGCATGGCGTGAACCCAATCCTCCCCTACCGGAATATGGTATTGAATTAAATTTTGGAACCGATAACACAGGTTCCGGACAAACTCCCCAACCCGTGCCTACCAAAAAGGTAACTCCTACGCCTCCTATTAAAAATGAGGTAAAAGAACCAGAACCTGAAGAAGAAAAGGTTGAGGAGGTTCAGGAAGAAGTAATTAAAGAAGAAGCCGCCAAAGTTACCCAGCCCCAGGAAAGTGTGGTTGAACAAAAAGAAAAAACACCAACCCCACCAGTGAAACAACCTGCCGTTGAGAAAAAAACTCCGGTAACACAAAATGAGGCTAAGGAAATAGACAAAAGAAGCGAGTACCCCTTGGCCAACCAGGGAGATGATACCAACAAACCTGGCGACAAAGGCAAAGAGGAAGGCAAAATAGACGAAAGGGCTATGTATGGAGCCAAAGGAAAAGCGGAAGGTACTTCATTGGAAATGACAGGTTGGAAATTAGATTTTGATCCTAAACCTAACGACCCTACCAGCGAAAACGGAATTATCGTTTTTCAAATTACTATTGATGAGGAAGGATATATTATCAATGTAAAAACCCTGGAGAAAACAGTAAGCCCCCGGGTTGAAAAAATTTACCGGGAAGCGGTTGAACAACTTTCATTCAGCAAAACCTCCGATAACATCCGACCTGCTCCTACTTCTACCGGTAAAATCACTTTTGTGATTAAGTCAAAATAAAAATCTGAAACTGCATTGTTTTTGTTAGGATTAAGTACGACTGCCCGATATTGTTACGGGTAACTTTTAAACCAGGGATTAATGAACCGAAATCTATATCCCGATTTTTTAATTTTATAGGTTGTGCAGGAATCCTTTCTTCATTTTATCTGGCAATTTCAGTATTTCAATAAATCGGGGCTTCGTACCGCAGACGGACAAAGTTTGCATATAACCAAACAGGGAATTCTAAATAGCAATGCCGGACCCGACTTTTTCAATGCTTCGGTAGAAATCGATGCCGTACAATGGCATGGTTCGGTAGAAATTCATGTAAAATCCTCTGACTGGGAAAGGCATCAACACGAAGCTGATCCGGCTTATAATAAAGTGATTTTACATGTTGTGTGGGAACATGACCAGCCTACTTTTCGTTCCGATCAAACCTTAATTCCAACCCTGACATTAAAAGACAAAATCGGTGAGGATTTGATAAATCGGTATGCAGACCTTATTTCGGGAAAATTTGGAAATCCAATTCCATGCGCGAATTTGATAAAAAACGCCAAACCTATTTCATTTCTGAATATGATAGAAAGTTCGGCCATGCACAGGCTTCATACCAAAGCTTTGTTTGTGCGGGAATTGCTACACCGAAATAATGGAAACTGGGAAGAAACAACCTTTCAGTTATTATGTAAAAACTTTGGCTTTAAACTCAATGCCGAGCCATTTTTACTATTGGGACAAGCAATGCCTTCGCGTTTTTTGACTAAACATCGTTCTCAAATAATGCAAGTGGAGGCCCTGCTTTTCGGTCAGGCAGGCTTCCTTCAGGAGGAAGAAAATGATTCCTATTTTCTGGAATTAAAAAATGAATATTCCTTTCTGAAAAAAAAATACAGACTGGAAAAAAGCCCATTAAATAGGCACCAATGGAAATTTATGCGCATGCGTCCCCCTGGGTTTCCTACCATTCGCATCGCCCAACTGGCAAAGTTTGTAGTGTCTCATGAAAATTTATTTTCCTTATTCAGAGATTCCACTAATTATGAACAACTTACCCAGCTTTTAAAAATTGAGCAGTCTACATATTGGCAAACGCATTATCAGTTCGGCAAACAAAATGGAAGCGGTAAAATATCAGGTTTGGGCAAATCTAGTACCGATAATGTACTTATCAATACGGTAATACCGTTGTTATACGCGTAT
>JBGTIS010000028.1:0-6101 GCA_041745535.1 Cyclobacteriaceae bacterium | reverse complement strand
GGCAATACGGTGAATATGTTCCGGCAGGGTATAGAGCGACAGAACGTAATGCCCTGGACCATTCCGGTAGGTTTCAAATTAAATTTTAATTTTTAAGAGATCCCATAAAATTTCAGATATGAAAATGTTTTATAAAATACTATCCCTATGCTTCATAGCTGTCATCGTTGTAATGGCATCCTGTGAAGATAAACTGAACGAGATCAATAAAAATCCCAACGGGATTGATCCTTCCACCTCCAACCCGAATCTGATGCTGCCTGAAATCATGAGCTCATTGGGCAAGCAATATGTAAGCCTGGGTTATGGCGATGTGGCCGGCGTGGTACAACATACCCAACTGGATGCCTGGAATACGGCACACAACAGTTACGACTGGACACCCCGCGACTGGACCGGTTATTTCGATATCCTCCGCAACAATGAATTTATGATGCGCAGGGCCGAAGAACTAGGATACGATTTCCACCAGGGCATTGGTTTGGTCATTCAGTCGTACGTTTTCGGATTAATGGCCGATTTGTATGGTGATGTCCCCTATGCTGCTTCTTTGAAAGGGTATTTGGGTGGGAACGAAAACCTGCTTCCCGCTTTTGATACACAGGAAGCAGTATATACAGGCATTATTGATAACCTCAAACAAGCCGTCAGCATTCTGGGTACCGCCGACGAATCGGTAGTGAACAGTAACTATGATATTTATTATAGCGGTGATGCTGAAAAATGGCAGAAGTTTGCTAATTCATTGCTACTGCGCTACTACATGCGGGTATCGGATAAAATGCCTGAAATGGCAAAATCGGGTATAGAGGCCGTTTATAATTCTGGTATTTATATGAAGAGTACTGATGACAATGCCACCATGAGTTACCTGGGCGGCAGTTCCAACGATTCATGGCCCTCGGCTTATGATGTAGACAATGGCAGTAGTTTTTTGCGCATCAGGATGGCACAACCCCTGCTGAATGAGCTGAGAAGCCATGACGACCCCCGGTTGCCGGTCTGGATTGATCCGGTACACGTTCGTTGGGTGGCTGATCCTACCTTATCCGTAGAAAAAGATGAGTTTATTCGCGAAAACGGTGCAATTCTGGAAGGAGTTACTTCCTATAATGATAATGAGTTTGTGGATAAAATTGCTGCCGGTAATGTGTATACCCGTCATTTTAATCCGAACATGATTACCTACGACACCAACACCTATGTGGGTACGCCAGTGCAATTGCCCTCCACCGGTGTGTACAACGGTAATCCTAATTCGGCACAATCGTTACAGAATCAACATGTGTCACAGCTGGGAGAAATTTTCAGAGAACGTGCCAATGACTATCTGAAAGCCAGGTTGTTAACCTATTCGGAAGTAAGTTTCATTTTTGCCGAAGCTGCGCTGAAAGGCTGGTCGGTTGGTGATGCGGCCACCTGGTATAATCAGGGGGTAGAAGCTTCGCTGGAAAGCTGGGGCGTAGGTGATCAGTTCGCAACCTACGTTGCCGAACCTGGCGTGGCTTACAATGGCACCCTGGAGCAGATTATGACACAAAAATGGATTTCAGGATGGACAGCCGCCACCGAAGCATGGTTCGACTACAGAAGAACAGGTTTTCCTGAATTTCAAACCGGGCAGGCGGCCTATCGCGATGTGCTACCCGTTCGATTTATCTATGGCGATGATGAACTGAACTTCAACGCTGCCAATTCAACCATGGCTATTGAAAATTTACAGGCTACCGATTATTCAGGTCCACAGGGAAAAAACAGTCCCTGGTCGAAGCCCTGGTTGTTGCAGGGTACCAACGAACCCTGGTAAAATTTTTCACCAGTTTGCATATAAAAGGGCGGAATATTATTGCCGCCCTTTTTCTTTACCCATTATCATCATTAAATTTCATAAATTAATCTTCACTACGGTTGAATTTAATAACCATATTTTATGAAGCGATCTCCTGTTAAAATTACCTTTTCCATTCTTATTGTATTATCACTCCTTGTTTATTCCGGCTTTAAAATGGCCAAAACCAATATGCCGGATGCCCTCAATTTCAGCAGTAATAGCCATTACAATCTGGCCGCTGGAATCTTTTTTCCTTCCCCGGAGCCCGACCGCGTTATTCTGAACCTCACCGAAAATCCTGAAACATCAATTGCGGTTAACTGGCGTACCGATACTACCGTATCCAATGGTTTTCTGGAACTGGCGGAGGCGACCCACGGACCGGAATTTACGATGCATACCAGCAGGATTAAAGCTACCAGTGAATACCTGAGCGTAAAGCCGGAAGCGGAACCCAGGGTAGACGCGTATTACCATGCCGCGTTTGCCGATCAGTTAGAGCCAGGAAAAAAGTATGTGTACCGGGTGGGAACAGACAGTGCCTGGAGTGAATGGTTTCAGATAGAGATGCCCCATGCTGCTGAAAAACCGGTATCGTTTGTGTATTTTGGTGATGCCCAGAACGACCTGAAATCGATGTGGTCCAGGGTAATCCGGGAAGCTTATAAAACCCTGCCCGACATTAATTTTATGCTCCATGCCGGCGACCTGATCAATCGCCATGACCGGGATCTGGAATGGGGCGAATGGTTTTATGCCGGTAGCTTTATTCATGCTACCATTCCCAGTATGATGACCCCCGGCAACCATGAATATGGAAAAGGCGTTGTGCTGTCACCACAGTGGCGACCCCAGTTTAATTTACCCTTAAACGGCCCCAAAGGCCTGGAAGAAACCTGCTACCAGATCAATTTTCCTAATTTGAAAGTAATTTCACTGGATGCCGAACAAATTGATGAATCGGCAATTTTCAGAAAAACGCAAAAAGAATGGCTCGATTCGGTACTTACCCAAGACCCTCGACCCTGGACGGCCATAACCTTTCATTATCCGGTTTTCTCTACCAAACCGAATCGGGATAATCAGCAACTCCGCAATGTTTTTAAGCCTGTTTTCGATAAACATAAAGTAGATATCATTTTACAGGGTCATGACCATGCGTACGGGCGGGGCATGGTAAACAATGTACCTACCGGTTACAGCATGAAAGATAAATCGTCGGGCACCATGTATGTGGTTTCGGTAAGCGGACCGAAAATGTATGAAGTTTCGGACGATCCCTGGATGGATCGAAAAGCCAGAAACACCCAATTATTTCAAATGATCACTATCTATTCTGATACACTGGCTTTTGAATCGTATACCGCCAAGGGAGAATTGTACGATGCCTTTGACCTGGTTAAAAAAGAGGGCAGCGCCAATAAACTGATCAATCGGATTCCTGATACTCCGGAACGGCTGGATTAGCCCATTCATCTATAAAAAGCTTTTGATCAGCAAGAAAAAATTCATGATCCAAAGCATTCTTTTCCAAAATGGATTTATTTATTTTTCTCGAACCTGGACATAATGTCTTTCCAGTTGGTAAACACAATGCCTTCCTCCTTAAAAAACTGAATCAGGTCGGGATCGGCAAACATTTTTGCTTCCCATACCCGCTGCTGCCAGGAATTGGTAATAGTACGCAGGTTTTCAGTTTCTACAGATGGATGAAAAATAATTTCAGTTAATCCTGGACGGAGGTTACGGATCAGCTTTTTGAAATTCTCTATTTTCTCCGCATAAGTAGACCCATTGGGGGCGCTGGTGAAATAATCGAGCATGGGCAATGTATATTCAGAAAACATTTGCATAACCTCCTCATTGATCGGATAGCCCTGGCCCATAAATTCTTTGCGCACTTCTGGGTTGGAAACATCGATTACGTTGGCAGGAATGCCATATTCCTGCGCCACAGAAAAAAACACACGGATGTAATCAGGATGGCCATATAATGTACCCATGTGGGTATCAATATGGCTGGGTCGGTAACCCTGGGCCAAAGCAGCTTCTATCTGCGCCCTTACTTCCTTTTCCACTTCTTCAGCGCTGGCATGTTGTACCACCTCCGGAACATCAGACCATAATTTACCGTCAGGGTCTATGAGTCCGGGCACTTCAGCGACATCCGTAACGGGTCCCCATCGCCAGGTTTTCCACTCGCTGGTTAGGGTTAAATGCAAACCGATATCTTCCCGCGGATTATTCTTTGCCCAGGTTATCATCTCATTGGCATAGGCACAGGGCATCATTACCGCTGCCGACTGGATATAATCATTTTGTAAATAAGGTTGAGCGGCTTCGTTGGCTTCCGCGCACATGCCAATATCATCGGCATGTAGCATAATCACCTTTTTCCCAGCCGGAAAACCTAATTTTTCAGCCCAGTTGCTTTTGTCTTCCGAAAGTTGCCTTGACTTGTTGGGGCTGTTGCAGCTTAATAACATAACCAAACCGGCAAAAATACCAGCGGTAATAAAATTATTTTTGTAGTAATAGTGTAATTTCATAAATAATGTTTTAATCATGTGTAGAATACTATGGGCTATTATAATAGGCTTAAGGTGCTAAAAAGGGATTATATGAGATTTGTCTTCAAGATATTAATCCCGCGAACATTTTCATACAGTATTGATCTAAATTTGCGTAATATGAGGGCTTATTTACGGAAAGCGCGCAAACGATGCTTATTAAATAACTCTACTTTTATAATTTCTGAACTACTATCCTGCCTCATGGTAAAACCTTCCGTTTATGAAGAATTTATGCACCTTAATTATTATTTTTTTAGTGGCGATGGCATGCAAGCCTGAAAGTGATCAACCGGTTGCTTTCCGCGCGCACATCATTTTTCCTTATCAGGACGAACATGTGCATGGCCCAACTATTGTTGAATTGCCCGATGGCAGCCTGTTATCTGCCTGGTTTCAGGGTTCGGGTGAACGATGGGCCGATGATGTCCGGATTATGGGTGCCCGACTGGCAAAAGGCGATTCTGTGTGGTCAGAGCCATTTTTAATGGCTGATACCCCTGGTTTTCCTGATATCAATCCGATGATGTTTATGGATAACCAGAGTCGGCTTTGGCTGATGTGGTATCCGGTACTGGCCAACTTATGGGAAACCTCTATTCCCATGTACCGCATCAGTAACGATTATGAAGCGCCTGGTGCGCCGGTATGGAGCTGGCAGGACATTATTTTCGTAAAACCCGGCGACAAAACCGAGCGTGGTATCCATCCCGACGACCGTTTTGTAAAGGCTGTGCACGAACAGCTTCAGCAATATGAGCAATACCTGAAAGAAAGCCTGTTGCCCGCACAGTCCGAAGAAACTCAAAATGCGCTGCTCCAGACCTGGGAAGCCTATAAAATCAAAATGGACAGCCTCGCTTCCGGAAAAAATATGATGCGCGGTGGCAGGATTGGAGACAAAACCTTAGATTTAGGTTATCCCTTAACCCGGCGCATCGGCTGGCAGACCAAAAACAAACCTTTTATCCTTAATAACCGCCTTGTTGTCCCGCTGTATTCTGATGGATTTGATGGTTCCCTTTTCGCTATTACGGATGACTGGGGAAAAACCTGGCAGTTTAGCAATCCAGTGCTGGGCGGAGCGGGTATTCAGCCTACCATCGCCATCACAAAAGACAGTACCCTGGTGGCTTATTTGCGAGACAATGGTCCTCCACCCCAGCGCATGCAACGTACCGAATCCCGTGATAGGGGATTGACCTGGACCATCGCCAAGGATGACCAGTTGCCCAATCCGGGGGCTGGCTTCGATATGGTTACCCTGGACAACGGAGATTGGCTGATGGTATATAATGATACCGAAGAAGGTCGTAACAGCCTGGCAGTAGCGCTTTCCAGTGACGAAGGGGCATCGTGGCCCACCAAGAAAAAAATTGAATTTGATAAACCCTCCGATCAGGCTACAGCCAGCCATTATCCGGCTATTATTCAGGGAAAAGACGGGCGGATTCATGTCATTTACAGTTTCCACCGCAACGACCGTGATCAGGAGAAAAAAACCATCAAGTATGCTTCTTTTCCCCTGAGTTGGGTCAAAGAATAAAATACCTTTCCGCTGTGAAAATGAATGATGAAACCCTATGAGTAATAAAAAACTTATCATCAACATTGTAATCATTGGGATGTCGTTAGGAACGGCCTGGGCGGTAAGAGGTAAATTTGGTCATGAGCAGGGTGCTGCCTGGGCGGGTGCCATT
>JBGTIS010000027.1:0-3119 GCA_041745535.1 Cyclobacteriaceae bacterium | reverse complement strand
TTATCCAATACCCACCTTTTGCGCCTTCTACCGATTTTTACGATCAGGTAGCCGACCTGCTCAGCCGAACCTATTACTACATCAGTCAGGATTTGATTGCCCAGGCGAAAAAAAAGGGAATAAGTGCGGTTATCACCGACAGGCTTACCGGTTTTCTTACCACAAAAAAAACCGTTTGTTACTGCGAAACCATTGAAATACAATATGACACTATCGTACCTGCCCCAAATTTTGAAACTGAATTTACTGCGGTGGAAAGATTAATTATTCAGGATTTTTTTAAGCCACGCAAAGCGCTCAGTGTGCTGTACAGTGGAGAAAAAGAGTGGCTGGCGCCCAATGTGCCCAGTACCATTACGCTTACCCCACCAGCTTTTGCAGGAAGTTTTACATTCAACATAACCATTACATCCACTTTTGAAACCGATAAGCCGGCCATCACCTTTTACAAACAAGAACAACTGAAAGAAGATTTCAACACAAACTTGCCGGTAGTAAAAATTGAGCTGGAAGATAAAATCAAATTAGAAAAGATCATTAACCAAAATCCAGGAGAATGCTGTCTGGAGAAGGAACCAAAAGAAAGGGCACAAGATGTTTCCCTATATCATTTTTTCAGGAATGTGGTACTAACCGATACCACAATTGATGTAAAAGTATGCGGACTTAAAAATTTTGTGGTACAAAATGAGGAAAGTGTCCAGAATATAAATGGCCCTATTTATCCTTTTGGTACCAGGCCGGATGTAACAGATTTTAATGTGGAAACTATTTCAAAAATTTATTGCATCACCCAGGCGTTAATAGACGATGCAGTTGCAGCTGGCATTTCAAATACTACAGAAACCTACCTGAAATCTGTACTTGGTGCTAAAAAGTCACACCGCTTAAAAACCAATCTGGCAGATTTTTTAAATACCATTCCGGTTGCTGCCGACAAACCCATCTTACAATCGGTATTCAATGACCCTACTAAAAAATATTGTATACTAAACTTAGTGGGTCCTAATTTTTACATAGGAAGTAAAGAGGTGCTTTGTAAAAAATGGAATGACGTATATGTGAATATTAACTGGAAAGATAAACCTGTTGACTTCAATGAATATTATAAAGCGTATTGGGTTGATCCTACCGATTTCTCAAATTATGGAATCAATGAAGAAAATTTTCAAATTAACGTTGCGGTGTTGGACAATGGCCACTGGAAAAAAGAAAAAGCACACGCGCTCTTGAACCCACCTCCGGCCAATACAGTTCTCAATTCAGATACTGGTGACAATAATAGACCCTTATTTAAAAATGATGTTCAAGCTCCATTTTGCACGCCGGCTAACCCTATTGAACAAACCATATATGTATCAAACAACAATTTTGACGGATATCAGCAGGAATTCAGGGTTACAGAGGATGAGTTAAAGACCTACGCGGTAGATACGCCTTTTGGTTTTTTAAGAATTAACCTTCAAAACCAGGATTTTCTCCATAAAAACTATGCCTTTGTGCTGGCAAGACAAATGATGGCACTGGGAAAATTCCCGAAAGAATTCCTCGAAGGAGCCACGTACCTGGATGCGGGAGGTACTGTATTTGTTTTTGAAAGCACTGCTGGGAAACTTGTTGAGCTTGATAGCCTGATCAATCAAACTCGAACTGATGCCAGTAACGCTAGAAATTCTGCACAAACTTTAAATTCAAGAATCACAACAGCCAGAAATCCTGGCAGCGATGGTGCCGAAGATATCACCGATTCTGAGTTTACCACAAACCCCAATATAAACAGCCCGCTTCAAAATACGGTAACCCAAACAGATGATGCCTTTCAAAGTGCCGATGATACAAGAGATAAATACACTGAAATCAAGAACAGCCTCAGTATTTTTGATTTGGTTACTGGTAAGGTAGTAGAAAAGCTTTCTGTTTTAATTCCAAATGAACCCTGGACTCCAGTAATAAAGGAAATATCCCTGGACTATACCGCCACCGCCCAAATTACCGATATTGATCTCATCCACCTTTATCCATACGAAGGCACTTATAAAGCCGAAGAACTGGAATTACAACCTACCCTGTTGCCTACCTTCTGCGACGAAGGTACCTTATTCCTGGGTTTGAAAAATCTGGTACCTGGCAGCAATGTGAATATGCTGTTTCAACTGGCCGAAGCTACTGCCGATTCGGAATCGGAAAGAGAGGAAGTAAATTGGTTTTACCTGGAAAATAACCAGTGGAAAATGTTGCGGGAAGGCTTTGAGGTGCTGAACGATGCTACCGATGGGCTCACCACTTCCGGCATCATTAAATTTGCCTTACCCGCCAATATGAGCAGTGACAATACCATTCTGCCGAAAGGATTACACTGGATCAAGGCGGCCATACCGCAAAACAGCCGGTCGGTGAGCGAAACCATGGGCATTCACGCACAGGCCATGCAGGTTACCTTTACCAATGAGGAAGCCAATGATAAATTACGATTAGCCCAGGCACTGCCGGCGGGTGCCATTGCCAAACTGAAAGAGGCCGATACGGCCGTAAAAAAGGTAAGCCAGCCCTACGATGGATTTGGTGGCAGGATTCCCGAAGCGGAAGGACATTTTTACATCAGGGTGAGTGAACTGCTGCGCCACAAAGGACGGGCCATCCAGAAGTTTGATTATGAACGCCTGGCACTGGAAGCTTTTCCCCAGGTATTCAAAGTAAAATGCATCAACCATAGTTTTGCCCTGGATGCCAACCGGTATATCAATGACTTTCCTGTGGCGCCGGGTTATGTGCTGCTGGCCGTAATCCCCGATCTGAATCAGCTTAAAGCCACGGCTTCTTTTGAACCGCGCGTGCCGGTAAGTTTACTGGAAAAGGTAAAAGACTACCTGCGGCAGCGTACTTCTCCATTTGTAAGGTTAAGAATAATGAATCCCCGGTACGAGAAAGTACATTTTTGCCTGAAAGTAAAATTATACCTGGGCAGAGATGAGAATTTCTTTAAAGAAAAGCTCATGCAGGACTTACGTGAATTTCTGGCGCCCTGGGCAGTGGGCCAGTACGACAAACTGACTTTCGGGCAGTGCATTTATCGCGCTGATATTGTACGCTTTCTGGAAACCCGCGATTATCTGGATTAT
>JBGTIS010000026.1:0-2681 GCA_041745535.1 Cyclobacteriaceae bacterium | reverse complement strand
TCCGTTTCAACAAATGAACAATAAGAATCAGGATTCAAATAAACTATAACAACATTAATTGCTAATTCAAATGAAGCTAATAAAAGCAATGTTTTCGGTAAATTTCCTCAGGTTTTTGATGGTAGCTATAATTCCCATACTGTTTATGTTTTCGTGCGATTCAGGAAACCATACGGAACAAGACCATGAGATGGAAAGCGCAACGTATACCTGCCCCATGCACCCGCAGGTGGTACAGAAAACCCCGGGCACCTGCCCGATCTGCCATATGGATCTGGTAAAGGTAGTGGCCGGCGAAACCGCTGAAAATGAGATTACCCTCAGCGAATCGCAGATCAAACTGGGCAACATCCAAACCCGGAAAGTAAGCGAATCGGAACTCGCGAATAAGGTGGCACTTACCGGGAAAGTGGTTGAAAACAGCGAGCTTACTAACCTGATTTCTAGTAGGATAACAGGAAGGATTGAAAGGTTACATATTAAAGAGACGGGCTTATCCATTCGAAAAGGGCAGCCCTTGTATGAGATATACAGCGAAGAATTGCTTACCTATCAAAAAGAGTTTCTGATGGCATTGGAACAGTATCGGGAAGTGGACAGCACATCAGCGCGATATGCTTCGCTGCTGGCTGCCGCCCGGAAAAAACTGGTGCTGTTCGGGCTTTCGCCCGCTCAGGTAAACCAGCTTGAAAAAAGTAAACAAACGATGCAAAACATCACCTTTCTTGCCCCTGCATCTGGTCTGGTTTCCGAAATTATGGTAAAAGAGGGTAGTTATGTAGATGAGGGAACTGCCCTGTACCGGGTAGTACAATTAGACCCAATCTGGGTGGAAGCTGAACTGTACCAGGGAGAAACCGAACAGGTGCAGGTTGGAAATGAAGTTCAGGCAATAATCAATGGTTATGAGCATGAGCCGATAATGGGCAAAGTAACTTTCCTCAGTCCGGAATACCGGGCTGGTTCCCAGATTATTACCCTTCGGGTGGAGATACCCAATCCAGATCAAAAGTTTTTGCCGGGCATGCAGGCCAATGTGTTATTAAAACAGCAAAACCAGAATAACATTACCGTGCCGGTGGAAGCCGTTATCAGAGATGAAATTGGAAGTCACGTTTGGGTAACCAAAGGTGAGGGGAATTATACGTCAAAAATGGTGGAAACAGGCATGGAAACGGCTGACCAGATAGAAATTATCGCGGGATTGGCTAGTACAGATACAGTGGTGATATCGGGCGGATATTTGTTGTACAGTGAATATGTGCTGAAAAAAGGTGGTGACCCCATGGCCGGACACCAGCATGAATAAATGTTTACCAGTAAAATCTAATAGGATGAAGCAATTCAGGTTACATATAAAAAATATGGTGTGCCCCCGGTGTATTATGGCGGTAGAGCTCGAAATGCGGGGTTTAGGAATAATTATTCATGACATAAAGTTAGGGTATGTAACCGGGCAAATTTCCGAATCGCTTTCCTTAGCCAAAGTTGAGGCGCGACTGAACAAACTGGGATTTGAAGTACTCAAAGACGCGGATGCCATTTTAGTGGAAAACGTCAAACTGCTTATTAGAAGTTACCTTGACCAACAGCCACCGAATAAGACGAAGAAAAACCTTTCTGCTTATATCTCCGGGAAAGTCGGCAGGAACTACAATTTAATCAGCAAGATTTTTTCACAAACCGAAAGCACCACCATCGAGAAATATTTTATCGCTGTCAGAATGGAAAAAGTAAAAGAACTTATTGATTACAATGAATTAACACTCAGCCAGATAGCAGACCAATTGGGATACAGCAATGTGCATTACCTGTCCAATCAGTTTAAAAAGTTTACCGGAATGCCTGTATCAAAATACAAACAGAACCTGAAAGATAACTGGGAATTAACAGACAGGAAGTCGCTGGATGCTATTTAAATGGATACGTGTTTTGTGTGCCGACTGGTAGATTGTGGAGAATTATATTAGCTTTATTATGCTGTTAAAACCATTTGGTAAACCTCACCTAATTTGCTGATTATTTGCTTATAAAAAAATCGAAAATCAGGACTTGTTATAATTGACTTTCTAAAATACTCCAATATAAGAAGGCCCTACTCTTTTTGACTCTATCAAAATCATTGTGGCCTATCAACTACTACTGTCTGTTTCAAAACTCTCCTAAGTTTAATAATTTTAATAATATTTTATACCAAATTATTAAAATTTTGTACAAATCACTTTTAACATTCTTTCCTGCCTGTTGTTAAAAATATGAACATTATTATTTTTTAACCAACCTAAACTTTTGAATATGAATACGCAAACCGATTTTTTAAGAAAATTAGCCGAATGCGCTGCTGCCTGCGAAAACTGTATGGACGCCTGCCTGGACGAGGATGACGTAAAAAAAATGGTAAAATGCATCAAAACGGACCGTGATTGCGCCAAAATTTGTCAGGTAACTGCCAGCTTTGTAGCTTCGAATTCACCCCATGCCAGCCATTTGGTAAAAGAATGTGAAGAAATATGCCGATTGTGCGCACAGGAATGTGAACAGCACGATATGGAACATTGCCAGGCTTGTGCCAAAGCTTGCCGGACCTGTGAAGCGGCTTGCAAAAGTTTCAGCGGCGTAGCTGCTTAAGGTAAATCATCAAAAGCACAGAGTAAAATCTGTGCTTTACTTTTTTCAGTCAA
>JBGTIS010000025.1:0-6678 GCA_041745535.1 Cyclobacteriaceae bacterium | reverse complement strand
ATACCACAATGCCCAATATCAGCAGGCCCTGGAGCAGGTGAACATCGCCTTACAAACCAATGCATATGATGAGGATGCGAACTACGTGGCAGGTATTATTTACAATGCATTAAACCAGCCTGTAGATGCGCTGGAAGCTTTCGGCTGGGCAGCCCGAACGATGGCGTACCGGTCTGCTGCCTACACCCAGATGGCAGAAATTTACATGCAGACTAATGATTTTGAGCAGGCAGTACATTATGCGCTGCAGGCGATGGATTACAATCGATTTAACATCGGTGCGATGCAGGTGCTGGCGGTATTGCACCGGAAAAGGGATAGCTCAGCCGAAGCTGAAAAAGTACTCGCTGAATTAACCAAAATAGACCCATTAAATCATTTCGCCTATTTTGAGCAATACCTGACAAATCCTTCAGCAGAAAACCTGAAAAACTTCTCTGCCCGCATCACCAATGAGTTTCCTGTGCAAACCTATCTGGAAATCGCGATGGATTACCTGAAAATGCAGCAGGATGACGATGCCATTGCCGTACTGGAAAAAGCCCCGGCTCATGCATTGGTCAATATCTGGCTGGCGTTTTTGACCAGGGAAAATGCAGAAGAAAGTACCCCGTATTTAACAAAAGCACTGGCACAAGCTCCGGAATTTGTATTCCCCTATCGGCCGGAAACTTTACAAGCTTTAGCCTGGGCTTCCACGCAGGCCAACAACTGGAAGCCGCATTATTACCTGGGCCTGAATTACTGGGCTGTGAACCAGTTGGACAAGGCTGCCGAACAGTTTAAAGCTGCCGGTAATGAACCTGACTTTGCGGCTTTTTATCTGAGTCGGGCTGATTTACTGGAAAAAACTGAAAGTACCAATAAGCAACAGGATATGCGGAAAGCGCTGAATCTGGCCGAAGACCAATGGCAGGTGTGGCACACGTATCTGCAATACCTGAACAACGCATCCAGATATCAGGAACAGATGGAAGCCACCATCCGGGCGTACCGTCAGTTTTCCGGTAATTATGTAATCGGTATGGACTATGCCCAGGCTTTATTCAATAATGAGCAATATGACCAATGCATCAGTATTTTGAATAAACTCAATGTTTTGCCTTACGAAGGCGCCTCAGAGGGCCGGGTAATATATGAAAAAGCCCACTTGTTCCAGGCCCTGAACCAGATTCAGAAAAAAAATTATAAAACCGCCATCAAAACATTGCGGGCTTCACTGGAATGGGCGGAGAATCTGGGCGTAGGCAAACCTTACGACCCGGATAACCGAAGACAGGATTATCTGTTAGCCTACAGCTACCAAAAACTCGGGCAGCAAAAAGAAGCCCGGCAACATTTACAAAACATCATTAATTACAAAGAAAACAATGAAGAGCGCGTTGCCCTTAATGACATCTTTGTATTGAAAGCCCTGAAAAAACTAGGGCAGGAAACTGAGCTATCCGCTCAGCTGCAATTATTAAAAGCCTCAGCAAAACCTGATGCGCAGTGGGTAGTGGCAATGTGGCAACAGGATGAATCGGAGAAAAAAAATATTCAGGAAAAGGTTAGCAACAACAATTTTACTTTGATAGATGAAATCCAGCTAGCTACGAATGACTTTTAATAGTTAAACAGAAATCGGTTACTTAAAATGCCTACCTCATGAGCGCGTCTATGAAGCGCTGTGGATGTAGTTAAAAGCTTTAAGATATTTTATGTGCGAATTACCAAAAAAGGTGGCTATTTTAGATCAGGTCTTCTTTTGCGCAGTTTTTGTGATTTGCGTCATAATTTTTCCTAGGAATGTTAAATTAAATACTAATCTAACCCTTGATAATGGTGGATAAAACCAGACTTTCCTTACAGCAAAAGCACCTTAAATTATGTTACAAAGCAAATGAGATAATATAAAGAATGCCTTTCTGTTAATAAAAATTATACTTCTAATAAAAATTGTTTATTGCAATATTTCAATAATGTTATAATACAATATTAAAATAATACGTAAACATAAAACGCGATATTTTTTATAGAATTCTAAAGAATAAATTTATTAAATATTTTTAATTTTTCGATTAAGGAATTATTACTTTTAAAAAAAATTTAGTTTGAAATATAATTAATTTTATAATATGCATCAAATAGAAAAAGACAATTTGGAATTAAATATCAATATACTTAACTTAAATTATTGTTAAGTTTATGCAATTTTTTCAGCTTTATCTTCCTTATTTTTTTAAATGATTTTTTTAAACAATAATAAACTACTTTTAATTTTTCCAACCTAAACTATTAAAAACCATGAAAAATTTCAGAATGAAATTTGCAGTTGTACTATGCTTTTGTCTCATAGCCTTTGGATGTGAAGACGAAACGATAACCAGTTCAAAAGAAACAGCCATTAACACCAATGTTGATCAGGCCAAAACTAAAACTACCAAAGACAGTAAATTCTTAAAGAACATGAAAGTAGTGGGTGTTCTTGAAGACAATGGAACCTTTAAAGGCAAGGTATCTATTACTGAATTTGGTTATAGTGAAACGGAAGGACTTTGGGTCAGTGGATTCCTCCATGGCACTGCGAAAGCGGCCGATGGCACGGCAACCGAAATTGAACAGTCATTTTCACAGGTTCCTGCTACGCTTAATGAGAGCAGTAGTAACGCAAGGTATGCCAAAACTTTAGCTACCCAAGCTACCTGTGATATATTGTTTCTGGATTTAGGCCCGCTTCATCTTGACCTTTTAGGACTGACCTTAGATCTATCTGAGATTGTATTGGATATCAACGCGGTTTCAGGAGCAGGTAACTTGCTTGGAAATCTCCTTTGTGCAGTAGCAGGACTGCTAGACCCTTTTGGATTTTTAACAGATTTGATTAATACCCTGCAAACTTTACTGGATCTGCTTAATCAGATTAATAATTTGATTGGATAAGGGTCATTCAGCTTCGCGACTAAGCTGAGCCACCCAAGCGCGGCGACAAAAAAACCTCCTGTTTAGATTTTCCATCTAAATCAGGAGGTTTTTACTTTTAAAATAATCAGGATAATAAGAGATTTGTTTATTAACAATCCGGTACTTGGTTCAAAACCCGGCGTACTGGTTCAAATCATTCTCTGGTTTGTCCTGATTTATATCATCTGATTAAAAAGGGGTAAATCAGATAACCATCAAAATCAGGTAATCATAGATTTAATTCCATTACCTTCCACGCTGCTTTTATTATTTTTGAGTTTTAATAAAAAAGACAACCCTTATGGTCCACATACGCCCTGCCACCATTGCTGAAAAAGATAGAATTGTTGATTTTCAGATAAAAATGGCCTGGCAAACGGAAAAACTGGCACTGAACCGTACGACATTGCAACATGGGGTAGGCGCTGTGTTTGCCGATGCTGCCAAAGGCACCTATTATGTAGCTACCAACGAGGAGCAGGTAATTGCCAGCCTGCTGGTAACTTATGAATGGAGCGACTGGCGCAATGGCACCATCTGGTGGATACAGTCGGTGTTTGTAGAAGAAGCTTTCAGGGGTCAGGGTGTTTTTAAAGCCATGTACCAGTTCCTGAAAGAAAAGGTAGAAAATTCACCAGCACTGATGGGACTCAGACTCTATGTGGAAAAGACCAACCTGCCGGCACAAAAAGTATACGAAGCCATCGGCATGAATGGCGATCACTATCACTTTTTCGAATGGATGAAGGAGTTATAAAATGCTCAAATTAAGGGTAGTTACCCCTATTCACTTATGTGTATTAAGGGAAATGAATGTAAATGTCTTTACGATGGGCAAAGGCAGCAAAAGTAACAATACTGTTTTCTATAAAGAGACCTAATCTGTAAGAACCGTTACGAATCCGGTAAGCAGTTTTATGGCCCTTCAGTTTTTTGAGATTAGGAATGTTATCTGGCGTATTGGCAGCTTCTACCTCCTCAATAATATTAATGATAGCAAGAGCAAGAGATTTATCTTTTATTTTAGAAACTTGCTTGTTAAAGTTATTGGTAAAAGAGGTTTTCATTCCCCAGCAATACCTTTGAGCGTTTTCATTACCTCTTCCCGGTTGATTTCCCCGCTTTGGAGACCTTCTTCCATAAGTATAAGCAGAGAGGCATCTTCCAATTCTTCCAAAATTTTAGGATCAACAAAACCTACGGATTTGGTAGTTTTTGAAAGTTTTTTCAAAAGCTCAATCAGGCTCTGGCCTACTTCGCTACGATCGTCTATGGTAATAACATGCTTCATACAACAAATATACAGATTAATAATAGTACAATTTCATAAATACAGGTAGGCACCCTTGATGCAACACTGTGACCGTTAGTTAATTCTATTTAACCTGTAATTCTAAAACGGAAAAAAATTATTTAGATTGAAATTCCGTAACATCAATTTTGAATAGTTCGGCGGCATTCTTCCACATGATCAATTCCTTTTTCTCGTCGGGCAGGTCCAGTTGCTTCATAAACGCAATGTACGAGCGCATGGTAGAGATGGGCCAGTCGGTACCATAGAGCAGGTATTTGGGTTCACCGGCATACAGGATCATTTCTTCCAGCTGGGTTTTCATGTATTTTTCGAACTTGTCGGAAAAGTCGCCCAATACCAGACCGGAGAAATCGGCAAACACGTTGTCGTTTTTATACACCACCTCCATACAATCGCGAATCCAGGGATTACCCACATGGCAAATCACAATTTTCAGTTCAGGATGATCTACAGCTACATCGTCGATGTGGAGCGGATGGGCAAACCGTACTTTGCCCTTTGGCGAGTAGGTATCGCCGGAATGGAACATGACCGGCACATCATATTCCACGGCCATGTCGTATACTACTTTCAGGCGGTTATCGTGCGGATAAAACGGTTCGTAGCCAGGATAAAGTTTTAAACCTTTTACCAAACCCTCTTCCAGGTATTCACTGATTTCTCTCAGGTCTTTTTCTTTATAATTAAGAAAACTGATGCCAGCAACCACTGAAATATTTTTCAAATCACGGGTAGCTTCAATCACCTGTTTGGTACTGGGGCGGTGTTCGGTTACTTTGTAGGAAGTTAGTACCAGGGCATAATCCACATGATTTCTATCCATAGAAACCTGCAGGTTATCCAGGCATTCGCTGACGGAGGTTACTCGTTCTTCATGATAGTTATTGAGGTGGGTATGAACGTCTATAATCATATTTCTCTTTTTGAATGTAACAATGATTTTTAATTGCCTGTCAGGTTAAGATGAGCAGGATTATCAGCTGCCAGACAACAGTGTTTTTCAATATAAAACTATTCTGTGTTTTAAACACTGGCTTTTTACAAATTGTTTTTGAGGTAGGTTTTACCTCATTTAATGTCTGATAGTTCACTTTGTCTTATACCATTGATGTACTGACAACTGTGCATGCATTTGAAGTCGTGAAGAGTAACCTTTTCCATCGGGCATTGGATCAATTGGAAAGACTAAATATTCGGAATTCCGCGCTGCACGTTCAAGCGTTCTACGTACCAAATCTGCTGCCTGGTTGGAAGTGTTTTGATTGTTTACGTATTCGACAACATCAATTAAATCATATATGTGATCTGTTTGATCTATTTCAGGTCTTTAGCCTCAATTTCTCTTATTTCTCCATTTTCGCTTATTACAATGGTATTCCCGAGTTGTTTTTTTAAAGCTTTTAATTTTTCAGACGATAGTTTCATGCCTTCCACTATGTCATTTCTTAATTTTGAAATATTAATATTTCTCATGACAAATATTTCTTTAAATTATTCAAATGAAGCAGTAGTTTTTCCCGCACCGTTACACCCTGAAATTACGTACAATTTCCTAACTTCCATTATTCAAATATACAGAAATTGAAGTGGATAAACAGTAGTAGCTATCACCAGAATTTCAATAGGCTGTTTTAATTTTTAAATGAAAAAAGAACAGCAATCATCCTGTTGCTGTTCAAGCACCGTGATCGCTTTACCACCTGTCCAGTCCCAGTAATTTTCGGCCCAGCGGGGATAATGCTGCTGTTTTATATTTGGTTTGCTCCCAGCCTCTGGGGTCGCCCGGAAACGCGTAGCCTTCCGGAGCGCGCCTTTCTTTCCAGGAGGAAATTCTCCACTGCCGCAACGTCTCATTATCTTCCTCGGCCGGCATCATGGAAATGTATTGGGCCAGGCGCACTTTATCTTTGCTGGTATTGGGCCTGATGCCATGTGGTTGGGTACTGTTGAAAATCAGCAGGTCGCCGGCATTCATTTTTACCTTTACGATTTCAAAACCACTGACATCGGGTTTAAAATGATCGCGGTCTTCGGGTTGGGTCAGTTTCCAGGTATCATAGGTTCGGTACAACTCAGGTACGCATTGAAATCCGCCCATGTGTTCATCTGTTTGATCCGCTAAAGCCAACACACCCTGTACATTTTGCGGCCTGGCTTCCGGATCATAATCCCAGTGAATAAATCCTTTATAATCATATCCTGGCCGGATGGGTAAATTTAAATTGGCGCGGTCAATGGTAACCCATAATTTTTCGGTTCCCCAGATGTCGGTAAAGGCTTCGTGTACTTTAGGATACTGGCGGTTGTCCCACAAATACTGGTGATTATAAATTTCCACCATACCCGTATTGGTAAGTTCCTTCATTTTCATTTCAGCACGGGGAGGCGCATACCAGGTTTCCTGATTACTGGGATCTTTT
>JBGTIS010000024.1:0-16969 GCA_041745535.1 Cyclobacteriaceae bacterium | reverse complement strand
AACATGGTCCTCATCAAGGCCAATCTCCAAAAAGTGAATCTCATACCGCTCCTCTATCTGCAGGCAAATATCCTTGAAAGTGGACGAAACCGCTGCACTTAATACTTTTCTCCGGTATTTGATAGGACAAACAAAATGATACAAAAGCAAGCTTTTGTTATGACTCTTGTGAATATGTTCGCTCATACTCACAAATGTAAATATCCTTACGCAACACCCGAGGCAGAGCCTCGGGGAATTCTATTGATTAAAACGTTAAAATTAAAGCAAAACAAGTTTTTAACACATAATTCATCATCCTATGCTAAAAATAAATCAAGCAGTACTGGAAAGCAAATTAGCCAACTTACCAGTAGAACAAATCGCAAAGCAATGCGGTTTTCAACCCAAAAAACCCACAAAAGCTATGGGTCATCAAATCTTGTTAGGTTTTTTTCTGCAATTCATGCAAGAGAAGTTTTCTTTGCGCTGCTGGGCGATGAAAATCAGCCTGATATTGGGACAGACCTTTTCCAAACAAGCACTATTCAAGCGCATCACTGCGGCCCATGTAACATTTGCAAAGCGGCTGCTCACCCAAGCGTTAGCCGCTAAATTTGATCAACTGCAAAGCAAAGACAGCCCTGTTTTTATTACTTTTAAGCGTGTGTTGCTTCATGACAGTACTTCGGTGGGCTTACCCGATGCCCTTGTCAATACTTTTCCTGGTTCCAGGTCTAAAGGTGTGAGAAAAGCCGTAGCCAAAGCGCGGCAAGTCTATGATCTGCTCTCGCGGAGATGTTTATACTTCAAGTTGACATCTTATAGCATTAACGACCAAAAAGCCAGTAGTTTTGTGCTACCCCTGCTTGAGGCTGGAGATTTATTAATCCGGGATTTAGGCTATTTTGCCTTGGATGTTTTACAGCAAGTTATCCATAAGCAGGCTTTCTTCCTGACTCGCATCCATCACAGAGTGATGTTGTTTCACCCAGATAGACAATGTTTTGACCTACTCCAACAGCTTGAAGGCAAAGCCAGTCTGGATACCTACTGTCTGGTGGGTCAAAAAACTCACTTACCCACTAGATTGGTCGCCATTCGTCTCCCCCAACAAGTAGCTGCTCAGAGAAGAAGAGAAGCCAAAAAACAGCGGGATGGGCGTTTTAAAGTTACCAAGCGATATTTACAACTGCTTGATTACAACATTTTACTCACCAATGTAGACTCACAAACCTGGACTACCCAACAGGTAACCAAAGCTTATGGCATGCGTTGGCAAATTGAAATCACATTTAAAGCCTGGAAAACCCATCTGCATTCGCAAAAACATTTGCGCCAACCACTCATGCAGGCTAATACTGTAAGGTTACTGATTTATTATACCCTGCTGTTCATTGTCTTATTTGTATTGCCGATTTATACTTACTTTTCCCGAATCAGCAAAAAACCTTTGAGCTTATTACGAGTAGCAGAGTTTATTAAAGAGCATTGGATGCTGATTTTACATATACAACCCCAATTATGGGAAGAACAAATCTTTTACTATTGTAGCTATGGAAAACGAAAAAAAAAACTTAATCAAATGCAGCAAATCTTCTCTTTTACAGAAAGTTGACGCCTATGGGAATAAATCCGGCAAATTATCTGTTTTGGATATTTTAAGTTACTTAACTCTAGCAATGTAAAAGGCACTAAGAGTAACCGAGGTTTCTTATAAGCGTAATCCAATGCAAGCAACGAGTAACTTTCAATCCATTGATCACGGTATAATCAGTTTCTTTGAAAAACCTTGACCGCCTACTTCTAAAGTGCAAAAGTAAATTCCTTTTGGATATTTAGAAACGTCAATAGGTAGGGTGAAATTACCAGCCTGATGCTGATTTTCAATTAGCGATACTTCAGATAGGTTGAATACAATACCGGACAAGGTAATTTTTACGGGACCCTGGGTTGGCACGTTGTACCGAAGCATAGTATTATCTGATACCGGATTAGGAAAAATCACAAACTCATTATCTCCAGGCAAAGGCAACTTATTTAAAAACTGCTTTTCTTTTTGTTGCTCTTCATCTTCCATTTTCTGTAAATTTTCCTTGTAGCGTAAAAATTTACGTTGAGAGGTTTTATAAGTGCTGCTGTTGCAAAACGCATTTACCGCACTGGCACTTACCGCGGGAATTAGACCATTATTACCCGATAAGTTTGTAGTAAACGCGATGAAGGCTGGATCTTGCGCGGAAGAAACCTGAGCTATCTCTACCGTAATGGGAAATGTAGCGACAAACAACACATTTTGCGTACTGGCGGTTGTGTCTTTTCGTTTAAAATTAACCATGACCTTTATTCGCCAATTTGATGCGGTAACCGTTGGGAAAAAAGAAGTGGTGCGGGAAAAAGAATACAAAGTGCCAGCCCAGGCTCCTATATTCCGATACTGGGTGCGATACTGCGGACCATATTTGGCATTTTGCCCTTCATATAATGCTGCATAACCAAGGTTATTTCCACTGAGTCCACCCAAACTATTCCCAACCACAGCTACTTGTATATCCTGAACTGTAAGATCGGAAGCCGGATTGATAACATATTGTATGTCGCTTGCTAACTTCATGTATATGGATTGCGTATACGAAGAATCGGCTGACGAGAATGTATTGTAATATTTGATTTGTAATTTTGGCGTGCGCAACAGGTTAAAAATCCCCATCACCTCATTATAATAAGGATACTCACTATCGGTAGCGCCACTAACATTAGAACCCGGTGTGCGGAAAGTGATTGTGTTATAGTCATATAATGTCTGTATTGTACCATTATATTGACCCGTCATATTAATTGACATCGGCATGATTTCTACTGGTTGAGGAGCGGTGGCCTTTTTACCTCCACCTACAAAAAAATCAAGTATACTTAAAGCGTCCCCTAAATAAGGAATTGAGGCAAGTCCATTTTTTAAGAAATCACTTTTACCAATTTGTTTTGTAAATAAACTAAAATTATCTTTTTTGGTGCTACTGCTCAGCAGGGGCTTGATGTCAGTTTCAAAAGCATAACTTGACTTATAAGTTTGTACCACTTTCTTGGTTGTATTTTTCAAATCACCTATAGAAAAGGATCCCCTATTATTTTGAGCGGAAGTTGGTTGGGTGTTTGAAACAAGATCACCGGTAGTAGTTGTGGTTCCGGTTACTTGGGAAGTACTTGACAGAGTAATTTTAATATTCAACTTTGAAGAAAAAAGGCAGGTACATGGGTCATACATCATAGGAAAATCCGCATAAAACCATTTAAGGGGCAAATTTAAGAAGTCAGGTATTGAGCTTAGTATAGGATTGGTAGTAAATGTTCCATCAATGGCTTTTAATTCAGCGTTGTTATCCAGTAAGGAAGTTCGCATGGGTGAAAGTTGATCAAAATAAATTTGAATATTCGCTCCATTGTAAGGATTATTTTCCCCTCGCGCTACAAATAACCGCAGTAAACCCCGGTATTTATTGTAAAGAATTAAGTAAGGATTGGTGGTACCAGGATTGTTAGGTTGCCCCAGATCATTATAGCCAAAATCTTTCTTGATTAATTCCCACCCTTGGTTAGGATATACATCTTTGATCCCGTCATTAGGATCATAAAACTGACCAATGTTGGCATTATCCGTGGTGAAAAAAGGGGAATTAATAGCGGTAGCATTGATGCCAGTTAAAGCATGTTTAAGAGGAAAGCTGGGTTTTGTCCAGTCAAAGGTGTTGCGTTTGGAGGGTCGTTGATTGTTCACAGGTGCCGCCGGATTGGTGGTGATGCCATTGGGAGCACAGTTTTGGGCTTGTACGGCATAGGTTATTCCCATTGCCATTGCAAGAAGTAAGTATTTTCTCATAAAGGAAGAAGTGAAAATTGGTTAAATAAAAATTATGGTTGGAATTCTAATTTTTTTTAACACGCACACCCGTAAACTGATCTTTAAATCTATTGGATGAACCTAGTTCACCGTAACTATAGTCTATATTCAGTGTATCTGAACTTTGAAGTTTAAGCCATGCATCTGGTCCTGTACACTTACCAATAAAATTTTGATATGCATCAAAATTACACGCACGTGCTCCTCTTGATAATTGAACTACACCACTGTTTCGAGTAAGTTCACAACCTTGATTGACATTGATTAATTCAAACCCACCAAAAGGTTCGGTGCTGGGGTCTTCCTGGGGGGAGATGTACCGGACTTCTACCACCTGGGTTTTATCGTCAGGCTGGCTGGCGAAATAGCCCTGGTATTTCCCAATGATGGGTGCTTCACTCCATGGAATCACATGAAATGTATGTGCTACCGTATCAATGCCGTCATCGTCTTTTACCAGCGGATTAGCCTTCCCTTTCGCGATCAGGCGTACCAGAATGGTCCCTTCTGACTCCTCAGTAAATCTCAGGGTAACGGTTGGTTCCGTAAAGGTACGTTCGTCTTCGCCAACGGTCCACTGGTAAGTATCATATGCTATTATAGGTTCGAAGGAAACCACGCTGTAAATTAATACACTATCGGTAGCAACCAGGCTATCGCCTACATGTTCATTCACGGTGAAGTCCGCATCAAAAGGATCTTTGTTTACCACCGGGTCAGGAACATCGTTTTGCTTATCGCAGGCTATCCAGGCCAGGCAGCAGCATCCTAGTAACAATCGCAAAAAAAATTCTTTTTTCATACCAAAGTATAAGTATATTGATCACTGAAGTAAAACAACACCTATAATTCGTAAGGTTAATGCACAGCAAATTCATTTGCCTTATAAGTATATAGACTGTGTTTTGGCAAAAAGTAACAAATAATTATCAAATATATTTTTATGGACCTACTTACCTTATCCGATGAAGAAATTGTGAAGCAATGGCAAACGCAACCTTCCTCCAAATTAATAACGGAACTGGTAGAAGGTTACCGAAAAAAAGTGATTCAACAATGCCAATGCCAATACCATATAAAAGATGCCGAAACCGCGAAAGACCTTTCCCAGGAAGTGTTTCCGCGAGCCTTAACCAAGTTGCACAGTTACCGGCAGGAGGCTCCCTTTTCTGCCTGGCTTGGCACCATCGCGCGTAATCGCTGCTCAGATCATCTGAAACAGCAAAAGCATGTATTACACCGTGAAATTACCTTAAAAATTGCCGCAACCATGGAAGAAGATCTTCACACAGATAGCATTGTAAAACCCACGGTAGAAATATTGGAAGAGTTAATGGAAAAAATTGAGCAGAACCAAAACGAAAATGCAGAAGCTTCTGGAAAAATACAGCAGCGATTAATAAGAAACTGCCTGGCCCAATTTATTTTTCGTGTTTCTACTAGAACGAAAACGGCTGTTTGCCCATCATTTCTCTACATCGTTCCTGCCCCACCGGCAAAAAGGCCAATCAGGAATGCAGTCAGTTCCCAGAGGCCGTAAATCAGCAATCCCAGAAAAGCGATAAAAACCAGGGCAATTACTACCAGTAGCCCTTTTCCACTTCCCTGATATTTGCCTTCCTGATAATGTTTCTTTAGCAATTCAACATTGGTATTATTGGCCTTATAAAAAAAGTCAATAATATTCCCCAGTATGGGCACAGATCCCACTAGGGCATCCAGCATGGCATTGAGTGCCATCAGCACTACTACTTTTCCGCTGGCCCCGTGGCGCGACATTACCAGTACCAATAAGCCCGATACAATAAATGTGAAAGCATTGCCCGCTACGGGAATCAGCCCGATCAGCGGATCCAGCCCAAATTTAAATTTGGTTCCCGGTACGGTAATGGATGAGTCCATCAGTTTGGCAAGTCGTTCTATCCATTCTAACTCAGGAATATGTCTTTCAGCGGTAGGGATGTTTTTTTTTATATTTGGTTTCATAGTAGTTGGTTGCAGGTTTATCCAGAAGATGCCAAAAACAGATCGGCTACTTCGTAACAGGCTTTTGCCTTTACTTTCAAACTGTAAAATTCCGCTTTTGTTAACCGCGGGACAAGGAATTGTTAAGAAATGGAAAAACCACGTGTTTTCCTTATTTTTTGCTTGCGACTCTTCCCTAATTTACTGAGCTTTATTTTTTTAACCCTTAATAGCGATCCATTATGCCCGGAATATGGTACGAGCCTGTAAGCAGGAAAACATTTTTGAAAAGATCACTCACTGCCGGACTGGCTTTTACGGCTGGCTTTCCCTTTAAAGCCTGGCCGGTTTCAGAAAAAGAAGAAGCGCGGTGGGCTTTCCTCTCCGATATTCATATTTCTGAAGATGAAAACAATGAGTACCGGAACTTTTTCCCCTTTAAAAACCTGAAAAAAGTGGTGACTGAAGTGGTAGCCGCCCGTCCGGAAGGGGTGGTCATCAATGGTGATATTGCCAGGCTGACGGGCCTGACCGGCGATTACCGTCAGGTGAAATCGCTGCTGGCACCGGTGGCTGCCAAAACCCCGGTATATATGACATTGGGAAACCACGACGAACGCGATCATTTTTATGCGGTAATCGACCCTGCTTCGGATAAAACCCAGGAAGTGGAAAACAAACATGTAGCCGTATTAGATGCCGGACCCGTTCGCCTGATTCTGTTAGATTCGCTGATGTATGTGGATAAAACGCCGGGTTTTCTGGGCGAAAAACAACGCGACTGGTTGCGGCAGTATTTGCAAAATTCCGACGAAAAGCCGGTCCTGGTATTTGTACACCATACCTTGGGCGATGGCGATTCCGATTTGCTGGATGCCGACCGGATGTTCGAAATACTTAAACCTTATAAAAAGGTAAAAGCCGTGATTTATGGTCATTCGCACCGGTACGAATTCGCGAAAAAAGCGGGTATACATCTGGTGAACCTGCCAGCCATCGGATACAACTTTGCTGACGACCAGCCGGTAGGTTGGGTGGAAGCCAAATTAAAGTCCAATGGCGCTGATTTTACTTTACATGCCTTTGGAGGTAATCAGGCAGGAAAAGGTAAAGTTACCAGTGTATCGTGGTAAGCTACCATGACGATCTATTCAAATTTTTTGATTTAATGAATGAATTTGGCAGGATGGGTCACAAAGTCAATGGCTCTTTTCTCTGACCAGTAAAGTCCATGCTGGTTGGTGATGCGGGGCCTGAATCCGCAATGCCCACCCTGGGCCGGCGTTTCAATAAATAAATGCGGATTGGTATTGGTGGTTTCGTTCAGGTAACAGCTTGCTGATAAAAATGAATCGTTTTTTGCGTTGATCATCAGGGTGGGAATGCTGATTGTATCTAAAAAGCCAATGGCACTGCATCGGCTGTAATAATCATCTACATCTTTAAACCCATGAATGGGAGCGGTAAAGTTATTATCAAATTCCCTTATGGTTTTTATGGTATTCAGGGTAGTTACATCGATGCGGTCGGGCATGGCCGCGGCTTTACATTTTACCTTGTTTTTCAGGCTTTGCAGAAAACGTCGGTTATAAAAATAATTAATCGGTTTTGCCATTTGGTAGGAACATCCATTTAGGTCAATAGGCACCGAAAGCGCCACGCATCGGGTAACCTCAGCGGGTAATGCGGTATGTTGTTCCCCAACATATTTTAACGTCAGATTGCCGCCCAGACTAAAGCCAATCAATACGATTTCTTTGTAATTCTTCTTCAAGGCATGCCGCACCACCAAATCCAGATCATGGGTAGCCCCACTGTGGTAAAAGACTGGTTGCAGGTTTAATTCACCGCTGCAACTCCGGTAATTCCAGGCAAGGGCATCATACCCTGCGCCGTTAAAGGCCTTTACCATGCCTTTTACATAGGGCCGCTGGCTGTCGCCTTCCATGCCATGGGAAATAATAACCAGTTTGCCGTTCGGCTTTGCCAGGCAGGACCAGTCCAGGTCCAGAAAATCGTCATCAGGGGTGGTAATCCGTTCACGGGTATAGGGTACATTATCTATTTTACGAAATAAGGCCGGATAAATAGTTTGCAAATGGCCATTGAACAGAAAAAGGGGGGAAATGAAATCAGAGCTGTGAATAAAGTGCATGTCAGGACTATTTTATCAAAAATTTACAAGTTTTGAGATTGGGTGATTATTGTTGCGAAGTTGAAAAATTGATCATAAAAAATAGTAATATTATTTGATATTTTAACGCATTCTTAATAGTGTTTGTGAATTGTAATACCGTCAGATAATATTCCGGGTAAATTTGCGATAGTAATGTAAAACTCTTATGATAAGGGAACCCGTATTATAATAAAATTGTAATAATACAAGCAGATACTAGCCATTAACCAACTAACAGCTTATGATGTTAGAATACACCATGAAACTCAACGTACTTACTGCTATAGATCGTGCCACTTACCTGGTAAAAAAAGAAATCGGTGATTTTTTGTACGAAAATCTGGAAGAATTTGGTGACCCTAAATCCCAGATTATGCGTTGTCTGGATTTTTCTCTGAGTTTATTTCCTCATCAGGGTGGATTTGTAGTGCTGGCCCGCGACCGTGACGATATTGTGGGCGCCGCTGTAGTGAACCAGACTGGCATGGAAGGCTATATTCCGGCCAATGTGCTGGTGTACCTGGCCGTACATAAAAAATATCGGAAAGAAGGCGTGGGGACCCAGTTGATGAACAAAGTCATCAAACTTACCAAGGGTGGTATTGCCCTGCACGTGGAACCGGAAAATACCGCGGCAAAGAAATTATTTGAAAAATTTGGGTTCACCCATAAATATCTTGAAATGCGCTTGCAAAAGAATTGGTAATACGGAAAAATCTTGGTTTAATTAAACAGATGATGGCTTTTAATGTAAGTATTTCTCGTTTTTTTGTCGAATATTGGGGGAAAAGTACAAAAAATTAACACAAACTTTGAAAATATAAGGCAGGCAGCAACATGATACAAAAAAAAACGTTGATTTTTCCATTGACTTTATTACTTTTGTTGCCTTAATGAGTTTGATGAACCAACATATCATTTTCTTATTATTCTTGGCACTTATGCCGAGCTACTCTCTATTTCTACCAAGGTCTTATAGGCCCGTAAGGGTCTGATATGCTCATTGCTGCCTACGGAGCGGCATCCTCCTTCTAATTTTTCTATTTCCCAGTATTATTATTTCATTTGACCCAATTGTATCGTTATTAAAAAATGAAAATTATTGTAAAGGTAGCTGAACCCGCCGATGTTATTTATTCCGAAAAAATCAGCCAGCACATAGAGGCGGCAGCCAAAGCAAGAGGAACCGGAATTTCTAAGAGACCACCTGAGTACATCAGACGAAAAATTGAAGAAGGAAAAGCCGTAATCGCGCTGAATGGTAGAGATTTCGCAGGATTCTGTTATATAGAAACCTGGAGCCACGGTGAATATATTGCCAATTCGGGCCTGATCGTAAACCCCGCTTATCGCAATCATGGACTGGCCACCAGAATTAAGAAAGAAGCTTTTAAGCTGTCCAGAAAAAAATTTCCGAATGCTAAGTTGTTTGGTATTACCACCAGTTTGGCAGTAATGAAAATAAACTCGGATCTGGGTTACAAACCCGTTACTTTTTCTGAACTTACTACTGACGAGGAATTCTGGAAAGGTTGCCAAAGTTGCCCTAATTACGATATTCTTACCCGTAATAACCGTCGAAATTGTTTGTGTACGGGCATGTTGAATGATCCAAACGAAAAACAAAAGGAAAAAGTAAATAAGGAAAAGCTGGTTTCGGGAGTAAGTTCAGTGCGTCAGCAACTTCGAAAATATGAAAGATGGCTGCGTTTAAAGCAAAATGCTTTTATGAAGAAGAGCGTAAAAAAGCTCCAAATCGGATAATAATCAATTCGGTAGCGTAGCTGGCTTTTCAGAAACCAGCTACTTTATCATCACCAAATAAAAGTCTCAATGGAAAATAAAGTAGATAAGGGGCTCTGCGTACTGGCATTCAGTGGCGGACTGGATACCTCTTATTGTGTAAAATACCTGGCCGAACAGGGCTACCAGGTACATTCGGTAATAGTAAACACAGGTGGATTTACCACAGCGGAAATTAAGGAAACGGAACAAAAGGCCGCACAGCTTGAAGTAGCGCATCATACCACGATGGATGAAACGGAAAGTTTTTACCGGCAATGTGTGCGGTACCTGATTTTTGGAAATATCTTAAAAAACAATACGTATCCGCTTTCAGTAAGTGCCGAACGCGTATTTCAGGCCTTGGCTATTGTGAAATACGCCAAAAGTGTGGGGGCTACCACCGTAGCCCACGGAAGTACAGGTGCCGGTAACGATCAGGTCCGCTTTGATCTGATGTTTAATATTCTGGCCCCCGATATTGAAATTATTACGCCCATCCGCGATAAAAAGCTCTCCCGACAGGAAGAAATGGCGTATCTTCAGGAAAAAGGCATTGATATTAGTTGGGAAAAGGCAAAATATTCCATCAACAAGGGCCTTTGGGGAACCAGTGTGGGTGGACAGGAAACGCTTACTTCCGATCAGTCGTTACCCGAAGAAGCTTATCCCAGCCAGCTTAAACGGAAAGATGTACAAAAAGTAACCTTGCGGTTTGAGCAGGGCGAACTGACAGGGATTGATGAGAAGAAATTTGAATCGCCGGTAGACGCTATTTTATATGTACAGGAAATCGCTTCCGCGTTTGCCATTGGCCGCGATACCCATGTGGGCGATACCATTATAGGTATCAAGGGCAGGGTAGGGTTCGAAGCGCCTGCACCTTTAATTATTATTAAAAGCCATCATTTGCTGGAAAAGCATGTACTTACCAAATGGCAGCAATATTGGAAAGAACAATTGGCTAACTGGTATGGCATGCTGCTGCATGAAGGACAGTACCTGGACCCGGTGATGCGCAATATTGAAGCTTTTCTGGAAGACACTCAAAAGAATGTAACTGGTACGGTGATCGTAAAATTAATGCCCTATCGGTTTGAAATACAGGGCATTCAGTCACCATTTGACCTGATGTCGTCTAAGTTTGGGCAGTATGGAGAAATTAACAAAGCCTGGTCGGGCGATGACGTGAAAGGCTTTACGAAAATTCTGGCCAATCAGAGTAAAATTCACCACATGATAAACCAAAGTGAAAATGGCGAAAATTAGCGCGGGAATTATTGGTGGAGCCGGTTATACCGGCGGCGAAATGTTGCGTATACTGTTGCGACATCCTCAGGTTGACCTTGCTTTTGTACAGAGCAGTAGCCAGGCCAACCTGCCGGTAAGTCAGGTGCACCGCGATCTGGCAGGCGACACCGAATTAAAGTTTGTGGCAGACATGCAAACCGGAGTGGATGTGCTTTTCTTATGCGTGAGTCATGGGGATGCCCGCATTTTTCTGGAAAAAAATAAAGTGCCTGCCCATACAAAAATTATTGACCTGAGTCAGGATTTCCGGCTGGCCGATTCCAGCCATGATTTTGTATATGGTTTGCCAGAATTGCGAAAAGAGAAAATTACAGGTGCCCGGCATGTGGCCAATCCCGGTTGTTTTGCCACTTGCATCCAATTGGGTTTACTGCCGTTGGCATTCGGTGGTTATTTGCAAAATGAAGTACATATAAATGCCATTACCGGATCAACTGGGGCTGGTCAGAAACCTACCGAAACCTCACACTTTAGCTGGCGGAATAATAACATATCTACCTATAAAGTATTTCAGCACCAGCATTTGGGCGAAATTAAGCAAAGTCTGAAAAGCCTGCAGCCTGATTTTAATCAGCACCTGTATTTTGTTCCGGTGCGGGGCAATTTTACCCGTGGTATTTATGCTTCAATGTATCTGAAAACTAAGCTTTCTGCGGAAGCGGCTACCGATTTATTTAAAAGGTATTACCAGCATGCGCCATTTGTACATGTTACTTACGATAATCCGGATTTGAAACAGGTAGTTAATACCAATAAAGGCCTCGTTCATCTGGAAAAACATGATGATATACTGTTCATCGTCAGTATGATCGATAACCTGTTGAAAGGAGCTTCGGGACAGGCGGTTCAGAATATGAACCTGATGTTTGGGCTGGAAGAACAGGCAGGTCTGCGACTGAAGGCGGGGTACTTTTAGCCGTTCAAATCAATAAATAAACAAATTATGAATCAGACCATAGCGATATTAGGAGGGGGAAACCTGGGAAAAGCCATTGCCTTAGGATTGGCGAGCACCGGAGCATATAAGCCTGAGGAAATTATTGTTACCCGGCGCAAAGCACAGGAAATTGATAGTCTATCCAAACATCCGATTAAGGCTACTACTAACAACCGGGAAGCTGTGGCAAACGCAACGCTGGTTTTTCTTTGTGTGCAGCCCAAGCAATTGCCCAACCTGCTGCACGAAATTGTTGATGTACTGAATTCTCGTCAGCATGTGCTGGTATCTACCGTTACGGGAGTAAAAATAGAGGAGATTGAAGAAATTGTGGGACAAAACTTTCCGATTGTAAGGGCGATGCCCAATACAGCGATTGCCATCCGGGAATCGATGACCACCATGGCGGCAAAAAATACAGAGGCGGAAAGACTGGAGAAAATTAAAAGCATTTTTGATATTCTGGGGCGCACACTAATTATTGATGAAGGACTGATGGCAGCGGCTACCGTATTGGGGGCCAGCGGCATCGCCTTTTGCCTGCGGTACATCCGGGCTGCCGCACAGGGAGGTATTCAAATGGGGTTTCATGCCGAGGAAGCGCAGGAAATTGCTGTGCAAACCTGTCGTGGTGCTGCTTCTTTATTGCTACGGGAAGGGAACCATCCGGAAAGGGAAATTGATAAAGTAACCACGCCTCAGGGGTGTACCATTGCCGGCCTGAATGAAATGGAACACAATGGCCTGAGTTCCGCTGTAATCAAGGGCATTATGACCTCTTTCGAAAGGATTGCCAACATCAAAAACTGATTTCCTGAATCTGTTGGTGATGATCTGTTTATTATGTGCACATTAACCTATGTACCGGTTGGCTCTCAGCAATTTATCCTTACCACCAATCGGGATGAAAGCTTGACCAGGCTGCCTGCCATCGCTCCAAAAATACTGGCAATTAGCAAAAAACAAGTGCTATGTCCTATAGATGGTAATGCCGGAGGTACCTGGATAGCAACCTCCAATACCGGCACCACCATCTGCCTGCTGAATGGCGGTTCTGTGCCCCACGAACATTTGCCCAACTACCGGATGAGCAGAGGGAAGGTAGTATTAGATGCTTTTGATTACGATACCTCAGCGGATTTTCTTTCCCATTATAATTTAGAAGGGATAGAACCCTTTACCATGATTCTGATTGAGCGACTGCCGGAACTTGGGGTGAAGGAACTGGTTTGGGACGGAAATCAAAAATTTATAAAAACCATAGATGCCCACAATCCCATGCTTTGGGCATCTGTTACGTTATATACGCCTGAAATTATAGCGAAAAGGAAAATCTGGTTTGCTGCCTGGTTGCGCAATCACACCATCAATCAGCCGACTATGATTAATTTTCATACTGAGGGCGGTGAAGGCGATGCTAATAATGATCTGGTGATGCGCCGCGGAAATATAGTTGCGACAGTAAGTATCACCTCAGTAGTATCCGATCAGAATGAAATCACGATGGTTTATCAGGATTTAATAAACGGCTATGTGGACCAAAAAAGTGTCAAATTACAACCTTTTTAGTGATAACGCATTACCTGCTTCTGGCAAAATTGTTTCCTTTTCTTACTTATTAGCCGCTTACTTTATAAATTGCGCTACTTGTTTTTTTTAGTTTAAAATCATTGCGCTTAATTTCCGCATATGCATCATTTTACCTCAGCAGCCGACGTTTCAGATTTAAATTTATTAGTAGAAAAAGCTTTTGCCATTAAGCAGAACCCATTTCACCATAAAGATCTGGGTAAAAATAAGGCGATGTGCCTGCTATTTTTTAATCCCAGTTTACGAACCCGATTAAGCACACAAAAAGCCGCCCTGAATATCGGGCTGGATACTGTGGTGATGGATGTAGGCAAAGACGCCTGGCAACTGGAATTTGAAGACGGTATGGTAATGAATGGTAATAAAGCTGAGCATATTAAAGAAGCTGCCGCTGTTATTGCTCAGTACTACGATGTGATTGGCATCCGGGCGTTTGCCGGCCTGGAAAACCGGGAAGATGATTATGCCGAAAAGGTAATGGAGAGTTTTAAAAAGTATGCCGGTATCCCCATCATCAATCTTGAATCACCTACCCGTCATCCTTTACAGTCATTTACCGATGTAATCACTATCGAGAAATTTAAGCAAACCGAACGCCCCAAAGTGGTACTGAGTTGGGCCCCGCATCCTAAGGCATTACCGCAGGCGGTAGCGAATTCTTTTTTAGAATGGATGCACCTCACCAATTATGATGTGGTGGTTACCCATCCAGAAGGCTATGATCTTGCCAATCAGTTTGTAAAAGATTTTCCTGTGGTTTACGACCAGAATGAAGCTTTGAAAGAGGCTGATTTTGTATATGTAAAAAACTGGTCGTCGTATCAGTCGTACGGTAAAGTGCTGCATACCGATCCGGCATGGATGCTTACCCGGGAAAAGATGAAGCTGACCAACCAGGCTAAATTTATGCATTGTTTGCCGGTACGCAGGAATGTAATAGTAGCAGATGCTGTAATTGACAGTGAGCAATCTATCGTTATTCCGCAGGCAGCCAACCGGGAAGTAGCCGCACAGGTAATACTGGAAGAAATTTTACGAAATTAAGAAACCATTTTGCTTGGTTCTGCCTGCATTCGCGACATACGCTCATGCAAGCCATCACCAAAAAACTCTACAAAATTTCTGGGAGTTTCATAAAGCTTCAATGAATACAGGTCGGCATTGGGTGCCAGTTTATAAATTTCTGGGAAAAGTATTTTCCAGAATTCCTGTACGAGAATTTCGCAACTAGGCATTTTTCCCCGCATAAAATCGACATCCAGATTCAGATTTTTGTGATCTACTTTATCCAGAATGGATTCGTTGATTAATATACTCAACTTTTTTAAATCGATGACAAAACCTGTATCCGGATCAGGAACGCCGCGTACGGTAACAATTAATTCAAAATTATGTCCATGCCAGTTATCATTAGCGCAAGGGCCAAAAATTTCCTCATTTTTCTCTCGCGACCAACCCACATTATATAATTTATGTGCAGCGTTAAAATGTTCTTTTCTGCTTACGTATACCATGATTCTTCTCTTTAAATTGCAAATATACAGATTGCAACGGGAAAAGAATACAGAATTCCGGATTGGGATTCGGCTTTCCTGAATGTACCTGGAAGTAAAATGTAGTTTATCATTCTGAAAGAAAATTACTATGATAATTATAACCGGTGCTGCTGGTTTTATCGGGAGTTGCCTCATCACCAAACTGAATCAGGAAAATTTCAATGCGATAGTGGCAGTGGATCGCTTTAATAATCCGGAGAAAGAAAAGAATCTGGCTAATAAGCGAATTTGGGAAAGGGTGGAGCAGGATAGCTTTTTTGATTGGCTGGAAAAAAATTTTGAGGAGGTGGAATTTATTTTTCATTTAGGTGCCCATACCGATACTACCGAAACCGATTGGGAAAAACTTCAGAAAGAAAATATAACCTATTCCCAACAAATCTGGAATGCCTGTGTAAGCTATCAAATTCCGTTAGTATATGCTTCTTCCGCCGCTACTTATGGAGACGGTAAGTTTGGATTTTCTGACCAGGAAGACAGAATTGATTTATTGCGGCCCCGACATGCTTATGGAAAGTCCAAACACAGGTTTGATCAGTGGGCATTGGCGCGGCAGGAAAAACCATTTTTCTGGGCAGGGATGAAATTCTTCAACGTATATGGGCCGAATGAATACCATAAGGGTAAAATGGCTTCTCCTGTTTTTAATATGTATCAGCAGATCAAAGCAAAAGGTTGGGTCGAATTATTTCAATCTGATAGGGAAAGTGTGGCCCAAAGCCAGCTCAAAAGAGATTTTGTGTATGTAAAAGATGTGATTGAGGTCTGTTATTATATGATGAGATATCGTAAAAAGTCAGGGCTTTATAATGTGGGTACGGGGCTGGCGCATTCGTTTGTGCAGGTGGCCGCGATTATTTTTAACATACTGGAAGTTAAAAGCGATATCAGGTTTATTGAAATGCCTGAAAACGTTAAAAATCACTATCAGCATATTACTAAAGCAAATATTGATAAATTGAAAAAAACGGGATACAATCATGTGTTTACAAATTTAGAAGTGGGAATAACTGATTATGTAAAGAACTATCTGGCACCTGCTCGGTATTTTTGAATTTTAGTATGCATAGGTAAGCATGGTATCTTCCATGTATTGCAGGCAAATTTTATTTACTACTGGCAGCGAAAGTGGTTTTCTCAGGTAGCAGGAAACATTTTGAAATTTTTGAATCTTTTTGATTTCATCCATATACAGGTTAGAAGAAAACACAATAATGGAAATATTACTGGTATAACGTTCATCAATTTGAGAGAATTCTTCAAGAAATTCCCATCCATTCATCATCGGCATATTAATGTCCAGTAAAATAATATTTGGAATTTCAGCCGGATTACTGATAATTAAATCTTTAATATATTGTAAAGCTTCAGCAGCATCTTCCAGAGAAGTTACCTTTTCAACCAAGTTAGAAACTTCAATAAGCTTTTTGCTTACAAAATTATCAAGCGAATTATCGTCAATAATTAAGATGTGATTTATTTTATCCATAACACATAAAGTTAATTTTCAAATAATAAATTGTATTATTCATATATATAATAAATATGCCAATATGATTAACTATTTGATTTTCAGTACTTTATACGAAATAGAAACAACCAGACACTGCGTTTTTTTAATTCAATCTGATTTTTTGCTTCCCAAAATGGGAAGTATGATCGATGGTCATCCATACATTAAAAATTTGGTATGTACATATACTTTCATTGTAAAACAACCGTATGATTAAAAGATATATCTTTTAAATACTGCTTATGAAAACTAATACGGTTCA
>JBGTIS010000023.1:0-22966 GCA_041745535.1 Cyclobacteriaceae bacterium | reverse complement strand
GTGCCGCCTACGGTAATGGTAACCGCCTCATTTCGATTGATTCCCAACCGGCTGGCAATGGGGTAGGCAATCAGGGTGTGTGTGGCAAACATACTGGCCAGCAAAATGGACGACCGAAGCTGGTATTCTAAAATAAAATAGCTGGTAATGGTTCCGATGGTCAGTGGTATCGAAAAGGTGATCAAACCAAAAATGATGCTTTTATTTTTATTTTTCTTAAAATCATTCAGATCAATTTCCAGCCCGGCAAAGAACATAATATACAACAAGCCCACCGTACCAAACAGGGTGGTTTCTGTGCTTTCCAACACATGAAAGCCATGTGGGCCTACCAGCACACCCGCGATAATTAACCCAACCACCGATGGAACCTTTATTTTGTCTAATAGCAAAGGCGCCAGCAAAATAATCAGAAGGATGATGAAAAAAACCTGTATAGGGTCGTGTAGAGGCAGTTGCAGGTCGAAGAGCAATGGCATATAATGGGCTGTGGGAAAGGTTGTTGATAATTAATTAAGTAACAAACGGGAAATGCGCGCTCAATTGAAAAAAATTACTTAACCTGGGCATTTCGAAAAATTGAAATATCAAAGATAGTATGACATATTTAAACGAAAATTCTAACGAATGTTTTAGAATAAATACAACCGGCATTTAAATTTTTTTAAGAATAATTCGAAATCGGACCGATTTATCAATTATTAATTTCCTGATTTCTGTTGTGAAGGCTAATGGTATGTTGTATGCCTAATTTTAACATATCCCGGATCAATAAGGTGTTTTGTTGTTGTGTTTTTTGAAGGTTGTAGTAATATATTATTTCCATGCCAAAGTGGGGCGAAAGCTGATAGTTCAATCCGCCGTAAATCCGGTTCTGGTCAAAGAAGCTGGGCGAATCGCTGTGGTACAGGTTCAGGAAAAACTCTTCAGCGATTTTGGCTTTCAGTGGATTTCCTGATTCTTCCTTTCCCAGAATTATGATTTCAAATTCAATACGGGTGCGGCTTCGCAAATTAAAATTATTTGTTTTAATGTGGCTCTCCATATCTCTGTTAGAGAGAAAACGCTCATCAAGGCCTGTTTGTAAATTTAAAATCCACCGATTCAGGGGTTTCTTATACGCGAAATCCTGATATAATCTGATTTCATTGGATTTAGAAGTAACCGGACCTGTAGGCTGGTTGGCCGTTTGCCATCGGTAAGCCACTCCCGGACTTATATTCAGCCCATTGTTTAGTTTTTTCTGAGCGCCCGTTTTCATAAGAAACTGATTTTGCCGGTCGGGAAAGGCAAACCTTCTTTCCTGAAAATCAACATTCCAGGTAAAAGTGGGCGAAATCAGAATTTTTTCAGACAAATTAATCCAATACATAGATTGATGTACAAATTCTTTTTTATTTCCCGATTGTGCCAGAATTTCCGTTGCTGTAAAGAAATTGATTAACACCAGCCATATAAGTGCCTGCTTTTTCGTAAAATTCACTTCATTCGCATAGATTAGGCCATGAAATTATCTTGAAGCATAAATATTAAGTAAATTTCAATTAATGAATCGAAAATCGTCGAATATTTTAATATAATGATAAAAAAGTATTTTTTTATTTTAGTAATCACGAGTATTTTATTTGGTTGTACACTGGAAACCCCCGAAGAGAGTTCTTCCTTAAAACCACCCTATACCTTTGTGAATCCTTTAATTGGTACGGCAGTCAGTACCACGGAAAGTGCCCGCATGCACAGTGAGGCGGGTTCAGAGCTCAGGGGGCAGAATTTTCCGGCGGTGGGTGTTCCATTCGGCATGACCCAGTGGACACCCCAAACCAATGCCACAGAAAAAAAGTGCCTTCCACCTTATTACTACGAATCAGACCGGATACAGGGGTTTCGGGGTAGCCATTGGATGAGCGGTTCCTGTACCCAGGACTACGGAAGCGTTACCCTGATGCCGGTAGCCGGCCAGCTAAAAACCGATCCTGTAGCGCGGGCTTCCGCTTTTAGCCATGAGCAGGAAATATCCGAACCTGCGTATTATAGTGTGCATTTATCTGATTATGATATTTTCGCGGAGGTAACGGCGCTTTCCCGTAGTGCTTTGCTGCGATTTACGGTTGAAAAAGACAATGCCCTGTTTTTGGTTATTGAACCCAATTCTGATGAGGGAGAAGGTTATCTGGAATTTCATCCTGATAAAAATGAGATAACAGGCTATAATCCTGTGCACCGCATTTACCAGGGATGGGGCGAATCAGCAGGTTTCAGTGGTTATTTTGTAATAGAAATTGACACTGAATTTCAGGAGTTTGGAATCTGGCAGGATTCCCTGGTGGTACTTAACCAGGCAATGGTACAGGGAAAAGGTAGCAGGGCAGGCGGTTATGTAAAAATTCCTGTAAAAGCCAATAACCAAATTCGAGCAAAAGTAGGTACTTCTTTTACCAGCGTGGCGGATGCACGGAAAAATATGGATCAGGAAATTGGTGGGTGGGATTTTGATCAAACCAAGGCAGAGGCTACCGCCATCTGGAATAATGAGCTGGAAAAGATTAAAGTTCAGGGCGGCACCGCAGCCGACAAGGAAATGTATTATACCGCCCTGTACCATACCATGATGCTGCCCAGGGTAATGAACAATGCCGATGGTACCTATCCGGGTTTTGCTGGTTCCGATTCTATTTACCAGGCCAAAGGATTTAATTATTATGACGATTTTTCTATGTGGGATACCTTCCGGGCGGTACATCCTCTCCACACCATTATCAATCCTGAAAAAACTGCCGACATGGTTACCTCCCTGACGCTAAAGGCAGAACAGGGTGGCTGGTTGCCTATTTTTCCGGCCTGGAATAATTATACTTCTGCCATGATTGGCGACCATGCCATTGCTATGATTGGCGATGCCTGGATGAAAGGAATTGGTGATTTTGATAAAAAGAAAGCCTATCAGTACATGCGGAAAAACGCTTTTGAACCCAATCTGGACCTGGACGATTACCGCTCAGGAAAAGGGAGAAGGGCATTGGCTTCCTACCTGCGATACAATTTTATTCCTTTAGAAGATTCAGTGCCGGATTCTTTCCACCAGCGTGAACAGGTGTCGCGCACGTTGGAATATGCCTTTGACGATTTCGTGTTGTCGCAGGTGGCCAAGGATTTGGGAAAAGACGACGATTACCGGAAACTAATGGAAAGGGCTCGAAACTATCAACATGTGTTTGATACTACCACGGGTTTTGTACGAGGGAAATTTGCCAATGGTACCTGGATCACTCCCTTTGATCCGCTGGCGGCTCGTGCGTCTTTTATTACCGAAGGTTCTCCGTTTCAGTATACCTGGTATGTACCCCAGGATGTGGCCGGACTCATATCCCTCATGGGCGGAAAGAATAGGTTTATCGAGCGGCTGGATACGCTGTTTGACAATCGGTTGTACTGGCATGGCAATGAACCCGGGCATCAGACGGCCTATTTGTATCCGTACGCTGGGGCACCCTGGAAAACCCAGGAAACCGTAAGAAAAATTATCAGGGAAGAATATGGAATAGGTCCGGGTGGATTAAGTGGCAATGAGGATGCCGGACAAATGTCGGCCTGGCTGGTATTCAGCATGGCAGGATTTTATCCGGTTTGTCCCGGAATGCCTTATTACGTGTTGGGGAGCCCGGTATTCGAGCAAATTACCATTCAGGTACCGCAAAATAAAAATTTCATGATCATGGCGCCTCAGCATGCCGATGATATGCCATACATTAAATCGGCTACTTTGAACGGCAATGAACTCAACAGGAGCTATATAACCCATGAGGAAATTATGCGGGGTGGGGAACTGATATTGGAAATGGACAGCATCCCCAATAAAACCTGGGCTACCAGTGAATTGCCACCCGCAATGGGAATTATGGCTAATCAACAAAAATAAAGATCTTATATAATCAGATTATATTCATTTTATGAAAGCAAAGCCCACTTTTAAACTGGAACACTGGCTGGCCCTTGGGTTTTTCGGATTAAACCTGATTTTTACGGTTATTATTTTTATTTCTGTGTACGTGCAGATGCGATCCTCGTTACTGGAAAGAACCCGGAATCAGTTGCGCTCTATCAACCTGTTAAAGGAAAAACTGGTGCAGAGCTATTTGCACGATAAAGTGAGTGAAGCTTCCCATACCATCAGTTATTTCAGGCGACATGCGGAAGTGGATAGCGACTTAAAAGAGCGGCTTACCGTAATTGAAGATGTGCGGGAAGCATATGTGAAAAAACCATCCTCTGAAAATTCATTCCCTGCGTTAGTGGATTCATTGTTTCAGCTTTCATTGGGCAATGATTTGTATTTAGGTACCTTGCCGGTTGGGTTTGGGGCTGATAGCGCCTCTTTTTTCATTTGCCTGAACGATACTGCCTTTTCCGTTCTGTTACTGTTTTCTATGCAAGGGATACAAAATGTGTTGATGGAAAGATCGGGCATGGGCGCTACGGGCGAATCTTATCTGGTGGGTCCTGACAGGAAGCTGCTCACGCTTTCGCGATTCCTCCCTAATCAACAACCTTCCACCATTCAGGCAAAAACTACAGGTGTTACGGAAGCCCTGGCTGGGCAGGCCGGTATTTTAATTTACCCTGATTACCGGAATGTGATGATCATTGGGGCATACCGGCCGGTGCGGTTCCAAAACATTAATTGGGCACTGCTTACGGAAATAGATTTATCGGAGGCCATGAGCCCGGTATATGCCATTCGCGATCAGTTTATTGGATTATTAATTTTGCTGATGCTGGTTTCGCTGGCCATATCTTTATTTTTATCAAAACAGTTATCCAGACCGATTCTGGCTTTAAGAGAAAAAATTCTGCGATTATCTCAGGGCGTGTTACCACCTACCCAATCTCAATCGCACCTGATGATAGAATTAGTGCAGATCACTGACGCCATTAACCGGCTGATTAAAGCCCTTCGGCGTACGGCGGTTTTTGCTGAGCAAATAGGAGAAGGCAATTTATCGGTGGATTATGTGCCATTGAGTAACAAGGATGAACTGGGGCATTCCATACTACGAATGCGGGAGCAGTTACTAAAACTGAATCAGGAGAAAAACGCGTTGGAACGGGAAACCAAAAAAAATCTGCTGAATGCCCAGGAAGCGGAGCGGGAACGCATTGCCCGCGACATTCACGATGGGATAGGCCCTTTGTTAACTACGGTGCGGCTTAAAATTAATGCTATGCAACAGCCAGTTCATCTCAAACAGGAATTACTGGAACTGATAGATAGCACCCTGAATGAACTGAGAAGCGTATCCAGAAACCTGATGCCTGCGGTGCTCATGGATTTTGGCCCTGGTGAAGCATTGGCCATGCTGGTGGATGATTTGAGGAAAAATACAAACATCACCTTTCACTACCTCAATGAATTGGAAACCGTGAATTCAAATCTTGAAAAAGAAATAGGAATTGCCGTTTACCGAATTTGTCAGGAAGCCCTGAACAACGCGGTGAAACATGCCCGGGCTACCGTAATCCAACTGACAGTTACCGAATTTGAAGATCATATTGATCTGTTCATCCGTGACAATGGTCGTGGCTTTGATCCAACTGTATCTACCAAAGGCAGTGGATTGAGAAACATCAGCGAACGGGTTTCCATTCTGGGAGGTGACATCGCGGTGAACTCCGGGCCTTCCGGAACCGTAATAGAAATAGAATTACCTTTGCCCAATGATAAAAATAATTTTAGCTGACGATCACCAACTGTTCCGAAACGGACTGAAAGCGCTTATTAAAACAAACTCATCCATGCAGGTAGTGGCAGAAGCTTTTGACACGCAGACGCTTTTAGAGGTGCTGACTAAAATTTCAGCCGACGTGTTGCTCTTGGATATTTCGCTGCCCGACGGATCAGGATTGGAAATTCTGCAAGAGATAAAGGCGAAATACCCGGGCCTGAAATGCATTATGCTCACCATGCACCAGGAAAAGCAATATATACTGCAAAGTGTGAAAATGGGTGCCGATGGTTATTTACTGAAAGACGCTGATGAACAGGAGTTGAAGGAGGCTATTGAGCAGGTACATGCTGGCGGAAAATATTATAAGAACAAAATTTCGGATATGATCGTAGAAAGTTTCGCTGCCGCGACACCAGAAAAAAAATTGCTTACCGATCGGGAAAAGCAGATTGTAAAAATGGTGGCCGATGGAAAAATTACCAAAGAGATCGCCGATCTGCTCTGCATCAGCGTGAGAACTGTAGAAACGTATCGTTCTAAAATTATGAAAAAACTGGAAGTTTCAAATTCAGCGGAAATGGTGCGATTGGCCTTAAAAAAGGAAATTATTTAGTGTTGTATCGTATTTGCCACATTTTCTGATGTGGCAAATACGATATGAATTACCCAATTTATTGGTACTAACTTGCTGATTGTTAAGCCGTTCAATTAATTGAACCAATCAGTAAGCAGCATGAAAAAATTAATGTACATCTTCGTAACTATGTTGATGGCCGGAACTGGTGCTTTGTATGCCCAGGCCCCTCATGACGTTAACCAAAGTAAGGAAACTAAATCTGTATTCCGGGGAGATTTGAAAGGTCCGAAAGCCAAACATTTCAAGCATTGGAAGTATGAAACAACGCCGGCGGTACATGTCCTTCACGAAACCAAACAAGTATTAAAAGGCCCGGATGCTAAAAACAAAAAAACCTTAACCGAAACCAAGCCAACTGATCGGGTGGTGGTGCGTAGCAACAATGCCAGAAAAGGATTAAAAGGCCCTGCTGCCAAAAACTACAAACCTTGGAATAACCAAAAATAGAAATTAGAGAATTACCATTTTTTTATACCTTGCGACAAAAACAAATCGGTACCTGTAATAAAAGAGCAGGCTTGATGGGTGATCAAAAAGCCTGTTTGATCTGCTTTCTGTCGCTAATTTTTTTAACTTGAATTTATCTCCCTCATACTGTTATTATCCATGTTACCTTGTATTTTTAATGATGAAAATAGTAATTATTGGCAGTTCGCTTGCGCTTAAGTAACATGAGCCTGCTTTTTTAAAATTATTTATTTACTTTTGTTCCCTAAAATTTATTAACAGGTCAATAATTTCTTTTTCACGTTGTATCTATTTTTATAAAATATAATTTTTATTTGGTATAAATTTTGGGTTGAACCGCGAGGGACACTGTTTTTTTTTTAGCGCTTAAATTATAAGTCAGAATTATTTAGATCAACTGGTTAATTGAGGAGGGATTATACAATCCTTTAATACCAAAAGCTTACACTATTTACTTGATTTTCCATATTTCCCAGAACAATATTAAATTTTATTGGCTGGCAATAATTTTTAGGAAAATCATTTTTATCAGCTAATTTTTGAATCTCTTAGAATGTTCGCACAGTTAGATGGCCTGAAAAACTACTTGGTTTTTGATGAGAATCACAAAATTATAAAGGCAAGCGAGGAAATTTGTCTGCAATTGGGTTATGAGGAAAAAGAGGTTTTAAATAAGGAACTATCTAGTTTATTGGCGGCCAAACCTGGCAAACCTCAAGATCTTTTTTTCAATAAAATCAGAGGACTTCCCATGAGCCATCATCAGGGAATCGTTTTATTGAGCAAGCAGGGAAAATTTATCACCTCAGATATTTATGTTTTTAAAAGCGAACAGCCTGAAGCCAATAATGTTTTCATTATGTTACTGGTAGGCGACCTGACCTACCAAAGCTCTTTGGAAAAGAAATACCAGGAAAAATCCCTTGAACTAAATACTTTCATTTACAAAACTTCCCATAATCTTCGTGGACCACTTTGTACCATTAGTGGTTTAATGGAGCTTATTAAAATAGACAGCACCCAACAGGCTATCGATAATTTTATAAAATTACTGGATACAACCATTGGCAAACTGGACCATACCTTGTTAGACCTGATCAATGTAGCCGAGGCCAATGTGGGTATTGTGGGCAAGCAGATGGCCATTAATGTAAACACGGTTTTGCGGCGCAGCCTGAGGAAAATTGGCGAATCCTTCAACATCCGCGATAATCTGTTTCGGGTTAACATACAGCAGAAGAATGACTTCATCAACTATGAAAATCTATTCTCTTCGGTTTTGTACAATTTAATCGCCTATGCCATTCAAAGCTTAGTTCCCGAATGTCCCGGCATGATAAAAATAGATATTCAGCAGCATAACGACGATTCGGTGCTAGTCTGCTTAACGGATAATGGCAAAGGGATTCCAAAAGAATACCAGGGCAGGGTTTTCGAAATGTTCTTTAAAAGCTCAACTTCCGAAAGCTCGGGTTTAGGACTGTATTTGGTAAAAAATTATGTGGAATATATGGGTGGTACTGTTTCAGCGGAAAGCGAGTCAAACCAGGGTAAAACAATCAAACTGCACGTACCTTCCCTGAAAATTTCAGAGCAGAAAGCTAGCGGTTAACCGGCTCCGACAAAAACTGTTGGTACCAGTAGCCCGATGATTTGATAATGCGTTGCTGGGTATTGAAATTAACGTGTACCAACCCAAATGTAGGATCATATCCTTCTGCCCATTCAAAGTTGTCCATCAGCGTCCATACAAAATAACCTTCCACGGGTATCCCTTCCTGCCTGGCCTTCATGATGTTCCGCAAATTATCCTGAAGAAACCTGGTTCGTTGCCAATCATTGATTTTTCCGTTCTTCACTTCATCGGGAAAGGCGGCTCCATTTTCCGTCACCAGTATCCGTTTCAGTCCGTAAGCATTATGAAAGTGTTTCAGTACCTTATAAATGGCTTCCGGATATACCTCCCAACCCATTATCGTAGTAGGTACACCCCTTGCACTGGCTTTTACCAAATTAGCATTAATGTACGGAATCAGGCTCGAATGTTTAATTACCTCCCGGGTATAATTCTGGATACCAATAAAATCGAAGTCAAAAGGTAATAAGTCCTCGTCGCCTGGCTTTACATATTTTTCTATTTTTTCAAGCGTTTTTAATTCCCGAACCGGATAGTTTAAACCCAAAGAGGGTTCAATAAACAGCCGGTTGATCAGGGCATCTACCCGTTTGGCAGCAGCCATGTGTTTTTCGGTTTGCTGGTATGGTTCAATGTGCGCACAGGAAAAACTAGTGCCAATTAGAGCATCCGGACTCAAACTACGGATTACCCGGGCTCCTTCCGCCTGGCAGAGGGCCGCATGGTGGATGGCGGGTAAAAAATTATAGAGCCAGCGTTTACCCGGGGCATGTACGCCCAGGAAATAGCCCGCACCAGTAAACACCGTCGGTTCATTCAGTACAATCCAGTGCTTTACCCGGTCGCCAAACGATTTTACACAGAGTTGGGTGTAATCTTTAAACCAATGCACAATTTCACGGTTGGTCCAGCCGCCGAGTTTGCTGAGTTCCTGGGGCAAATCCCAATGGTACAGCGTAACATAAGGGGTGATGCCCAGTTCAAGGCAATAGTCAATCAGGCTATTGTAAAAATCAATGCCCTGTTTGTTCACCGGGCCTTTGCCCTGGGGCAAAATGCGCGACCAGGCAATCGAAAACCGAAATACCGGAATATTCAGGGCTTTGATCAACTGAACATCTTCCCGGTAGCGGCGGTAAAAATCACAGGCTATACGTGCATGATGATTTTTAATAATTTTACCTTTCTGAAAGGTAAACCGATCCCAGATAGAGGGCCCTTTTCCATCGGCACGGAACGCTCCTTCGGTTTGAAAGGCAGAGGTAGCCACTCCCCAGATAAAATCCTTACCAAAATCTTTTTTATGCAAACGAAATCTAATTACGGGGTTGATTCAGATGTTTTTCCAGCAGCAAATCTATGATTTCTTCGGTGATATTGGGATAGTCCACCAATAGATTTTGACCTGATTGTGCCCATTCCGCGATTTTTGGGATCTGCTTTTTTTTCAGGTTTTTGATAACCGGAATTCCCAGCTTTTTTAACGCGGCGGCATTACAATGTTGCTCATACTGGTTTTTCATGGGAATTACCATCAGTTTTTTATTCAGAAATAAAGCTTCAGCAGGCGTTTCAAATCCCGCGCCACACAAGATGCCGGTGCTGCTGGCCATACTTTTGATAAAGGCATCGTTATCAATAGGTTGTACCCTTATATTTTTAATAAAATACTTGTTTTTGGTGTGCTTTGAAAAAACGTGCCATTCCAAATCTTTCAGCAGCTTCAGCCGGTTCACAATTTTTTTATCATCAAAAGAAGGCAGGTACACGGTAAAGTGCGCATTGGTTTGCACATCGGCCTGCCTGATTTCCTCCCGAATTACAGGGGTAAAAATATTGTCATCGAACCGATCAAAATGAAAGCCATACCGCTCTGGGGCGGGGGCATAATTTCTCAGGATCATTTTACCCAACGGATCCACTTTTCTGGGTTTGGGAGATTTTTTTGATAAAATAGCGCTCTGGTGGCTCAGACTGATACAAGGCATTTTTTTGAGCAGGGCTGCCCAGGCACTCACAGGCTCAAAATCGTTAATCACCAAATCGTACTGCTCCAGGGGAAAGCTCTGAATATCGCGGTAAAATTGTTTGGTATCGGTTCTTTTGTATGTTTCCATCAGGTCTACGCCTCCTTTTTTACCAAACACGAAACTAAGCCCTTTGCAGGTATGCGTAATAGGGTAGGGCAGGCATACATCGGCCTGCGTACCGCTTACCATTAAATCCAGTTTCCCCTTTTTTTGAAGAATGGGAATAATATCCCTGGCACGGCTCAGGTGTCCATTGCCCGTTCCCTGGATGGCATATAATATTTTCATTTTAAGTTCAATTTAAAAACCAAACCAATTTTTCATACAGGTTTTTTTTCCTTTTTAACCTGAAATTCCTTTAACAAATTGCTGAATAGCATTTTATTATCCAAAATTATCTCCTCTTCATGATCTTCCACAGCAGTGATGGCCAGGGTTTTATCTTCCTGGAATTTATACAACCGCCATTTTCCTTTTTTATATTCAAGCGAGGTTAAGCTCTCTACCCAATCGCCGCTGTTGAGGTAAAAAACACTGCCAGCTTCGGTAGTAATTTTCTTTATTTCGGGGTTATGAATATGGCCACACACCACATAATCGTATTCATTGGAGATGGCGATTTCCGCTGCGGTATTTTCAAAATCGTTGATAAATTTTATGGCGCTTTTTACCCGGTTTTTTATTCGTTTACTAAAAGAAACCCTGCCCCTTCCTATTTTTTCGGAAATAAAATTTACAATGGCATTGATGATGATGAGCATATCGTAGCCTACCGCTCCTAAACGGGCCAGCCACTTAGAGTGCTTCATGGTTACATCAAACACATCGCCATGAAATATCCACGCTTTTTTCTGGTCAAGCGTCAGTACCAGTTTGTTTACTATTTCGAGGGAACCCATTTTAAATCCCACAAATTTCCGGAGCAGTTCATCGTGGTTGCCTGTGATGTAATAAATTTTAACACCTTTGGCGGCCATGCCAAATATTTGCTTTACGATGCGCATGTGCGATTTTGGCCAGTAACTTTTGCTGAACTGCCAGATGTCGATGATATCACCATTCAGCACCAGTATTTTTGGCTTGATGCTTTTTAAATACCGTAACAGGTCAGTGGCCCGGCAGCCATAAGTGCCTAAATGTACATCTGAAATAACAGCCACTTCAACGGAACGTTTCCTGGGTTTCATAACTGAATTGGGTTAATGAAGTTGACATCTCATTGGTATGGATAAAGCTGGGGTAGCGATGATTGTTGAAAAGAGAAAACATTTGTACAGCCCAACCCGGCGGGATGGAGATTGGAAAAAATCGGATATTTCCAGAGAATGTTTCTGACAATCTGTTTTTGTGTTTCTATTCAAAATAAAGCAAATAAATATCCATACTGATTATGGTAATGTTAAGAAATGGTTAATTATTGAATGTTCTATACACAATAATCAATCGGATGTATTCCCTCAGTTGAATACGGTTCGGCGCGATTGAACCTTGGATATTGAACATTTAACCTTTGATCATTGAATATGGATACAAGTAAAAAACTCATGAAATAAAGGATCTCCATCGCGGGTCGGATGCGGTCGTGTCGGCCGCTCCAATCCCCACCGGGACCGATACCGGCGAACCGTCTGAATACAGGAAAATATTAAACAAAACATCCGGTTCCAGAATAATTATAAGATATGATAAGCTCTCAATAATAAAGTCACCAACACTTTCTTTCACCGGTACATTTCCTCAATCTTCCATACAATTTGCCTTAACGTCTGGTTGTGGCCTTTCATTTTGTTTCCACCCCGTAATATTGGGTAGAAGAAATAAAGAAATAGTCATGATCAAGAAAATAAACCAAAATCACTGAAAAAGATAGTCTGCTAGTGAAATCTGAATATAAGCTCATTAAAATCGCATTGAATGATATTCTTTATTTTGAGGGCTTAAAAGATTATGTATTTACCAGGAAAATCAAACCAGGCCGGTTTTGTCGCTCATGACGTTAAAATCATTAGAAGAACAACTGCCTGCCCAAAGGTTTATGCGGGTTCACCGGTCATTTATTATTAGTCTTGAGAAAATAAACGCGGTGGAAAGAAGCCAGGTCCGGATTGGGAAAGCAGAAATACCGATCGCCGAAAAGTATAAGGAGATTTTCCAACAATATCTTTCCGATCATTCTCTTCAGTAATCAGTAATTAACTGGATGAGGCCGTCAATTCTGTCTTAAGGGAAATAGCATCAGTTTTTCTGATCAAAATTTATTACCTTTCATTTCAATAACCTGAAAGAAGTCGAGTTTTTTTTGAACCCTATGAAAAGATATAATTTGAGCTGGAAGGGGTTGGTTACCCTTTTATTCATTTTTACATCAACCTGTGCTTTTTGCCAAACCCCATTCAACCAGGGTGTTAATTTAACGGGTTGGTTCCAGGCTGCTTCCGCGCATCAGATACAGTTTTCCAAATTCACCAGAAAAGACCTGGAACAGATCAAAAGTCTGGGTGTAGATGTAATTCGCCTGCCCATTAATTTACACTATATGACTAACGGAGAACCGGATTATACCCTGGATCCACTTTTTCTGGAATTTCTGGATCAGGTAGTAAACTGGGCAGAAGAATTGGAAATTCATCTGATTCTGGATAACCATACTTTTGATCCGGCAGCCAGTACCGACCCGACCATAGGCCCGGTGCTGGTGAACGTGTGGACGCAAATGGCGGCGCATTATAAAGATCGGTCCGATTTGCTTTATTACGAAGTACTCAACGAACCGCATGGCATTGACGATGCACTCTGGGGTTCCATTCAGCAAACGGTGATTGATGCCATCCGTACCCAGGATACCAAACATTTTATTGTGGTAGGTCCCGCCAGTTGGAATAGTTATAGTAACCTGAATAATTTACCCCAGTATACCGACGATAAACTGATTTATACCTTTCATTTCTACGATCCTTTTGTGTTTACCCATCAGGGAGCAAGTTGGACCGATCCCTCGATGGAACCACTTTCTGGTGTACCTTTTCCTTATGATGCAGGTAGTATGCCTGCCACCCCGGCATCCTTAAAAGGTTCCTGGATTGAAGATGCTTTGAACAATTATGCCAATGAGGGTACCGTAAGCAAAGTGCGGCAACTGATTGATATCGCGGTCAATTTTAAAAATCAGCGCAAGGTGCCCTTGTTCTGCGGTGAATTTGGTGTGCATATTCCCAATAGCGATAACGCGCAACGGGTAGCCTGGTATGAGGAAGTGAGCCGGTACCTGAATGAAAAAGAGATTGCCTGGACCATCTGGGATTATAAGGGCGGCTTTGGCCTGTTTGAGAAAAATTCTAATGAATTGTTTGAATACGATTTGAATGTGCCGTTGCTGGAAGCACTGGCGTTTAAGGTGCCTGAACAGAAAGAATTTGTCAAAAAACCCGAGAAAACCGGTTTTATCCTCTACGACGATTACATGGGAGAAGGCATTTCGGAAGCCAGTTCAGCCGGGTCCGGTACGTTAGATTATTATGCCAAAACCGAACCACAGGCAGGTACCCACTGTATTTACTGGACCGGAGTAGGGCAGTACGATCCCATTGGTTTCGATTTTGTGCCGAATCTGGATCTTTCCCTGCTGAAAGCCAATGATTTTGTACTCGATTTCTGGGTGCGCGGTACCAGTCCAACCGCGAAATTTGATATCCGGTTTGTGGATACCAAGGAAAACGAAGCAGATCATTCCTGGCGGATGAGCGTTACCATTGACCAATCAGTTGCCCCATTTGATGGAACCTGGCAACATGTTATGGTTCCATTAGCCGATATGGTTGAAACCGGAGCCTGGGATGGAGAATGGTTCAACCCGGAAGGCAAGTTTGACTGGAGATCCATTGACCGTTTGGAAATTGTGCCCGAACACCAGCCACTGGAAGGAATAGAATTCTGGTTCGATAATTTACAGTTGGCGGGAGAAGAGGTGGTTACCGGGCTGGGCCATGATGAATCAGTAGATAATTTCACGGTGTTTCCCAATCCTATGCAAAGGCAGTCCACTGTACGCTACTTTCTTACCAAACCGGAAACTGTGAAAATCAGTATTTACAGCCTATTGGGAGAAAAGGTAGCAGAGTTAGTGCATAAAACTGAGTTTCCGGGAAGTCACGAGGTGGATTGGAACAGATTGGATAGGTGTGGCCGATCGGTTGCAGGTGGATTATATGTTGTTCATCTGAAAGCTGAAAGTATTTCAGGAACGCGAAAAGTATTGGTGAACAAATAAAATAAGCAGATCCCACTTTCCTTGTATACGAAAATCACAAGCAAACCTTTCGGATTTTTCAGTTAGTGAAAAAGCATTTTCGCGAACTGGGGTTTATTATGCGGAAAATACGCACTTTCCTAAAAGGAAATTTCCTATTCTTGTTATTGTTTAACTACCCGAACAACCGGTTTGATGCCGGTACCGCTATAAACCATAACCCATGAAATCTGCTTCCTTATTCGCCATTATTGTATCAGCTGTATTATTGGTAAACTTCCGTAATTTACCTGCGCCCTCCGCACAGCCGGTTTATGAAGATACAGCTTTTATGCAGGATTTCAGTGTCAAATACAGGCTGGAACCCGAAAACAGTGCCCCACTGATCAAAGTAGTGGCCGACCGGAATGGCGCGGTACAGGTGTTTTCTTCTTCAGGATTATTGCGACCCCATGCCGGGCAGTTTTTGTATCCGGGTACATTGGTGCCGGACGGTACATACCGACCGATGGGTGATAAAAACCTGAATGCTGTCGGATTATACAAAAACCAGATGGTGTATCTGGACGAAAAGGCTGTTTTCAGCAACGCCTGGGCAGGTAAACTCTACAGCAAACATTCGCTGCCGGAAGCAGATGTATTTGCCGGGGGGAATGATTTTGATTTTCTGCTGGCCGATGGAACCACTTTGCGATACATCACAGACTCGGAAGTAATTTGGAAAGGCAATACCTCCGGCCCGGTAAAAGAGCTGCAGTTTGATGCCAGTCGCAATGTGTTCTGGATACTAAATGAGGATGGTATGGCACAGTTTTCAACTGAAAAAAATTCTTTAAAATCCAGATACGAAAAATCCGGATTAACCTGTTTTACTTTGGCAAACCAGGGGAAAGAACTGGTAGTAGGTACCCACAATGGGTATCAGGTACTGGATGCGGCTACCCTTCAACCGATTGGCGCATTGCGGCAGAAACTTCCCTGGAATGATTTGACAGTAATTAAGGAAATTCAGGGAAACCTTTGGTTTGGCTCCAACCGGGGCGCATTTATGCGCAACAAAGAGGGGAAATTCAACTATTATGCTTCGCAGCGGTGGTTGCCTTCTGACCAGGTAATAGATATCGCTGCCGGCGAGAACAACACGGTATTCATTTTAACTGATCAGGGTTTAGCTGAAATTCAATTTAAGCCAATGACCCTGCATGAAAAAGCCATGTTTTACGAAAAACAGGTGCGTAACCGGCACCTCCGGCATGGCTTTAACGCTACCCTGGGCGATATGAAATCGGGAAATATCAGCACGGGAACCCTGAAAGATTCTGATAATGATGGGTTATGGACTTCCATGTACCTGGGAGGAGAGGTATTCCGGTATGCCGTAACCGGGTCGGAGGAAGCGCTTGAAAATTGTCGTGAATCGATGGACGCGATGGAACGTTTGTATGCCATCAACCCAGTGAAAGGTTTTCCTTCCCGGTCGTTTGAGCGCAGGGGATATAAAGAAGTACTGGCCGATCCGGAACGCTGGCAACATGCCGGCGACCCTGAGTGGGACTGGAAAGCCACCACCAGCAGCGATGAAGCCATCGGACATATGTTTGTGTTTGGCGCCATGGCCGAACTGCTCGAAGGAACCGATTTAAAGGACCGCGCCATCATTATGATGGATTCGCTGATGCAGCATATTATCGACAACGACCTGTACCTGGTAGACTGGAATGGTGAACCTACGGTGTGGGGAAAATGGAACCCCGAGTACGTAAACGCAAGGCCAAAGATGGTAGGCGACCGTAAAATTAATGCCTCCAACATTATATCTATGTTGCAAACAACCTATCATTTTACCAAAAAAGAGATTTATAAGGAAAAAGCATTTGAACTGATGAACGAACATGGGTACCTGGAAAATCTGATGCGGCCCATGAATGAAATCAGCACCGCGCCCGAAGATGCTGATGACTGGAGCAAAATGCTGTCGGAAAGCTGGAACCATTCCGATGATGAGATGTATTTTCTGGGCTACTGGGGGTTGTACCGGTATGCGTTTAACGATTCCCTGAAAACCATGTTCAAGGAAGCGATTATTGACCATTGGGAAATGGAAAGGCCTGAAAAAGAAGGCGCCTGGAATATTTTCACTGCCTTAACGGGTACGGAAGATTTTGATCTGGAGGAAGCCGTCTGGTACTTACAGGAATATCCTTTGGACCTGATCCAATGGGAGGTGCATAACAGTAAAAGAAAAGACATTGAACCCATTGCGCCGAATTTCAGAAACCAGACTATCAGAGAGGTGCTGCCGCCCGATGAATTGCCTATTAATCGTCATAATGCCAACCGGTTTGAGTTAGACGGTGGTGGCAACGGAACTTCGGAATACAGTGCCGGTGATATCTGGTTACTCCCGTACTGGATGGGCAGGTATCTGGGCGTGATTACAGCACCTGTTCAATAATCCGGAAAGTTGTATGTTAAAATCGTTTTAAAATAAAGATATGAAGACTGTCTCCCTTGCTGAAAAAAAATCTGTACCTACACAGGTTGCCACCCACCGGTTAATTTCACTGGACGCCATGCGGGGTTTTACCATTGCCGCCATGGTGCTGGTAAATTTTCCAGGCAGCGAAAAATACATTTATAAACCACTTGAACATGTGGCATGGAACGGCCTGACACCCACTGATTTAATATACCCGTTTTTCCTGTTTATTGTAGGCGTATCCATTGTGCTGGCTTATAACAAACGATTGGAAAAAAATGTGCCCAAACCTGAACTGTATAAAAAGATATTGATTCGTTCGTTGAAAATATTCGCCGTTGGGATTTTCCTTAATCTGCTTCCCGATTTTGATTTTTCCGCTCTCCGATGGACAGGCGTATTGCAAAGGATTGCCATCGTATTTTTGGTTTGTTCCTTTTTGTTTCTGACCACCAGATTTAAAACCCAGGCCATCATCGGATTGGTAATTCTGGTAGGGTACTGGCTGGTAATGACGCTGGTTCCCACACCCGGCGCAGGCAGGGTCATGCTGGAACCCGGGGTAAATCTGGCCGCGTGGCTGGACAGCACTCTGCTTCCCGGCAGGATGTGGCAGGGTACCTGGGATCCTGAAGGTATTCTCAGTACCTTCCCTGCCGTGGTATCTGGTATTGCCGGATTACTGGCCGGTCATCTGATGCTGAGTAAGCGGATTCCATTGGAAAAAACAGTGATCATGATGGTTTCAGGACTAGCTGCCGTGGCTATCGGATATATCTGGAACCTGGGGTTTCCGGTGAACAAAAACTTATGGACCAGCTCCTTTGTGATGGTAACGGGAGGATTGGCGGCTTTAATTTTTGGCGCGGTGTATTATATAGTAGACATCCGTCAACATACCAGAGGCACCTGGCCGGGCATTGTTTTGGGCGCCAATGCAATCGCTGTGTATGTGCTGGCAGATATACTATCCATTATTTTTTATTATATCCCATTTGGGGCACATACACTAAATGAATATTTTGTGGAAAGCATGATAGCGGCTGGCGTATTCCCTAAACTGGCCAGTATGCTGTATGCGCTTTTGTTCGTGGTTATCAACTTTATACCGGCCTATTTGCTTTATAAAAAGAAGATTTTCATAAAATTGTAACTGATTACCTGCTCCTTCTAACTAATAATTTTAACTTTTATACCTTTTACCAGGTTACATTTATCGGCATACAATTGCCAATACTTACAATGATGCAAACTAATAAAATTTTTCTCTTTTTTCTTTCTGCCGTTCTCATTACCGCCTGCTCAAAAAAGGAAACCTACGATTCAGGAAATAAAATTGGTGTAAACTGGGAACTGCTTACCAATTTTACAGAAAAAGCAAATGTATTTGATGCTAAATTTACCTTAAACAATAACAGTAATTTTGACCTCACTGATACCAACTGGGCTTTGTTTTTTAATATGGCCCCGCGGGAAATTGTGAAAAATGAATCCGTTCCCGCTCAAGTGGTTCACATCAATGGCGATTGGTACAAACTGGTTCCTGAAGCAGGATTTTCTCTTAAAACCGGTGAAACGAAAGAAATTCCTTACCAGGGAATTGAAGGAGTGATAAAAAATACCGACCGGCCGTTGGGACTTTATTTTGTGTTTTATGATGAGGAAGGCGAGGAAACCAAAATTGTGGAGGTGGAGAATCAGGATTTTAAACCTTTTACCACTACCGAACAAATTAACCGGGGGAAAGCCGATGAGGAATCAATCCCCACGCCGAAGCTCAGGTATTTCAATAACCAGGCGATGGAATTGGTGGCAGCCTCTGATTTGCTGCCCATTGTACCCACGCCGGTAAGTGTTAAAACCCAGCCGGGTACCTTGTCACTGGATAACAACCTGACGATTTTTTATCAGCTGGAACTGGAAGCTGAAGCCAATTATCTGAAGAAAAGTCTGAAAGCTCTGACCGGGAAAGATTTTACCCTGGAAACATCAACCCCAACAGCCAATTCCATTCAATTGAAAGTGGGGCAGGTAAAGGTAAATGGCAAAGATAAAGAGGCCTATCGGCTCACCATATCCAGGAATGGTATTGACATTACAGGCAGTGATCCGGCTGGCGTGTTTTATGGTATACAGAGTTTGCGGTCGCTGGTGCCCATTCAAGATTATGAGCAGGCTACCATTATTGAGCTGCCGCGCACCACCATTCAGGATGCGCCACGCTTTGGGTTCAGAGGACTGCATGTGGATGTAGGCCGGAATTTCCAGAGCAAGGAAACCATTATGCGAATGCTGGATCTGATTTCTTTTTACAAACTCAACCGCTTTCTTTTATACATCACTGAAGACGAAGGCTGGCGGCTTGAAATTCCGGGCTTGCCGGAACTTACCGAGGTAGGTGCCCAGCGGCAACATACTTCCGGGAAAGAAGCACCCGCCCTGCATCCGGCATATGGGTCGGGACCATTTGCCGATAAAGAGGGGAATCATGGCAGTGGTTACTATTCCAGGGAAGATTTTATAGAAATACTGAAATACGCCAAAGAAAGACATATTACCATTATTCCGGAAGTCAATTTCCCCGGTCATGCCCGCGCCGCCATTAAATCCATGGAAGCCCGGTACCAGCGACTGATGAAGGAAGGAAAAGAGGAAGAAGCTAAGGAATACCGGCTGATAGATCCTGATGATAAATCAGCATATTTGTCGGCACAGGCTTATACCGATAATGTAGTATCTGTAGCCAGAGAATCGACCTATCATTTTTATGAGAAAGTAGTGGATGAAATTTCCAAAATGTATGCGGATGCCGGATTGGAACTAAAAATTTTTCATACCGGCGGCGATGAAGTGCCGGAAGGCGCCTGGACACAATCGCCCATGGCCAAAAAACTGCTGGCGGAGCATCCGGACATCAGCGATCCTAAAAATTTACAAACATATTTTTTTGGTAGATTATTGGAAAAACTGGAGAAAAGAGGCTTGGAAGTACACGGATGGGAAGAAATTGCCCTGAAGAAAGATGCCAGTGGGGTGTATCAACCCAATCCTGAATTCGCCGAACGGCCAGTAGTGCCATACATCTGGAACAACACCATTGATTATCCGGATCTGGGTTACCGGCTGGCCAATTTTGGTTATCAGATCGTGCTGTGTAACGTAACCAATTTCTATTTTGACCTGGCTTATGACAAAGATCCTGAAGAACCTGGGTTATACTGGGCAGGTTTTATCAATACCCGCAATGCCTGGACGTTCGCGCCCTTCGATATGTTCAAAACCACTTTTAAAGATGGCATGGGCCGAAAGCTGGACCTGGAAACCGACTTTGCCGGAAAGGAACGCCTGAAACCGGAAAGCAGAGATAATATTCTGGGGCTGGAAGCCCAGCTCTGGAGCGAAACCATCAAAGGCAGGGACATGATAGAATACTACATGCTGCCCAAATTGCTGGGATTTGCCGAAAGTGCCTGGGCACACGAACGGGACTGGGAAACCATTGAAAACAATGAAAAACGAGAAGTGGAAATTGATAAAGAATGGAATATTTTTGCCAATACCATGGCCCGGAAAGAGTTGCCCCGCCTGCATTACCTGAACGAAGGGTATAATTACCGTTTGCCTTTACCTGGGGCTATTATTGAGGGAGAAGAATTAAAAGCCAATGTGGAATTTCCCGGGCTGACCCTGCGGTATACCACAGACGGGACAGAACCGAATGAGAATTCTCCGGAATATACCGAACCTGTAAAAGTTTCAGGTCCTGTTAAACTAAAAACATTTGATATTACCGGAAAGTCGAGCCGGACGGTACAGGTAAAGCTTGAAGGGGAATAGGGAAATAATAAATTATTATACCAAGCAAACAAAGAATGACTTTTAGATGTTTTGATTTTAATCAAAATATCTTCAAATTGTTATAGCGCAGGAAGCATTTGCAAGCATCTGGCAAAAGCGATAATTATCCCTGAATGTATGGTTAAAAAGCCCAAAGCCATTGCCCCTCAGATACTAAGAAAAAACCAGAAAAGCATGCGGTGAGTGTGTTTTTTGTTTTATCAATTTTTTTACCTTAACTATCACTACCTCTATGAAAAGTTTTACAATCGTTTGCAAAAAAATATCTATTCCCCTCCTTTGGGGAATTTTTTGTTTTTTGGTAGCTAACATATTGGCTTACAAGGCAAATACACAACCATTGGCTACCGTTGGACCGCAGTTAAAAAAACAGAATAGTTCGACTCAGTTACCATTATTGGGTGTCGATTTCGAAGCTGTAATGGAAAAAACCATTACAGGTCGGGTAATCGATGAGAATAATGAGCCATTACCCGGCGTAAATATTGTGGTAAAAAACACTAGTATTGGAACTGTAACCGATGTAGCGGGAAATTACCGGTTGAATGTGCCGGATGATGCCGCTATTCTGGTTATTTCCTCAGTAGGCTACAATACGGCGGAGATTACCATTGGTAACCAAACCATCATTAATATTACGATGACACCTAATGTTACAGCCCTGGATGAGATTGTGGTGATAGGGTATGGCACTCAGAAAAAAAGTGATTTGACGGGGGCGATATCTTCCGTAAAAGGGGAGGATATTGAGAAATTACGTGCCCCTGATGTAGGAAGCGCTATGCAAGGGTTATCGCCTGGGGTGCAGGTTACAAGCCCAACAGGGGCACCCGGGCAGGAAGCTGTAATCCGTATCCGGGGGGTAGGGACATTGGGTAATAGTAATCCGCTCTATGTGATTGACGGCGTACCTACCAACGCGGGGTTGAACAGTATCGCTCCTAATGATATCGCTTCCATAGAAATTTTAAAGGATGCATCCTCCTCGGCTATTTATGGCGCCAGAGCTGCCAACGGCGTCGTTCTGATCACTACAAAATCGGGCGGGGCCGGGAAAAATAAAATAGAATTGGATGCCTCTTGGGGTTCCTCAAATCCTACCAGGCTCCCCGACATGCTCAATACAAGTCAATTCATCGAATTGCAAAATGAAGCCTACGCCAATGATGGCACACCGAATATCAACACCGACAACGCTGCTCAACTCCCCAATACCGATTGGCTGGACGAAATTTTTCAAACAGGTTTTTCGCGGCAGTACAATCTGGGATTGAGTGGAGGGTCTGAAAAAACGCAATATTACATATCCGGTAATATGTGGGATGAGAAAGGAACAATTATCAATTCTAATTTTAAACGGTATTCCTTTAAAACCAATGTGACAGGAAATATTAAGGATTGGTTACTGATAGGAGAGAATTTTACTTTCGCGAAAACGAAAATGAATGAAATCGGGTCTTCAGGTGATGGCGCACGACCCGGAAGTCTGCCCGGAGTGGTACGTTATGCCTTACTACGCCCTTCCGCGATACCTTTGATTGATGAAAGAACAGGGTTATTGACCGACCTGCCGCCCGACAATCTGTACAATGATGCGCGACTGTATGGCGATGGTAAAAACCCGGTAGCGATTGCCAGGTACAGAAATAATGATCTGGAGCTTTATCGTTTGTTGGGAAATGTTTTCGCGGAAGCGACTATAAAGAATAGTCTTAAATTAAAATCTAACCTGGGCCTTGACTGGAACATCAATGAAAAGCAAAATTTTAGCGGACAAATTCCCGGGGACAGAACTACGCTGAGTCCGGAGCAAAAATCAGCCAGTAAAGAGCGGCACATGGTCTCTACAATAAACTGGGCCAACACGATCACCTTTAATAAAAATATTG
>JBGTIS010000022.1:0-86919 GCA_041745535.1 Cyclobacteriaceae bacterium | reverse complement strand
TTGGGGAAAATAGCTACAACGTCGGAGCAAAAAGGCGCGTGCATGGTGCTCGGAGCTACGGCGTTGGGGAAAATAACTACAACGCTGGTGCAAAAAGGCGCGTGCGTGGTACTTGGAGGTGCGACGTTGGGGAAAATAGCTACAACGATGAAGCAAAAAGGCGCGTGCATGGTGCTCAGAGGTGCGACGGCGAAGTAAAAAGATGCGTACCTGGTGTTCAGAGGCACAGCGTTGGGGAAAATAATGGCAATGGCGTACAAAATTTAACTACAGTGGAGGATGGCAAAAAATAATCAATGTTCAATGCTCAATGTTCAGTTGGGAATTTGTATGTGATTGAGTTAAATACGGTTCGGCACTCAATTGAACATTGAAATTTGAACATTGATCATTCCTGAATAACATCCAACGGTTTATTTCAATTTCTATCCCTTGTATGCAGCGATTACATCCTGATCTGGTAAATCTATGTTAACCACGTTCCCCGCAAATGAAATGCTTTTGGCTTTACAAAAGCGCGAATACCGGCAAACGACAGGGTGGCACCTATACCGGAATGTTTCCTTCCCGACCAGGGCAGGCGGGCGCTTACCCGGTCGCAGCAGTTCCAGTATACCGATCCGGTATTCATCTGCGACAATATTTTCTCGGCCCTTTCTTTTGAGTCGCAATACACCGCGGCGGTAAGCCCGTAATCGGTATCTTTCATCAAAATGATGGCTTCGTCGTCGTCCCGCACTTTTTGTATGCCGATAATTGGGCCAAAGGATTCTTCTTTCATCACCTGCATCTCATGGTTTACATCCACCAGTACGGTAGGCTCAAAATAATAGCCAGCCTGGCTTCCTTTTTTGCCTCCCATCAGCAACCGGGCGCCTTTTTCCTGGGCATCTTTTGTCTGGGCTTCTAAAAAGTCTGCCTGTTCTTTTCTGGCCAAAGGACCAATAAAAACATCCTTTTCCTTCGGATCGCCCAGTTTCATGGCTTGGGCTTCCCGCACAAATTCTTCTAAGAACGTATCGTATACCTTTTCATGTACATAAACGCGTTCTACGGCACAGCAACTTTGTCCATTGTTATAAAAAGCGCCTTCAACAGCCGCCTGGGCTACACTTTTAATGTCGGCCACATCATCGGGCACATACATAGGGTCTTTGCCCCCGAGTTCCAGCTGACAAGGCACCATTTTCGGGGCCACTGTTTCATAAATGTGCTTACCGGTTTTGTAAGAACCCGTAAAAAAATAACCATCCAGCGGCAGGTGTAACAAAGCTTCTCCGGCTTCCTTTCCCCCAACCACAACCTGAAATATGGATTCCGGTACACCCGCTTCGTGGAGCAGTTCGCCAATCTTCAGTCCGGTAAGCGTGGTAAGTTCCGAAGGTTTATACAGCACGGCATTGCCGCCAATCAGAGCCGGAATAAATACGTTCACCCCTACCAGATAAGGATAATTCCAGGCAGAGATATTGGCGATGATGCCCAAAGGCTCGTAAGAAATTTTCTCGCCCAAACCGGCTTCCTGCCATACCCATTCGTCGCTCAGCCATTTTTCTGAATGTTCCAGAAAGAACGCGATTCTGCCGCGGGCTCCGTTGATTTCGTTGCGTGACTGCCGCAAAGGTTTTCCCATTTCACTGGTCAGGATTTCCGCAAGGGGTTCTATTCGCTTTTCCAGTAAATCGCGGAAATTTTGGATGATGGCAATACGGTCTGTCACCGACTTCCGTTGCCAATTAGGTTGTGCCGCTTTGGCGGTTTTGTACTTCTCACCAATTGATTCGATAGAATCTTCGTTGAGAGTGGCTATGTTTTTTTCCGTAGCAGGATTAATAATATTCATAGAAAAAAGGTAATTTATTTGCAGTAACTCAAAAAGTTATTATAGATAACTTTCTCATCTATTAATTTAGTTTGGGAATTGGCAGAAAATTCCGGATGCCATTGTACGCCCAGTACTTTTCCTTCCGGCGCTTTGGTCCAGTGAAAAGCTTCAATAATACCATCGTCAGGGCACACAGCCAATACTTCCAGGTCTTTCCCCAATTCTTTAACGGCCTGGTGATGCACGGTGTTTACCGTCATGCTACCCTGCTGATTTTTAAATAAATGATCCAGCAATTTATCAGGTACAAATTCAATCTGATGATTGAGTTGATCATACGCGGCAGCATCCCGATGTTGCAGCGCTTCCTCGTGCTGGGTAGTGATGTCCTGATACAGGGTGCCCCCGAAGTAGGCATTCATCAGTTGGAAACCCCGGCAAATGCCAAATACCGGTTTGTTATTCTGAATGGCATAATCCAGTAACTTCATTTCATACTGATCGCGGCGCGGATCACCCTTCCACCGGCCGATGGGAGTTTCTCCATAGGTTTCCGGCGCAAGGTCCGTACCGCCCTGAAACACAAAGCCATCCATTTGTTCCAGCAGCGTATTCAGGTCATCATCTTCCAGGTCAGGAATCAGAATGGGCAATACATCTTTTCGGAAAAGATACCGGGCCATATCCCGTTCCAGGTAACAGAGTGTTTTTGGTCCGAAAATAACCCTGTTTTCATCAGGATACATAAAGCAGGATGACACACCAATTTTAATCATAAAGCTTCCATATACATACGTTTAAAATCTTCTCTTTTCACCGGCTTCGGATTGTTCGGATGGGCAAAATCCGCTTCGGCCAGATCGGCCAGCGTTTCCACATGCGCTTCTTTCACGCCCTGCGTGCTTAGCTTAACAGGCAAACCAATTTTCTGATTGAGTTCAAACAGGGCGTTTACCACAGATTCTCCACTTGGATCAGGCAGCTTCATGGCAGTTGCCATGGCAGCAAACCGATCTTCAAATCCTTCAATATTGAATCGCATTCCATAAGGAATACAAATGGCATTGGCCAGACCGTGGTGCATATCCAGCAGCGACGACAACGGATGGGCCAGCGAATGCACTACGCCCAATCCTTTCTGAAAAGCAATCGCCCCCATCATGGATGCCAGCATCATCTTACTGCGGGATTCCGGATCAGGATCATTCACAGCTTTTTCCAGCGACTGGGCCACAAGCCGAATGCCTTCCAGGGCAATGCCATCGGCCATAGGATGATAATTTTTTGCCAGATAAGCCTCCATATTATGCGTAAGGGCATCCATGCCGGTGGCGGCGGTTACCATGGGCGGTAAATCGAAGGTAAGTGCCGGATCGGCAAATACCCGGGTGGCCATCAGGGTAGGATGAAACAGAATGCGCTTTCTTTTGGTATCATCTTCCGAAATAATGGCCGATCGGCCTACTTCACTGCCAGTACCTGAGGTGGTAGGCACGGTTACAAAAAGCGGAATGGGTTCGGTTACATACTGGTCGCCGCCAATCAGGTCATCGTAATCGAACAGATCGCGGCGGTTATTGATTCTCAGTGCGATGGCCCGGGCCACATCCAGCGCCGCGCCTCCTCCAACACCTACAATAGCATCGGCTTTGTGCATATGATACACTTCATCGCCTCTCAACACATCCGATTCCACGGGATTTTTAGAAATCTGACTGAATACGCCGGGTTTCAGTCCATGCTGTTCCAGACCAGCTACAATATTTTTGAAGAAGCTCAGTTCAGCCACCAGCGGATCGGTAACTACCAATGGGCGTTTAGTCCGCTGCCCCCCTAAAAAGGGCCCCAGTTCATTAATAGCCCCAATACCAAACCGGATTATCGTAGGAAAGTTATACTGGTAAATTTTATTAGGATCGAATAGATACGAATGCATAGCTCACAGAGAAATAGATGAACATAAGTTTATAAGAATTGCTCTTTTCAATAGGTAAAGGTAAAACGACGGATTGATATTAGATGCTATTTTGTTTCATTTTTTTGTAAGCGATAGTTTGGGCTTGCACGTATTTTTTAAAAGAAATAGTAAGGAATTTGTGGTATCGCAAAATTTTTATTGTTGCGGAAGGTTGTAAATTAAAGAAACAAAGATCGAAGAAAGAATGAGGCCGTTCCGGGTATAGATTGTTCGTTATTTGTTATTGGTTAATCGTTATTCGTAAACCATTAACTAATAACGATTAACATTTAAACCCTTCAAACTTCTCGTTAAATAATCTCAAAATACCTTTTCATTTCCCAGTCGGTAATCACCTGTGCGAATTGCCGCCATTCCCATTCACGGGTACGCACAAAATGATCGGTGAAAGCTTCTCCGAACAGTTCATTGGCAATATCCGAATTCTTCATGGCTTCAGTAGCTTCGTGCAGATTCCGGGGCAACACCCCGTATTTAAATTCTTCATAACCATTGCCCACGGTTTTGGGCTGTTCCAGTTTCAGGTTATGACGGATGCCATACAAACCACTGGCCAGGCAGGCGGCCATCGCCAGATACGGATTGGTATCTGATCCGCAAACGCGGGTTTCCAGCCGGGCAGCTTTGCTGCTTTCGGCCAGCACCCGCAACGCGGTAGTTCGGTTATCAGTGCCCCAGGTAAGGGTGGTAGGTGCCCAGGCCCCTTCTACCAGCCGTTTGTAACTGTTGATGGTAGGCGCCAGCATGGGCAATATAAAGGGTAGACAATGCAACTGACCCGCCACATAACTTTGCATCAGGCCCGACATATTGTTTTCGTCCGATTCATTGAAAAAGAGATTGTTTTTCTGATCGGCATCCCAGAGGCTCTGGTGCACATGGCCACCGCAGCCGGGCATATCTTTGTGCCATTTGGCCATAAATGAAGCCATAATACCATGCCGGTAGGCGATTTCTTTGGTAGCTGTTTTGAAAAGCACAGCCCGGTCAGCGGCTTCTACCACATCACCATACAAAATGGCTGCTTCATACACACCCGGCCCGGTTTCGGTATGGAGTCCTTCCAGTGGCACATCAAATTTTTCCAGCAGGTCAAACAAATCATTGAAGAATTCGCTTTTCATCGAACTTCGTAAAATGGAATAGCCAAACATACCCGGCGTAAGTGGCATCGGATCGCGAAACCCTTTGTCCTGTAGTTGCTGTGGCGTTTCCTGAAAATTGAACCATTCAAATTCCTGAGAAGCAATAGGGGTAAACCCTGCTTCCTGTGCCTGTTGTTTAATCTTTTTAAGCAGATTCCGTGGACAAATCGGTGAAGGTTTCCCTTCCTGATCGGTAAAATCGCCCAGAAAAAAAGGCAGGTCGTTTTCCCAGGGAATTTTCCGGTAGGTATGAATGTCCAGGGCAGCTGGCGCATCCGGATAACCGGTATGCCATCCGGTATATTGAGCATTGTCATAGGCATTGTCGGCCGCATCCCAGCCAAACACCACATCACAAAAGCTGAATCCCGATTGTGCAATAGATAAAAATTTATCGCGACGGATTACCTTTCCCCGTAATATCCCATCCATGTCCGTAACCGCTATTTTAACTTTCCCTGCCGGATGATCGATAACCTGTTGAATGATTTCTTCTTTCGTCATTGAAACTACGTTTAAGGTTTTCCTTTATGGAAGTTTATTGTTGACCATTTATAGTGCTGCCCTTAATGAGACTTTAGATGTGGTTTTACAAAAAAGTGAAACCCGGCATAAGATAAAAGTAAAATTCCGAAATATATCAGTGCCAGGGTAAGATTGTAAATGGTAATGGCCACCAGTGCAATGGTAGCAATTACCAGGGCAATAGTAGGAAATACCGGATAGAAAGGCACTTTGAAAGGGCGTTCCAGATCAGGCTCCTGTTTTCGGAGCCTGAAAAGCGTAATCATGGAAATAATGTAAAGAGACAAAGCACCAAAGCAGGCAATGGTAATAATTTCTGCCGTTTTTCCCGTTAAAAGGGCAAGGATACCGATAGCCATGTTAACGAGCAAAGCATTGGCAGGTGTCCGGAACTTCGGGTGCACTTTTCCCATAAACCGGGGCGCATACCCCACCCGGCCAAATTCAAAGGTAGTACGGCCGGCAGCGAGAATAATGCCGTGAAAGGAGGCTATCAAGCCGAACAAACCTACGGTAACCAGCAAATGATATAGAAAATTATCCTGACTCACGATTTTCCCCAAAGCCAGCGGTAAAGGCGAATCGGAGGCTTCGGCACCGGGAGTTGGATATACAATAGCTTCCCAACCGGCTACGCCTACTGAAGAGGAAAAGGTAAGCAGGCAAAGCAATACCAGGGTAAATATGGCCGATCCAAAACCAATGATTACATTTTTCTGTGGATTTATGGTTTCTTCGGCTACATTGGCGACTCCTTCAATAGCCAGAAAAAACCAGATGGCGAATGGAATAGCGGCAAAAACGCCGGCAATTCCATTGGGTAACGCATTTATTTTTAAGTTTTCATATTCGAAATGGGGTAAGGTAGCTCCGGCAAAAATAAACAGTTCTCCCACTGCCAGAATGGTAACCAGCAATTCAAAAGTAGCAGCCACCTTTACGCCGTAAATGTTGAGCCCTGTAAAAATAATATAGGAAAAAATGGCGATAGCCAACACAGGCACAGTATCGAGGAATATATGAAAATAGGCTCCAATGGCAAACGCGATAGCAGGTGGGGCAAAAATAAATTCAATGTTTTGTGCCATACCGCCAATAAATCCCCAGTTCGGTCCTAATGCCCGGGTGGCATAGTCAAAGGCACCTCCCGCTTTCGGAATGGCACAGGCCAGTTCGGTGTACCCAAAGGTAAAAGTAACGTACATGATAATAACGAAAAAGGTAGCAATGGCCAGACCCAAAGTACCGCCTTCGGCCAGCCCAATATTCCAACCGAAGTACATGCCTGAGATCACATACCCTACGCCCAGGCCCCATAACATAAGCGGACCAAGCGTACGTTTTAATTCTGATTGATTGGTTGAGCTTTTCTCCAAGGTTTGTGGTTGTTTTAATTGAGAAATTTACAAGCAACCAATTTGGGTAAAATTATGGGTATTTGAAAAGAGACAGTGAAAAATAATTAATTGCGATTCATAAAAACACAGACTTTCTTACTAAATCTTTAATAAAAGCTTATTCGATTTTACTTTTGTTTAATAAGATTCCAAATTTTGTATATATAGCACAATCACCTATTGGGCAATGGCTTTCTAACGTATCAAAAAATCAGAGAGTCCTTCCATTACTACCTCCCTGTTGATGGAAATTCCACATTTTCATTAGATAATGAATAAGGCACATCTTCCGGATCAGATCCCCAGTCTTTGTTGGGTTGTTCGTCCAACACAAACCTCAGTCTGCCCCCTCCCATGATGTTTTGATGGGTAATCCAGGTTTTATCCAAACGCCGACCATTTAACTCAGCTTCCTGAATATAATAGTTCACGGGGCCATTATTTTCCGCCACAATCTCAAAAATATTTCCATTGTCCAGGTGCAGGGTAACCTGATCGAATAAGGGGCTGCCAATTGCATAGGATGGCACAACAGGACATACCGGATAAAAACCCAGGGCACTAAACACATACCAGGCAGAAGTTTGCCCGTTGTCTTCATCGCCAATGAGGCCATTGGGCGTAGGGGCATACAGGCTGTCCATTACGTACCGCGTCCAGTATTGGGTTTTCCAGGGTTCCTGGGCATAATCGTACAGATAAATCATATGCTGAATGGGCTGATTGCCATGGGCATACTGGCCCATTTTGGCTAATACCATTTCTGTCATTTCATGAATGGTGGTATCGTAAGTACCAACTTTTACATCGGGCGGTACAGTGAATACCGAATCCAGCTTGGCTACAAATTTTTCTCTGCCACCGGTCAGGTCAATCAGTCCCTGAATATCGTGAAAAACCGACCAGTTATAATGCCAGGCATTGCCTTCGGTAAACGGACCACCCCACTCGACAGGATCGAAAGGCGTTACCCATTGCCCATTGGCCTGCCGGCCCCGCATAAAGTTAGTACCCTTGTCAAACACATTCTGGTAGTTCATGGCTTTTCTCTCAAATATTTTGGCATCTCTGTTTTTATTCAGTGCCTGCGCCATTCGCATAATGCAGAAATCGTCGTAAGCATATTCCAGTGTTTTGGCGGTAGCCTCTTTATAATCAGGATAGGGCACATAGCCCAACCGGTTATAGGCTTTCAATCCATCGCGACCAGGGGCGAATGCGGGTGGTTCTTTGGTGGCATCCTGCCGGATGGCTTTGTAGGCGGTTTTGTAATCAAAATTCTGGTTGCCTTTCAGGTAAGCTTCCGCAAATAAGGAAGCGCTGTGCGAACCAATCATTACCTTGCGGTATCCCGGACTGGGCCATGTGGGTAACCAGCCTCCCTCTTTATACGCATTCACAAATCCTTCCATGATATGTGAAGTCATTTCAGGATACAGGATGTTTAGCAATGGAAATGCAGCTCGGAAGGTATCCCAGAATCCATTGTCGGTATACATGTATCCCTCGTGCACCTTGCCGTCGTACGGACTGTAATGCTGCATGCTGTTTTCCTCATCAAACTCATAAAACTTTCTTGGGAAAAGCATCGTCCGGTACAGGGCCGTATAAAAAGTAGCTTTTTGTTCTTCGGTACCGCCCTCTACCACTGCCCTGTGCAGGGCTGAGTTCCACCGGGTTTGCGCTTCGTCTTTGATGTCATCAAAATCTTTGTCGCCTACTTCCCGGTTCAAATTCAGTTCAGCCTGTTCCAGGCTGATAAAAGAGGAGGCTACTTTTACACTGATTTCCTCACCAAATTCGGTTTTGAATTTCAGAAACGCGCCGGTATGGTCACCTTCGCTTTCGGCTTTGCCTACTTGGGTAACCGAATCCTGCCAGGTGCCATAGGTAGTGAAGGGTTTATCGAAAACTACCACAAAATAGGAGGCAAAATTATCAGGTACCCCGCCCGAATTGTTTTTGCAGTAGCCAATTACTTTCCGTTCTTTCGGAATTACCTTTACCATAGACCCTTCGTGAAAAGCATCCAATACAATATAGGCATCGTTGGTGGGCGGATACGTAAATCGGAAATATCCGCTGCGCTCGGTGGCGGTCATTTCCGCTATCACACCGTACGTGTCCAATTCTGTTTTATAATAATGCGGGTAAGAAATCTCATTTTCATGCTCAAATCTGGAACCACGCTTTTTGCCATCAATTTCCAGTTTACCCACCATCGGCATCAGCGAGAAAGCGCCGTAGTCGTTCATCCAGGGGCTGGGTTGGTGCGTACAGCGAAAACCCTGTATTTTTTGGGCCCCATAGGTGTAAATCCAGCCATCTCCCATATCACCGGTTTGCGGTGTCCAGAAGTTCATGCCAAAGGGAAGCGCCACCGCCGGATAGGTATTGCCATGTGAAAGCTTAAAACTGGAAGCTGATCCTACCAGCGGATTTACATAACTGGCCAGATCCATGGCACCATCCATATTGTTCTCGTCAATAATTTCCTGGCTTAGCTGGCAACCCCAAAAAAGAATAATGATACTAATAAAGGAGTAAAACAAAATTTTAAGCATGGGATATGGGAATAGTTGAAAAAACACAATCGCCCCTTAATTCAGGGCAAGTTATAGCAAATATATGTGAATTGCCCGTAAAGGGAAGGCTGTGGTCCGGATACTGATAAAAAATCAGGATAAATTAAAAATATTATTCTATATTCAAATTGTATAGGTTAGGAACAGGTATCCGGCACGAATCATCTTATTACATGATAAAATTTTTACTTTTTTTCTTTCTATATTTTATATTTTTTCAGGCAGAAGCGCAAAGTATTGCCGGATTTTTACAGCAAAATCGGGCAAAACAGAAAACTACTGAAGAATTATTTCAGACCCTTCCCGATGGCATTACTTTTAAAAACCACCTACAGGAAATCACCAAAGAACCTCATGTGGCAGGCTCGGCAGCCAGCAAAAAAGTAATTGAATACCTGGCAGGCGCTATGGAAAACGCTGGCCTGGTTGTAGAAAAATTTGATTATGATATTTACCTCGATTATCCTGTAAGCGATGCGATTGTAGAAATTGTACGCCCCATTCGCCTTCCACTGAATAACAAAGAATATATTCATGAAGAAGATCCTTTTTCGGCGAATGAGCATATTTCGGTCGGATGGAATGCTTTTTCCGGATCCGGCGATGTTACCGCAGAAGTAGTATACGCCAACTTTGGACGAAAAGAGGACTTTGAGAAACTAAAAGAAATGGGAGTGGCGGTAGAAGGAAAAATTGTGCTGGCCCGGTATGGCGGAAATTTCCGGGGTTATAAAGCGAAATACGCGGAACTCGCTGGCGCTGCCGGCCTCATTATCTTCACAGATCCCAAAGATGGCGGCTATGTATCAGGACTGGTGTATCCGGAAGGAAAATTTGCCGATGAAAGTACCATTCAGCGTGGTTCGGTATTGGCCCTCGATTACACAGGCGATCCACTTACCCCTTTTGAACCCGCTCTGCCTACAGGCAGCAAAAAGAAAGTGAAGCGGTTGGCTCCTGAAGCCGTACCTTTTCATACCATTCCGGTAACACCCCTTCCCTATGGTGCTGCCCGGGAAATTATCAAAAGAATGACCGGCCAACCGGTACCTTCCAGCTGGCAGGGAGGCTTGCCTTTTACCTACCGGATTGAAGGAGGCACCAAGTTGCAGGTAAGGCTGAAAGTAGACCATAAAAAAGCACTGACCCGCGTAACCAATGTGGTGGGCACCATTATCGGCAGCGATTATCAGGATGAATGGATCATTCTGGGCAGCCACCACGATGCCTGGGAATTTGGCGCTGTAGACCCGAATGGCGGCACTGCCATGCTACTTTCTGTGGCAGACGCCCTGGGGCAGCTCGTAGAAGCTGGTTACCAGCCCAAACGTACCATTAAAATTACCCACTGGGATGCCGAGGAATTTGGCATTCTGGGTTCTACGGAGTGGGTAGAACAGTTCCGGGATGAACTATCAGAAAAAGCCGTAGCCTATTTGAATGCCGATGCGGCTATCTCAGGTCCTAACTTCGGCGGCGCTGCTTCTCCTACCCTTAAGCAATTGATTATCGATGTTACCCACATGGTACAGCATCCCGACAGCGGAGAGTCAGTGTATGAGCATTGGATCAACCGGCAACCAGGCATGATGGAACCAGTATTGGGTAATTTGGGTGGCGGTTCCGACCATGTAGGCTTTTATACACACATCGGCATTCCTTCGGCAGGCTTGGGCATCAGCCAGTCTTCCGGGATTTATCATTCCGCTTACGATAATTTTAACTGGTTTCAGAAGTTTGGCGATCCTGATTTTGTGTATGGACCCGCCATGGCAAAAATTTTTGGTCTCATCGCCTTACGCCTTGCCAATGCCGACCTTATTCCCTACGATGTAATACGCTACGCCACCGATTTGATGGACCATATCAATAAGGTAGAAAAGGAAATTGATCAGTATGATAAGGCGTTTAAGTTAGACGACCTGAAAAGTGAAGTAGAAAAACTGGCCGAAGCCTGTAAAAGTTTTGCTGATGCGCGGGAAGCCCTGCTAAATCAGGAGCAAATTGAGGCATCGCTGGCAGCGGACATCAACCAGCGGCTCATCTATTTGGAAAAATCCTTTATTAGTGACAAAGGTCTGGCTTTTGGCGCCTGGTACCGCTCGTTGTACGCCGCTCCTGACCCCTACAGCGGCTATGCTTCCTGGATGTTACCCGGCTTGCGGTACGAGGCTTCCTTACACGCTACCGAACACCTGAAATCTTTAAAAAAGCAGTATGCCGATGCCATAGAAAGTCTTACCGATAACATAGAAGACATTACCAGGAAAATGGAAAGCGGGCAGCGGGGAAAGTAGGTGTTGGAGGTCGGAAGTCAGAAGGAGTTATTCGTTAATTGTTAATCGTTATTTGAGAGTAAACTATTAACGAATAACGAATAACTTGCAAATGATCGGGAACATTACTTTTTTCCTTCCAACTTCCGGCGTTTAAACCACCTCTTCCTGCTCCTTATTCATCCAGAAGGGTGCTGTCACAAACCAGCAGAGCATGCCGGCCAGCATCAGGTGTTTGTTGGTTTCTAAGGTTACCGATCCGAAGAAAACCATAAAAGCAGGCACAATGGTGAGCATTAAGCCTATGATTGAGATAATTATTAATACAATTCTCATATATTTTACGTGTATGCCCTTAAAGGTTTGCTGAAACTCTGGATTCCTGCTCCCATGTTTTTTTTTGATATACTTTACTGAAAACAAGGTACAGCAGTACGGCAATAAACCAGCCCGGCAGCCCTAAAAAGTATACATCCAGGCCAAACCATCTGTTAATCAGAAAGCAAATGCCCAAGGTTACTACCCAACTGATGGCCGCTGCCCAGTTAAAGGAAATTCCGCGTTTTTCCGCATAATCGGATACCATCCCGAGTTTGGGTAAAATCCAGGTGTCTACAAAAATAACAGCCCCCAGCGGCATCAGAATTAATCCATAGAGAGCCACAAAATCCAGTAGTTGCATCACCAGGCCGGGAAAACAGGCTGCTATGGTGGTAATAGCGCCTACGATAAGGGTAACCCGCCAGGTTTTCCAGTGCGACATTACTGACTGCACTGCCAGTCCGGCCCGGTAAATAGTAGGATTGGCCGTAGTCCAGCCGGCAATTACCACGCAAATCGCACCGGCAATACCCGCTGCCCGATAGGCTACCGGCCCGGGCGCAAAGGTCATACTGTTGTTCGATTCAAACAGGAACAGCGCATATAGAATACCAGAGGCTACCCAGGCAATATAATGCCCTACGTACATGCCCGCGGCAGAGCAAAAGCCATACTGCCATTTTTTCGCGTAACGCAAAATAGACATATCGGCCATACCGATGTGCATGGCCATGTTGGCAAACCAGGCGAAAAACATAATGTGCCATATGGTAAACCGGATTTGTCCGGGAAGTGGTTCGCCGGTCCATATCCGGTCGTTGGCAACAGCCCAGAAATCAGATATTGAATGAACACCCAGTTCGGGAAGTACGGCAATGGCAGCCGCGATAAATACCAGTATCATCCACGGAGAAGCGATATTGGCAAAGCGGGAAATCTGATCATAACCAAACATGGCCACCAAGGTAGTGATGGCCCCTACTACCAGCACGGTAATTACCCAGCCCACACTGGTGGGAAGCACATCATTCAACGCAGGCATGGCCATATCGAAGGGAATGCCTACGGCGGTAGCGGAAACCGCGATCATAGAACCGGCCAGAAAGCAGAACATCAGGGCATTTACCAGGTTATAAATGGTAGCCAGGCGGGAACCACAAATTTTTTCAAGCTTAAAGTACAAGGTAAGCCGGGTTTTTACGGCAATAGGCGCGCAGAGAAAAGCCCAGCTCAACACCGCCAGTAAATTTCCTGCCAGCAACCCCACCATCAGGTCAAAAGCCGTAACGCCGTGAGTCACAAACAAAGGACCTATCACGAATTCAGTACCGGCGGTATGTTCTCCGGCATACATGCCCAAAAAACTTTTCCAACCTTTTAACTTATTCTGAGGAATAGGCTCCCGCTCAAACTCATTCACGGCTTCCAGCTTTCCTACCAGGCTCTTTTTAGTGCTTGGCTGCATATATACTTTTTTAGGTGGTTGAGGTAATTGTCAAGAAAAATAGAATAATGATGAAAGGGTTGCATCCTGTACTATACTGCACAACCGTCAGACAATTGCTATATTGAGCTTCTTCTGATCAGCCGAAAAGCGTTCTTTACTTTTTCCTGCTTATTTTTCTTAATCATATAAGCCGCCGTTTCGCCCATCAGCTTGAAGTCGGTAGAAATTACCGTAATACCCAGCAATTCCTTCAACGGCGTATCATTATAGGAAATTACGCCGATGTCCTCCCCGGGTTTCATGTCCAGGTCGCGGGCCCGCTTGATCAGGTTTACCAGATCCGATTCTTCTACCAGAATATAGGCGGTATTTTTCCGGACTTCCGGTTCATCAAACTCATCAATCACTTCAAAATCCAGAAAGTTTTCGTCGCAAAACTTACGGAAGCCGGTCAGGATTTCTTTTGGATACGGATATACCGCGAAAGGATGGTACACAATGGCGATTTTCTCGTATTTCCTGATCAGGGGCAGGGCTTCCGTCAGGGCACCAAAAATATCCATTTTAAAATCCTGGTACACCGTAGCACAATGATTGGCCAGTTCCGGCACATCATTGTCCAGCAGTATTAATTTGTCGGCTGGGATTTTCTTCAGTGCCTGCAGGGTGGCATCCAGATGATTGGCATGTGAACCTCTGCTGTTTTTGAAATGCGACATAATCACATAATAATCGTATCCGCCCATTTTTTCTTCCAGAATGCTGAGGAATATTTTTGAATCGCAATGGTAAATGTGCACATCCACATGGGCATTCTCTTCCAGGCTCTTTACAAAGGCATTGTAAATAATCATTTTGTAAGAACTGGGTTTGTTCAGCAGAAACAGGATGTTGATCTTCGAGATCATCGAGGTTTTAGCGATATAATAACCCTTGCCTTTGGCCGACACAATAATTTTTTTCTTTTTCAGCTTGTTATAGGCTTTTTCCACCGTGTCGCGCGACAGGTAATACTCTTCGCTGATTTCGTTGATAGAGGGAATTTTCTGGCCTACTTTTAAATTTCCTTTTTCAATATCATGAATAATGGAATTAATTATCTGCTGATATTTCGGAACTCTGGATTCCGGATTGATTAGTATTTCGGTTATGGTTTCCATAAACTTTCCTGCACTTTGTCTTATCTTGGGTTTTAGCAATGATACCTTAAAATAACTAAACTTTTAATCTCATCTTTTAGCAAAAAATATTAAGTTGCAAGGGCACCGTTTGACTGGTTATCGCAATGCTATCAGTACACTACAGGATACTTTTCGCTTTGGCAAAAGCTAATTTAGTTACTTCAAACTGAACTTAAATATAGCAAACTTATTATAACTTATGGAAATTAAAGCGCAAACCTTTCAGTATGTAGATTACCTCTGGGATCATGAAAAAGCGGAATCCCTCAAAGGTGACGAAGTAGCCTTATTATTATACCGTTCCAATCTGCTTGGCTCCGATTTACGGATTACCAACTATGGGGGTGGTAATACCAGCTGCAAAACTATGGAAAAAGACCCACTCACCGGTAAAGAAACCGAAATCATGTGGATCAAAGGTTCCGGCGGCGATATCGGCAGCCTGACCCGCGGCGGACTGGCCGGTTTGTATGTCAACAAGCTCAGAGCTTTGAAAGATGTGTACCGCGGTTTGGAATTTGAAGATGAAATGGTAGCGCTTTTCAATCACTGCATTTACGATCTGGATTCCAAAGCCCCTTCCATTGATACACCCCTGCACGCGTTTCTTCCCTTTAAACACATCGACCACCTCCACCCCGATGCAGCCATCGCCATTGCCGCATCTAAAGATGGGGAAGCCATTACCAAAGAATTGTGGAACGGGCAAATTGCCTGGGTGTCGTGGCAGCGACCTGGGTTTGATCTGGGTTTACAGTTGGAAGAAGCCCTGAATGCTAATCCAGGTATCCGCGGCATCATGCTGGGCGGCCACGGCCTATTTACCTGGGGCGACACCGCTTACGAAAGTTATGTGAACAGCCTGGAAGTAATTGATACGGCGTCCAAATACCTGCACGAAAACTTTGGCAAAAAACGCCCGGTTTTCGGTGGACAAAGGGTACAGTCATTGGCACCAGAACAACGCGAAACTCAGGCAGCGAAGTTAGCGCCCGTATTGCGCGGACTGGCTTCCAGCTACGACCGCATGGTAGGCCACTTTACCGACAGTGAAAAAGTACTGGAATTTGCCAACAGCCACGATATCGACAAACTGGCGCCTATGGGTACTAGTTGCCCCGACCACTTCCTGAGAACAAAAATCAGTCCCCTGGTACTGGACATTCCTGCCGATGCTGACCTGTCGGATACCAAAAGCCTGAAAGAAAAACTAAGCTCGGCTTTTGAAGATTACCGGAAGTATTATACCAAATACTACGAAGAGCACAAACGCGGCAACAGCCCCGGCATGCGCGATCCGAATCCTGTGATAATTATCTGGCCGGGTGTGGGCATGTTTTCTTTCGCTAAAAACAAGCAGACCGCACGGGTGGCCAGCGAATTTTATGTAAACGCCATCAACGTAATGAAAGGTGCCGAAGCGGTTTCAGAATATGTTTCGCTGCCGTTGCAGGAAGCTTTCGACATTGAATACTGGTTGCTGGAAGAAGCCAAATTACAGCGGATGCCCAAGGAAAAACCGCTGTCCCGCAAAATTGCCCTTGTTACGGGTAGTGCCGGCGGCATCGGAAAAGCTATTGCCGATAAATTAGCCGAAGGAGGCGCCTGTGTGGTAATCACCGATATTGACGAAGGCCGGGTACAAACGGCTGTGAAAACATTCGGCAAAGATGTGGCCGCTGAAACGCTGCTGGATGTAACCAGCGTTGACTCTATTGAAAAAGCTTACGAAAAAGCCTGTCTGGCCTTCGGTGGTGTGGACATCATCGTTAACTGTGCCGGTTTGGCTATTTCCAAACCGCTGGATCAGACGGAAGAAAAAGACTGGGACCTGTTGAACGACGTATTGGTAAAAGGACAGTTCCTGGTTTCTAAAAAAGGAGTTGAAATTCTGCGCGCGCAGGGCTTAGGAGGCGACATCATTAACATTGTGAGCAAAAACGCGCTGGTTTCCGGTCCGAATAACGTAGGATACGGCACTGCCAAAGGAGCACAGATCCATATGTCGCGCCTGCTGGCCGCTGAACTGGGCCCTGACAAAATTCGCGTGAATGTGGTGAACCCTGATGCCGTGATCGAGGGCAGCAAAATATGGGAAGGCAAATGGGCGGAAGGCCGTGCCAAAGCCTATGGTATTAAAGTGGAAGAACTGCCTGCTTTCTATGCCAAGCGTACGTTGCTGAACGAAATTATTTCTACCGAAGACATTGCCAATGGCGTACTTGCCTTTGTAGGCGGACTGCTCTCTAAAAGTACCGGTAATGTGCTGAACGTAGATGGTGGCGTAGCCGCAGCCTTTGTACGATAAAACAATAACCCAATGAAAGTTGATAAAAACCGGATTGAGGAACTGAACCGGAAACTGGATCAGCAACATAATACTGATTTCGGTTACCTGTCAGACAAATTGCAGAAAAATGGTTTGGATGTAGAAAGTATTGTAGATAAACTGAAAGACTTTCAGATCGCCGTACCCAGTTGGGCACTCGGCACCGGTGGCACCCGCTTCGGCAGGTTCCCCGGTGGCGGTGAGCCCCGTAGCCTGGAAGAAAAAATAGAAGACGTAGGCCTGCTGCACGCACTGAACCGTTCCAGCGGGGCTATTTCCCTACACATTCCCTGGGACATTCCCGAAGATGCCGACGCTATTAAAAACCTGGCCGGTGAATACGATCTGATTTTCGATGCTGTGAATTCCAACACCTTTCAAGATCAGCTGGACCAGCAGCATTCGTACAAATACGGGTCGCTGTCGCACACCAGTAAGGAAGTTCGGCAACAGGCGGTTGACCACAATGCGGAGGTAATCCGCTATGGTAATATGCTGGGCTCTAAAGCCCTGACCGTATGGCTGGCCGACGGTTCCGGTTTTCCCGGACAGGCCAATTTCCGCAAGGCTTTTCAGCGTACGCTGGAATCGCTACAGGAAATTTATGCACACTTGCCCGACGACTGGAAAATATTTATCGAATACAAACCCTATGAGCCTTTTTTCTATTCTACCGTAATTCCCGACTGGGGCACTTCTTTTCTGATGGCCAATAAGCTGGGAAAAAAAGCTTTTACGCTGGTAGACCTGGGCCATCATTTGCCCAATACCAATATTGAGCAAATTGTAGCTCTGCTGATGCATGAGGGCAAACTGGGCGGGTTTCATTTCAACGATTCCAAGTATGGTGACGATGACCTGACGGTGGGCAGCATTAAACCATATCAGTTGTTCCTGATATTTAATGAGCTGGTGGAGGGAATGGAAAATAATACCACCGGCAACCCGTACCCGGCTTGGATGATTGACGCCAGCCATAACCTTAAAGATCCACTGGAAGATTTACTGCAATCGGTGGAAGCCATTAAGATTGCCTATGCGCAGGCTTTGCTGGTAGACCGTAAAAAACTGGAGGCCGCCCGTGAGAAAAACGATGCCACACTGGCGCAGGAAATACTGCAGCATGTGTTCCGCACCGATGCGCGGCCGCTGGTGGCGGAAGCCAGAAAACGGGCAGGTGGGGCGCTGCATCCCGTGCAGCTTTTCCGCGATTTACAGGTAAGAACCAATCTGATAGAAGAAAGAGGACTAAAAACGGTAGCTACAGGATTATAATAACACAATGGGAATACCGGTTACAGCAATTTTTGATATAGGCAAAACCAATAAAAAATTCTATCTGTTCGATACGGCGCTGCAGGAAGTTCATCAGGAATACAAACAGTTCGATCTGGTGGAAGACGACGATGGCTACCTGGGCGAAGACCTGGAGTCGCTCACCCACTGGATGCAAAGCACGTTGCAGCGTGCAGTCAGCAATCCGGCTTATACCATCCGGGCGATGAACATTTCGGGCTATGGTGCCAGCATGGTACACCTGGATGCCGAAGGGAAACCGGCCACCCCGTTGTACAATTATCTGAAGCCCTTCCCGGCACCCTTGCTGGAAGCTTTTTTTAAGAAGTATGGCGGAGAAACACAGAACAATGTAGAAACCGCCTCTCCCACGCTGGGTATGCTGAACTCAGGCTTACAACTGTACTGGATACAGCAAACCAAGCCAAAGGTTTTCAGTACCATCCGGCATGCCCTGCACTTTCCGCAGTACCTGTCGTATATATTTACAGGAGAAATTTGCAGCGAGCCTACTTCAGTGGGCTGCCATACCCGGCTCTGGGATTTTAAAAAGCATGATTACCACCGCTGGGTAAAAGAAGAACACCTGGAGCACCTGTTTCCTGAAATTGTGCCTTCCACCACCACCTTTCCGGTAACCCTGTACGGACAAAAGATGGAGGTGGGCGTGGGCATCCACGATAGTTCCGCCGCGCTGGTGCCCTATATTCTGGGCACTACGGAACCCTTTCTGCTTATTTCTACCGGCACCTGGAACATTACCCTGAACCCGTTTACCAAAGATCCGCTTACGCTGGACGAGCTGAGCAAAGATTGTCTTTTGTTTCTGGATATCAATGGCAAGCCGGTGAAAGCTTCCCGGTTGTTTCTGGGCAATGAGTTCAGCCACCAGAGAAATAAGCTGGCAGCAATTTTTGATAAACCAAAAGATGCCTATAAAAATATTCAACCCGATCCCGCATTTCTGGAAAAAGCAGCTTCCGGCGAAATAGAAGACACCTTTTATCCGGAAACGGTAGAAAATAAGGGATTGCTGCAAGGAAAGACCAATCGCTGGCATCCTGAAAACTTCAGTAGTTATGAGGAAGCGTATCATTACCTGAACTGGGGACTGGTATGCCTGCAGGCTCTTTCACTACAGCTGGCAAAAGGGCAGACAGATGTAAAGAAAGTGTTTATTGACGGAGGCTTTGTACACAATCCGCTGTTTCTGGCCATGCTGAAAATCCGGATGCCCGAATTTACCTTTATTACCACCGAAGTAACCCTCGGCTCGTATGTGGGCGCTGCCCTGGTGCTGGGTGAAAAAGCCTCTTCTTCCCAAAAAGAATTCCTGGCTTCCCTTTTTAAAGCGTAAGGGGATTTTACTATGATGAACGAATAACTCGAATGCTCGGTTATTTGCATATTGAAATTGGGAATTTAAGATAGAGTTATAGTAAGCATTGTAAAGTCCTGTGTTCTCAATAAAAAGTAATTTTGCTTTTCATAAATTTCAAAAAGTCGAAAAATTATAATTATAAAGCTTTATTACTTATTTCTAAAATTCTATCCATTGGTGTAACTGAAGATACTCCAGATAGATTTGCATCTTCAATAGCATGTTTTAATCCTTCTGAAACATAGCTATAGGCTATTAGAGGAAGATTAAAATAGTCAAGATTTTGGTTAAATTTTTCATTTAAAACAATCTTTTTTAATCTCAAATAATTTTTTTGCCTCCTCTTTCTATACTCATCTTCAGAATGTAATACAATTTCATTTCTATCAGGTCCTTCCTCAAAAATACATTGGTGGAAATCAAACACTTAGTATGACTGGGCAGGTGCATAAAGCATCTTATAGTTATACACTGAATTATTAAAATGAACCTTAGCATTATAAAATTGATGAATAGGTAAATTCAATTGAGTGTATAACAAAAGGGGGGCAGACTAAGCAGCGTTTTTATAAAGTTTTTGTTGTTCTTTATTGATAAAATTTTCCATGTAGCTATCCCAATCGTCATTTTTCTTCACAGCCCGGATATTCAACATTTTCTGAGCGCCATCTTTGCCCCAATGCATGGCATCGCGCTCCATTCTACTTTTCACAAAGTGCCCACAAGCACTTTCTACCGCACCGGTTGTAATGGGATAACCTTTATGCGGATAAGTTTTATCATCCAGCATATGAGGACGGTTGCTCATATAAGTGATAGCCCGCTGTAGGTTGTAGGCATGTGTGCCCTTTACATCTTTGGTATCCAGGATAGGTTGCCATTGTTGGAGCACTTGCCGCCCCTCACTGTTGAGTAAAAGGCAAGCCTGCTGTTTGACCCAGGCTTCTGTTCCAGGATGCTTTTCGCCCCAGTAAGCATTAGCTACCTTCCATACATATTCTAAAAATGGATGAAGTCCAAGATATACGCGTCTACCCGGTGAGCTACTCCCTTGTCTATGACCGTCTCTTTGACAGTTTTTTCTAAAGCCCGATCTCCATCCATGAGTACAATAATGGGTTTGTTACCACTGATATCTCGTTTCAACACATTGTCTATACCATAGGCAATAGCTTTGCGCTTATCTGATAAAAAGGCTCGGATATGCTTTTGCTCGTGCCAAACACGCTTATCTTGAACAGGCTGTTCTTGTTGGGATATACCGCGTGAAAAAAGACCGGCTATAATTTCATCCACGCTACGCTTTTTGGTAGTGAAAGAACTACTCACACTCACAGTGGCCTCTTTTTTTACGCCTTGTTTTTGTTCCTTACTCAAACGGGTAGAGACACTGTCTTCGGCCCGCTCTGTTTGTGAACCTATAATGGGCACCCCTTTGCCATCCTAGCCTACGCTTAAATGAGTGCCTTCTTCCTGGTTGCGCCAGTCTTTTCGCGCATAGAAATCTTCTGCCGCTTCTGAGAAATGATAAGTGCGACGACTGCTCCGCATGCCATGTAACTTATGCCCCAGTATACGTTCAATCTGTGATGAGTGAGCATTTTGATGGCTTGGAAAACTCAAAAATAAGAGAGTTTCCTCTCTTTTGCTCACTCTTACTTTTATCCCCACTTTTGTTATTCACTCATTTGAAATTAGTATGATTCAGATACACCAGCAGGGTAGGTGGGATTTGATCGGTGGGGCTTTTTAAAGGCTTGCCGCCCAGCAAAATATCTTCATAACTTCCGGTCGCATCTTCCGCGTGCGCCTCGTTGGTGGCATAAAAACTGAATTTTCCGGTTTTCCAGGCTTCGGAAATATGAGAAGGCAGGATAAACCGACTTGTAAATTTACCCGCTTTTACCGTTGCTTTTCCATTAAATAGTTTTTGTTGCCTGTTTTGAAAGGTCATTACTGTTTCAGGAGCCTCATCGCCCAGGGTTTTTTCATCAGAAGCTGGCCCGAACAGCGTAACCTGAACTTCGCCATTAAATCCACTATCGAGCTGGCTTTGATCGGTAATCATTCCTGATAAGGTGATGGGTTGCCAGGGACGCGGCGAGTCAGCTTTCATAAGCGGCTTATTGTTTATGGTTTGCAACAGTCCCTTTTTCCGGGGAATAGGAAGCGCCATTGACGGATCGCCCAGCAAAGTAAAATTTCTGTTGACTGTCCCTGGTATACTGTTGTTTTTGGTTACTCTGTATAAATCACCGAGTCGGATAGGTGGCTGGTAATGGATGCCAGTGATATAGATAACGATGGAGATCAGGATATTTTGTTAGGTTCGCTGGCATTTGAAGTAGTACCCAAAACTCCTTACCTGCTGCAATGGGTAGCAGATGGAATTCCTTTTATCGTTTTGGAAAATCAGCTTTGGTAATGCTTTCATAAAGCTGGTTTTGACCATTTTGTAATCAAAACATCATGATTTAGTAAAAGCATGGAATTTGCAAATTCAGCAGAAAGTCCGTTGTGGTAGGGCTTGATTTTTATTAGTTGTATCAATCAAAAGGTAAACTACTATGCATTTTGATCCCCAATCTGCCTACTAACTCAATTAAAATTTGCTCAATATCGATTTAGTTCTACTTAGCCTTTACTTTAGTTTTTTTTCTGTTGGATGCAGGCTTACTAGAGTTTATCGTTTTTTTCATTTTCTTCTTGTCTTGAGCTTTAGTAGCTAACTCCCTGTTTTCAGATATTTTTTCACTTGTAGTTTTTTTATTATCTGAAGAAACCTGGCTTTCATTTTCAGAATTTACCTGATCATTATTTTCTGTGGCTTTTTTTAACTGCTCTTTTATATCTTTCTTGGCTAATTTTAGTTTTTCTTTGGTTAAATTTTTAGCTATTTTTTTTATTGGATTTTTATTCCTTTTCAAAGATTTCTCAGTAGTAGGAAGCTCTAATTCACTGTAGACTTCCATTAATTTATTCATTACAATTACAGTATTTTCTTTTTTAAACTGCTTAACATTTTTCATGGTTGTAGAGATTGATAAGCAATAAAGATAAGTTGTATTAATTTAATGTTAAATAAATGTTATTAAAATTTAATGTTAAGTTTTCGCCCGCTTCAATTTATTTTTACTTATAGTAAGGGTTATTGTTGAAATTTTAATGTATAAACCAAACAAAATTTTATTTTATAACACTTTTACTTAGTTTTAACAATTTTGTAATCATATCATAATGATTTGATAAACGCTGAAAATTTATTTATTCCAGATAAAAGTGGGCTAGGTTTTCTGTCTAAATATGCCATGTTATTTTTCTTTCCCATTACCCTGGTCTTTCTGGTGATTAAAAGGCGGGATATCCTCATGAAAAAAGAATATTATTGGGCAGTCGCTGGGGTATATGGCAGAATAACTGGGCGGGCAGTTGTTGATTGTTTCCATATTCTTTGTGTCTACTCTGGCAAAGGTAGTATACAAATCGTGCAACCTGCTACCGATGCAAAACCGCTATACCTGTCACTTTCCATACTGATTATTTTCCTTTCTGGCCCTTTCCTTCTCCGATCATATTGAGGTAAACTGGACTGTATTTGCTTATGTACCTGTGCCGGTTTTGCTGGCTTTTTACACCAGTCAGTCAGGATTGTGGAAAAGGCTAAGGTGGCAAAGTTTTGCTTCTGTGTTTCTTATTCTTCTTCTGTTTTTAATTCCTGTAATAGATGCGCCTGCCCTGAATAAAATAGTGCCTCCTCATAAAAGCCCGTTTAAGCGACTGTATGGATGGAAAGCATTGGGAGAAAAAGTTTCGGAGCTTCACCGGCGTTTACCTGCTGGTCAGGTGTTTATTTTTTCTACTAACTATCATGTAGCTTCTGAGCTGGCTTTTTATACAGCCGGTAATCCGCAAACCTATTGCATTAACCTGGGTCGTAGAATGAATCAGTTTGACATGTGGGCAGGTGTGGAGCAGTTTGAAGGCAAGGGTTATTATGGTATTTATGTGGATTTTAGTCCGATGCCCGATCGGGTAAAAGCAGGTTTCAGACAGGTAGTATCACAAGAAGCGTTTGTGATGGAACATCAGGGAAACCCAGCATTCGAATTGAATGTGTATGTGTTGGCAAATTTTAAACATATCGATCAGGAGCGTTTGGATAGCTACTAGGTTACCGGTAATTTACTCAGTAAGGACTTCTACGTTAGCACAGAATTGCTGATCATTTCCATAAAAAATTCTTCATACTGATCGATGGTTTTTTGTATGGAAAAATCTTCCAGTGCGGTTTTTTTACCTTCATCCGAAAGTCTTTTTCGTAAAGCCGGCTCCTGAATAAGCAGATCTATTTTTTGTGCAAGTTCCGCTACATTCCCATGCTCGAATAATAAGCCATTGTAACCATCTCGTATCAGGTCCAGGTTGCCGGCATAACCAGTGGCAATTACCGGCACTCCCAAGGCCATGGCTTCCAGCAACGACTGCGACAACCCTTCAGTAGTAGAGGGCAATACCTTAATAGTGAATAGTTTTATATAATTGAGGGCTATTTGGTTGGGTATATCTGAGCCCATCAAACAAATTTCATGAGGCATGTTTGACTGAGCCATGATGCGCCAGAATTCGTCCTGATCTTCAATACCGATAAACACCACTTTTACTTTGGTTTTAACATATTGAAGTGCCCTGATAAGTTGCGTCTGATGTTTCAATCTGGCGCAGCAACCTATTACAATATCTCCTGCTCTAATCTCAAGTTTCATTTTCAACTGGGCTACAAGAGCTTCGTCAATTTTTGTATACTTTTCTGCTGGTGTGCCATTATAAATTACTTTTATGTGTGCGGCAGGGATACCCAGTTGTACCAGCGAATGTTTTACCGCCTCACTTACGGCTACAATTTTATCGGTACCCTGATAGTAGATCAGGTTTTTCAGAAATCCGCCCATGCTAAGGGCCATTTGCCGACGGGTATGAATTACTTTTACATCCAGATGAAACAGCCATCGGGCAAAAACACTGGAATAGCGGTCCAGGCTCGATTGTGCGTTAATCAGTTCAATGCCATGCTGGTGTACCACCGCCCCGAGATGCTTTATATTGGCCCAATCCATTTTGAAGCGAAATCGCATGGCAATGCAACGGACATTGCTGTTTCTGAGCATACGATATAAAATGCTTCCTGCCGGACATCCTACATACACCCGATGGCCACGGGCTGCCAGTCCCTGAGCCAGAAAAGAGATGGAATAAGTAGAGCCTGTAAGCTGCCCCTCATGTGTAAGTAGCAGGATATTCATGAATGCAAAAAAAGCTCCCTGCCTGCGTTTTTATAGTATAGAAATCATTAAGAAATTATGATATTTTTAATCTGATCTACACAATTCAATAATATATATTGCAGACAGGTATATCTGATCTGTCATTTTGTTTTGATCAAATTAGGCAGCGGTGACAACAGGGAAAAATATATCGCCTGTTAATCGAAAACAATCTGTTTTTTTTGGCATTAAGTTTTTTTAATGTATACTTTCAATATGGAAAAAAAGCACTGCGACAACTGGTTTTTTTATCTCATTTGTTTTACCCTGGGTATGTTATACTCGTGCAATCCAAATGAAAACAAGACAACCGGTCAGGTTTCAGAAAGTGAAAGCACCCCGACCTTCGATGTAATTGTGGATACCGACCTGGGAGGCGATCCGGATGACATTCAGTCGCTGTTTCGGCTGGTACATTATTCAGATATATTAAAAGTAAAAGGACTAATAGCTACGCCCTGTACGCAGATTGAACAGCATCCCTGGGATACCATTCCCCGAAAAAAACTGATTTCCGAATGGATCAGAAGGATTGATGTGGACCATTTGCGCCGCAAAGGGTATGATGCGCTTATGACGGAAGCCGCTTTGCTGGAACAGGTGAAAGATGGTTCCCAAACGCCTGGATTGCCATCTGATGACAGAACCTCGGAAGGTTCGGCCTGGATGATTCGGCAGGCAGCGCAATATTCAAAGGAAAATCCCCTCTGGATTCTGGTATGGGGTAGCCTTACCACTGTAGCCCAGATGCTGCACGATGCGCCGGAAATAGCGCCCAACATCCGGATATATGCCATTGGTTCTACCAATACCCAGCACGATTCGGTAAGCCGCAATTATGTGTACAATTTTATGGAAACCCAATATCCGGGGCTTTGGTGGATTGAAAATGGTACTTTGCCGAAAGGCAAACACGAAACCTTCCGGGGCGTGTACCAGGGTGGTATCCAAACCGGAGAATGGGCCAATACTGCGTTTATTGGCGCTAACATCAAAGGTCATGGCACTACCCACCAGGGTTTGTTTAACGAAAAATGTGGCGACACCTTTCCTGCTGCCAACTGGCCTGCCAGCACGTTGAAAGAAGGCGATAGCCCTTCGATATTATATCTGCTTTCGCCCGTAATAGGGAAGGTAGGCAACGTAGATGATCCCACCTCAGAAAGCTGGGGCGGACAATTTCGAAAGGCAAATCCAGAAAAATTCCCCAATTATTATGTTGATCTGGACCAATCGCCTGAAATCTGTCAGGCTACCATTAATCAGTGGCGTAAGCCTTTCCTCATCGATTGGAAAGTACGATGGGACCGGTATGATCGCTGATTGCAAACTTTTAAGTATGAAGAAATATGCGACATGATAAGGATGGGGACGTCCCGCGCCTGTAAAAATTAATGAAGAAAGCGTTGCGGCAGGGTTTAAATCATGGTTTGAAGGATAGTGTGGGCTTGCAGAATGGTTCAGCACCTGCTTACCAGGTGTGCTGTAGGCTTGCGGTGAGTAAGGTCATCAGCGCCTCAGGTACTGTGCAGCCCTGCAGAGAGACTGAGGCGCTGCGACTCAACCATTGTGCAGCCTTGCAATGTGGTTGAGTTCCTGCTTACCACGTGTGCTGCAGGCTTGCAGAGCGTATGGTCATCAGTGTTCGGTACTGTACATTTTTGAATATTGATCATTCATTTACCATCTTTTACGGCAGTTAATAGGTAAAAGAATTAGTTTTACCAAACATTACCCCGTCCGAATGGATTAATATAAATATCTATCAACCAACAAAAACAAAAAAATGAAAAGAAACGCAACTGCCGTATGGCAAGGAACCGGAAAAGAAGGTAAAGGCAAGTTAACCACCCAAAGTGGCGTGTTAAGCGAAACGCAATACTCGTACAAATCAAGGTTTGAGGAAGGTGCCGGCACCAATCCGGAAGAGTTAATAGCAGCTGCCCATGCTGGTTGTTTCACCATGAAACTATCTTTTAATATTGATGCGGCTGGTTTTAAAGCAGACAAACTGGAAACCAAATGTGTAATTGATCTCACCGATGGGGCAATCAAAAGTTCTCATTTAACCCTAAGCGCTAAAGTGGAAGGGCTTTCCAAAGAGAAATTTGATGAACTGGTGAAAGACGCGGAAAAGAACTGCCCTATTTCAAAATTGTTGAACACTGAAATTAGCGTAGATGCTACACTGAATTAAGTTTTTAATGATATGTTCCGATTTACACAGGAACGATAACAAATGAATTAGTTTGTCCCGGCCCTACCGGGACAATTTTTTTAAATTGATATTTGTGCTCTTGAATTAGTTTTTATGAAGTTTCAAAAAGTTTTTGGGAAGAACCCAGCTGGCAAAAGACTGGAAAGAATCAGGCAGTCGCGTCATTATAAAAACGGATCCTTTCAGAATGTGGAGAAAACAGCTGTAATGTCTGAAGATGCTTCTTATGTGAAAATGACGCGCGAGTATTTTAATAAACTCAAAACCGTAAAGCCAGTAGCCAAACTACCTTCCTTTAAAAACGATTTAAAAAATATAGTGGCGGCCGCGCCTTCCATTGTCTGGTTTGGGCATTCATCTTACTTCATCAAATCCAAAAATTTTACCCTGCTGGTAGATCCGGTATTCAGTGGTAACGCTTCTCCGGTTACATTTTTCGGCCAATCGTTTCCCGGGTCTGATATTTATTCGGCGGAAGATTTTCCCGATATTAATGTATTGATACAAACTCACGACCATTACGACCATCTGGACTATAAAACCATAACCAAACTTTCCGACAAGGTAAAACAGGTAGTAACCCCTTTGGGAGTAGGCAGCCATTTGGAACACTGGGGCATGGATTCTCAGAAAATCATAGAACTGGATTGGGGAGAAAGTCATGCTATTGAAGATGGAATTAAACTCACGGCAACCCCTTCGCGGCACTTTTCAGGCAGAGCATTCAAACGCAACCAAACCCTCTGGGCGTCCTATGTATTGGAATTGCACGGATACAAACTTTTTCTGGGCGGCGATTCTGGCTATGATTCCCAGTTCAAACAGATTGGTGACCGATATGGCCCATTTGATCTGGCGTTGCTGGAAAGTGGGCAATATGGTACAGACTGGCCGCATATTCACATGTTTCCTGAAGAAACCGTACAGGCAACCCTTGACCTGAAAGCAAAAGTATTGATGCCTGTGCATTGGGGCAAATTTGTGCTGGCCAACCATGCCTGGGACGAACCCATCGGAAGAATAATAGTGGCCGCCAAAAATGTTAATCTCGCGGTGGTAACTCCGGCTATTGGCGAAGTAATTACTTTAGGATCACCCAATCAGACCAACCACTGGTGGAATTCTATTGAAAAAACCACAAAATAACTTTTGTTAATATTTTAAATTTTCTGCTTACCAGAAATCAGCTATCCAGCCAGTGCTTGAAATCTGATGACTTTTCGGTGCTGATGATGATATCTTTTTTGGTAGGCGGTTGCAGGGTTATTTTAATCCGGCTGTTGCTGAATGGGTACATGGAACCGATGGCTCCGTGCCGGACAATAAACTGCCGGTTGATTTTCATAAACTCTTTTGGGTCCAGCAGTTCGGCCAGGTTATCCAGATAATAGTCTACCGGCATTTTGCGGTTGTCGTGTGTTACCAGAAAAACCACTTTGGATTCGGTATAAAAATAAGCGATATCATCAACCGGAATCGAATGGATTTTCTGACCTACTTTTACAAGAAATCGTTCTTTGTAATTCTTCTTCTTTTGCGTGACACGTTCAATCAGGCTCTCAAAATCTACCGAATTTAAGGGAGAAATATAGGTTTTCCGGATAGCCTTAAACTTTTCCAGGCTCCTGGAAACATCCTCGCTCTTTATAGGTTTCAATAAATAAGCGATGCTGTTTAATTCAAAGGCTTTGATGGCAAATTCATTATAGGCTGTAGTAAAAACAATAGGGACATGTACCGGTATTTGGGTAAAAATCTCAAAGCTCAACCCATCTGACAGGTAAATATCAAGAAAAATCAGATCGGGTTGTGGATTGCCAGAAAGCCATTTAATCGCGTTTTTTATAGAATCAATAAAATCGAGGATCTCGATGTCAGGATCGTGTTTTTTAATAAGGTGGGCCAGCTTTTCAGCCGCTATGGCTTCATCTTCTATTATCAATACTTTCATGAAAGATAGTTTTAGCTAATTTTCTTGAGTTTTTTTTACTAAAATTGAAATAGTAAAAGTATATGAGCGCCAGAAATATTGTGATTCGAGATTTTCCGCAAAAATCTGGGATATAATTACGATACGCAATTTACAATAAGAAACGTGGAATTGACAAATCAACAAAAGGTAAAATTACTTTCTGATAAAGTTCAGCGGGTAGCCAGCTTTCATGCCTGGATTATGGTTATGAACACAGCCTTATTATTTTTATTTGGCTCAATGGCAGTGTTTGTAACGGTAAGTTTTGTTTCCATTTTCATGTTCGGTCGTGCCAACCGCGACAGTTGGAAGCAATTTGGTGTTTTTGGTGGCTATGCAAATCTTGTTACCGGATTACGGTATCTTATCTTGCTGCTACTGTGCCTGCTGAATAGTTATTCGCACAATTATGTCCTGTTTGGGTTTACCCTACTGGTAACAATTGCTGATGGCTTTGACGGATATCTGGCCAGAAAATATAAAACCTCTTCTGTATTTGGGGAGTATTTCGATTCGGAAACGGATGCCTTTTTTGTGCTTTCTGTTACAGCCGTTTTGTTTGAGAAAGGCATGGCAGGAAGCTGGATTTTATTACCTGGTTTGTTACGATATGTATACGTAATTGCTATTTCTTTTCTAAAATATCCGCATTACAGCAACAATGCCGGAACATTTCGCAGAAGGTTTATTGGTTCTTTTTTAATGGGTTGCCTTATTGCCTGCTTCGTCCTGAGTCCGGTAATTTATATCCCGGCTATGGTGATTGCCTATATACTGGTAACTTTCTCGTTCATCATTGATTTTGTGGCACATGTGGCACGCATGCCTGCTAAAGCGGGATAGCCAGTATATCCTGATGATTTACATTCAGAATTGCCTGATCGGTTTCCTCTTTTAAGGTCAGCCAGTCTTGTAGCTTTGCTTTTTCCAGATCGGATACTGCCATGTCACATAAGGCACTCTTCATAAAATCCATATAGTAATTCAGCATTTCTTTGTCTGTTCGTAAAATCTGCCAGTAGCTTTCCAGCGAATGTACCTTTAAGCCATACTTTTCTAATATCTCAGGCATGAGTTGTACGCAGGCAGGTCCCATGCTTTTTCCGAATGGCTGCCAGCGCCGCATGTGCTGTTCGTACAGGTCTATAAACTCCTGGTCGTAGGAATGCTCTGGTGTAAAATACATACCGCCATAATTAAGCGTAGCCAGAAAAATGACGGGGTGTTCCGTAATAGTTTGAATAAAATTGTCGAACTGCTCCCGGGTAAGTAAGTCAAACACAGCATTGGCTGTAATGGCATCTGTTTGAGATAAATCGGTGGCTATGCCGACCTCAAACAGGGAAACATTGAGCAGGTCGATGTGAATATGCTTTTCGCCTGCCACCATGGTAAGGCCGGCGGGATGGTGTTCGCGGTGGTAACCTTGTTCAATGGCAAAATGGGTCAGGTTTTCCAAACAGGGTTTGATAAAAGCCGGATTCTGTTCTATCAGTTTCCAGTGCTGGTGCTGGGGAATTCTGTCGATCCAGTACCGGCAGTTCGATCCGGTGCCTGCTCCAATATCAACGAGAGAAAGGGTGGCTTTTCCTTTGGAATTCATCAATTCGAGAAATTGTTTTTTTATTTCTCGATTTCTTCCGGCTGCGTCAAACGGATACCGGGTGTTCAGCCAATCAATATAATAACTTGTTTCCGAATTCATAAAAACCTAATTAATGCCTAGCGATTTTAACTTGGAAATAAACAATTGAGCCGCGTCATTCCATGTATAACGGATCAGCTCGCGGGCGGTTTGTTGAGCAGCCCCTCTCATTTCATCAAATTTTTCAGGGTTATTAACCAGATGAATCAGATGTTGAGTCAGATCGGCGATGGAAGAAAAAAGCTGTCCGGTTTTGCCATTTTCAATATGATACTGTGCATAGCCACCCTTGCAGGCTAAAACCGGAATGCCAAAAGCTATGGCTTCCTGCAATGCCATTCCGAAAGTTTCCATGGCGGAGGGTGAAATTACCAGATTGCTATTTTTATAGCACTCAGGCATTTTTTCATGCGGCACTGGCCCGATCAGGTGAACGCGTGTTTTCAGGAATTGGTTTTCAGCTATAATTTTTTCACAGGCTTTCGCATAGTCGGGGTCTATGTCAGTGCGCCCCAGAATCCGCAAACTGAAGTTGTGTGGAAATTGAGAAGATTGTTGGCTCATACTTTCCAGAAACTCTCTGATGCCCTTCCTTTCAATCAGATTGCCCACCATAAGTGCTTCTATTCCTTCATAGCTATTATTGGATGCTGAAACCGGAAAACTCACAGCGGGTGGAATTACAATAACAGGCTGAAGGATCTGATTTTTCAGCAGGTATTGTTTTGAAAAATCGCTGGTAACCAGGAAGGCAGAAAACCAGTCCAGAATTGTTTTTTCTTTCTGACGAAAAACCTCTTCTGAAGATTTTCCTTTTTCAGGAAATAAACTTTCCAGGTGGTGCAGCATAAAGCAGGAAGTAACATTAGCTCGCTGCTTACGAAGCAAGGGTTGCATCTGGTTCAGCAACAAACTATCTACCCAGTAAATACCCGGAATGTTGTTATAAATGGCCTGTTGGTAGGCCGCGAAAGATATTTTTTCAATCAAAGTATATTGCTCCCGCAAGGCCTTAATAAAATACTGATTATAAATATTTCCACCAGAAATGCCAGCCGGATCGTTAGGAAGTACAAAGTATAAGGTTTTCGGTGCTTTCAATACAAAAAATTTAGCCAACTTTACCTTCGTATGTCGCCCAGGCCACATGCGATTCTCCCAAAGTAACTTTCAATGTTCCTTTGAAATTATTATTTATCTCAGCAGCGATCTGATCATGAATATATTTTGCCAGAAATTCGGTAGTAGTAAGTTGGTTGCTGAATACGTTCAGGTCATCCAGATTTTGATACTTTAGCGGACTCAGTACTTTGTTCAACACTTTCGTGGCAATATCTATATCAATCACAATGTTATTTTCGTCAACCTGCTCACTTTTGAATTCAGCATCTACCACATAGGTAGCACCATGCAGGTTTTGTGCCGGACCAAATGCCTTGCTTTTCAAAGAATGGGCGATCATCATATGATCCCGGATAATAACACTGTACATGATAAATTATAATTTCTTAAAAAATCTTTTATTGATAATCGGCAACCCATGCTAATTGTTTAGAACTTGCCTTTCTAATTTCAGAAAAAACCTCGGGAAGTTCAGTAAAAGGAACTATTTTAGTAATATGCTGATCAAAATCCGGACTTTTCAGTAACTCAAATACGACCTCTTTTCTTCTTTTAAAATCCCACCTTGCCTGATGGCTGTCTGGCAACCGGGAAACCTGCGAACAGATAATAGACTTTCTTTGGGAATGAAAACTCTGTCCTAAATTAATTTCTACCGGTTTATTACCATACCAGCTCATTTCTATTACTTTTCCTTCCAACCCTACTGCATCGATGCAGGTTTGCAGGCCGGCAGCTGTACTGCCGCAATGAAAAGCAATGTCTAAATTAGGCGGTATGTTTTTTGGATATGAAACCTCAAATCCCATCGCTTGGGCAGCTTTTTTTCGGTAGTTATCCTTTTCTACTATGGTTAAGGATACAGCAGGCAGCATAGAAAGCAATCGGGCTACCAGCGACCCGATAATGCCAAAGCCCACTACACACACCCGGTCGCCTACGCTAACACCGGCATCCCATACCGCATTGACAGCCGTTTCCAGGTTGCTCGCCAGGGTAGCCCGCATAGCGGGTACGGCATCAGGAACAGGAAAAACATCCCGGGCTGCTACCCGGCAATCATCCTGATGGGGGTGCGGCACATGTACCAGTTTATCCTGAAAAGGTCCTTTCATTACCTTTCCTACCAAAGAATAACCATATTTGATGGGAAAAGAAAAATTGCCCTCCATATAAGGAACCTGCATCGCATGGTATAATTCCGGTGGGGTATGGCCTGAAGCTACCAGTCGTTCAGTGCCGGTACTTACCAGTGAATATAAGGCGCGAATTTCACAGACTTTATCCTGAATTTCCGGATAAGCCGCTTCCTGTAGGGTAGACTTTTCCGCGGAAATATGCCAGAGGGCCAGTGGAACTTTCATGTAACTTTAGTTAATACTGCCTACAAACATAAAAGTATCGCCCACAGGTTGAAAATGAAACTGATTAAATTTAACAGAATTGCTTATTTTATCCACAGGCGGCAACACGAAACTGCTTTTTCCTGAACCCAGAATAAGTGGTGAAATGTGAATTTGTAAAATATCAATAGCTTTTTCTGCCAGGAAATAGGAAGTAGTAACCGGTCCACCCTCAATGTACACCGAATGGATGCCATACTCCTGATACAAACGACGCAAAATAGTTTTGGGGGCTATTCTGCCTGTATGGGTTGGCGGAAAACCTATAAAATCACAGTTTTCAGGGCACGACGATTTTTTAGTACCCAATACAATTACTTTGTCCGGATTACCCGATAACAGGCTCGTGTAATCATTTTCAGAAGAAGAAATAACAATTTTTACAGGATTCTCGCCGGGCACATGGCGCACGGTTAAAGAGGGTTTATCCTGGATCAGGGTATTAGAACCAATCAGAATACCATCGCACAAGGCGCGCATGCGGTGGGCATGGATTAGATTTTCCTGGTTGCCAATCCATTTGGAATCGCCACTGGGCGTAGCAATTTTTCCGTCCAGGGTTTGCGCGAAGTGAGCGATTGCGATTGCCCTTTCCTTTTTGCGTGCCTGTAGCGGCAGAAAACAGTAAGGAAGATACATTTTAAGGAAATTCCAGGTTTCCTGGCTCAGGTTTCCTTTGTTTTCAATACAACATTCCAGGTTGCCGTTAATCCGGCAGAAAGGTTCCTGTGCGTTTATTTCAAAATCCGGGTTGCTGCCATTCGAAACAACTAAAGTGGAACGGTGAACAGAAGCCGGTAACATAGCATTAAGCGTAACTTCACCTTCCGCTTCCAAAGCCATGGTACAATAACTGACAGGATGTGAAGAAGCAGCTATTTTTTTTTCCAGAACCAATAAACTCTTCCACAGCGAATCATATTCCATTCCCATTATCCTGCAAGTAGGTTGTATGATTGTCCACATTAATGAGGTGCCCCATCACTTCCTGCTTGGTGCGTAGGTATTCCAGGTTCTCTTTGTGAGGCTCAATTTCTAAAGGAACCCTTCCCATTACTTTTATTCCTGTATTATCAAAGGAACTCATTTTGATAGGATTGTTAGTCATAAGTTTGACAGACTGCACACCCAGATCTTTCAAAATTTCAACAGCGATGTTAAACTTACGAAGATCGACTTCAAAACCCAGTTTTAAATTAGCTTCTGCGGTATTATAACCATGATCCTGCAAGTTATAGGCTTTCATTTTATTAAGGAGGCCAATGCCCCGGCCTTCCTGCCTCAGATACACAATAACGCCCCCTTCTTTACCAGCTAATCGCATGGCTTCATTTAGTTGTTCACCGCAATCGCAGCGTAACGAGCCGAACACGTCGCCCGTCATACATTCAGAATGAATGCGGACCAGGGTTGTTTTACTTAAATCAGCTTTTTTACTAACTAGCGCTAAATGCGGTGTAGGATCCTGTTCCTTGTCCGAATATCCTATCAATTGAAATATCCCGTATTGGGTGGGTATGGTTGTTTCAGCCTGCTTTTTCATGGTACACGCTCACAAAACTGAGGTAAATAATCTACTAACAATTAAACCGATTAAATACAAAGATTTATGAATTTATTAAAATTATATATGGTTATTAATTAAACTGTTTTGCTAAATTAAAAGTTATGTTTTGTTAATCTTCTTTTTGGAAATAAGATTGATTTAATAAGCCATAGGCCAATGCCCGTAGTAATTACATAGGAAATTGGATTTGCCAGGAAAATTCCTTCTATTCCAAAATTGCCAGACAGCCAGTATGCCATGGGAATATACAAAATAAATAACTGAAGTACCGCCAGCCCGGCTGCAGTAAATGGTTTATAATAAACATTTAAAATTGCCGGCGTTACCATAACAATGCCATTAAAAGCATAACCCCAGGGAACAATAGTGAAGTACGACGCCACAAAAGCATGAATCTGCTGATTTTGCTGTGAAAATTTCGCCGACCTTTTGCTGCCATATCAGCAAAATAATCGCTGCGAGTAAACTAAAAATAATTAAAATTCCCAGGCTATAACCAATTCCTTTCTAATCCTGGCCAAATTATTCCTTCCCCGGTTCTGTCCCAGAAATGGAGTAAGGGTGGCGGTGAGCGCCGTAAAAAATAATATGGTAATCATATCAATGCGGTAGGTGATGCCAAAGGCCACCACCGCCTGTGCGCCATAACCAGCAACCAGTTTGGTTAAAAGGCTGGTACCTACCGGTAAAATCAGATTGGTGGCAGCAATGGGCAAACTGATCTGAAGAATTTCCAGTCCGCCACTGCGTAATTTTTTCATCCCTACCCCATATTTGAACTCAGGAAAAGTAGCTTTTAATTGATAAGCGGAGAAAATAAGGCTAATGCCATTAGCCATAACCGTAGCGATAGCCGCGCACTGTATGCCCAAAGCCGGAATTGGGCCGATACCAAAGATCAGCACCGGATCAAGCACCAGGTTGATGAGCACCAGCATCCCGACAATCAGACTCACTACTTTGGTATTACACGTGGCGCGAATGGCACTCAGCATAACCACTAACAGCGTAAGGAAAAAAAAGCCTGGAAATATAAAAGATGTATATTGGCTGATAAGAAAATATTTATTTCAGAGTGTAATTTGCCAGTTTATGAAGAAATGTGCAAACTTCATTTTTTTTTCAGCCTTAATTGTTACGTTATTGTTCAGCAGGTAATCTGAGAAGCTGTAATCTGGTGAATTTTAGAAATTTTTTCAAAAATAATTTAAGCAGTAGTCAGAATTGCTATAAAATGGCGAGTCGCCGTCCTCGACGCAAGCTAAGGATGGGAATGGTTTTTTGCACACAACATAATAACGATATCAAAATGTTAATCTTTATGCGAAATTAAATTCCAGAATACTCCTAACCAGGCGGATCACCTCTTCCGGAGTATCAGCAGTAAGTATATCGTTATTTTTGGTAATTTCATTAAAAAAAGTAATACTTTCCTCCGAATGCCCCAGTAAAATAACCTCTTTGTCTGATTTAATAGCCAGGGCGATTTCTGAAGCCGTGCCGGCTCCTAATCCACAGGCAATTATTACTTGCGGAGTTAGCACATTAATCAGGTTACGGGCATATCCCATGCCTGTAATAATAGGAATATCTACCGCATCGCTGGCACTGGATTGGTCATTTCCGGGTAATATACCAATGGTAAGTCCTCCATTTTCTTTGGCTCCGCGGCAAACGGCATACATTACACCTACATTTCTGCCGCCACTTAAGGTTGCCCAACCTTCACGGGCAATCAATTTACCTAACTGGTAAGCATTCTGAATATTTTCGTTGGTGGCACCTTCGCCGGGCCCCATTACGCCTATAATAATTTTCTGATCGTTCATTGCTTTGAAATTGACAGTTTCAACTTAAGCTATATCCAGGCGAAAATAGCTATTATTTTAAAATGATTATATATAGGCCAACCTTACCCTTTAAAATTCATGTAATACTTCAATGCTTTTTAATTTTTTTCGGCTATAATAATATGAAAACTGAATTTTCAATAGCATCGCTGCTTATATATAATGATGGTCTCTGAGCAGCTATTTAGAATCATAATTAAACAAATGTTGCTAAAATAATTTACAATTTCAGATAGAAGGAGGTTTTATTAAGTGGTTCGTAAAACAGAAAATATTAATTTATCCGCTTTGATTTTATGTGTAATATTTTCTCGATTTAGGGATAAAAGCATTTAAAACATGATTATTTTAACAAAAATTATAACAAATTGATTTACCATGTTTAAAAGCTTTCCAAACTCACCAAAATTATTGTACGTAAAATAACAAAATTTAAATTTCTTTTAATAAATGAATAACCTTACTTGCTTCAAAAGTATTTCTAAAGTAACTTTTACACCATTCTCACATTAGTAACAATCTTTTTATCCTTAGAAACAAATCAGTGAAAACATATGTTATTCGGGTATCAGAGGGATAAATTCACTGTATTTTATTTTAGTTTGTATAGCGATTAAGTGAAATAGCAATCAATATGCATTGTTGATAAATAGCTATTTTGATTACATTTTATTTTTTCTCTAATTATAATGCGTTTTTTCTCTTTATTCTTACATGACACCTTTTAATATTATACAAAGATTGGGTTAGGTTGACTAGCGATTACCTGGCAATTTTACAATTAGAATTATTCTTATTGCGCGAATAAAAAAGAATTTTCTTCGTAACAATTATCTTATATTTTTCAAAAAGTAACAGCCCTGATAAGATTGAGGTTCCTTCTTTTTAATGCCTGAAACCTGATTTTTTCTGAATTTTACCTTAAAAGTCTTCCTAATTTCAGTTTTTGCCGCAGGATATTAGGATTATAATACATAACAGGAGTATGGGTTATTTTGCTGCTTTTTGTATTTTAACAAGTCAAATCTGTAATTGGATTATAAATAAGCTTGTTATTTTATAAGTATTCAGGAAAAGCATAGCTATAAAATCGGAGAAAAAAATAGGGAATGCAGGTTGATATTACATTTTTATAATTTGGGTAATTTTAACATATTTTATTAATAATTTGTTATTAAACTTGAAGAAAGGTGGATTATTAGTTTTTAATGTATAATTTTCCGTAAAATTTCGTTTTGTTAATAAATACATGGGTGGAATTGTTAAATATATAAATTCTCTGGAAGATAAAAATCACAACCTGCTCTCTTTTCAAGGTGATATAACCGATATCTCTCTGGATAATATTCTTAAACTGGTTGAGAATAAACTCAATGGTATTGAAAAAAATGTAAAAGTTAAGAAAAAGGTTTTTAAAATTGTAGTGGAAATGGTGCAAAATATATATCACCATTATTCTAATTTTTCGAGCATTCAACAGGAAGAAACCTTTCAGCCAGTAAAATTTACGCTTGATAAATACGCGTCTTCCTATGTAATATCAGCCAGCAATTATGTAAGCAACAGTGTAGCTACAACATTGAAAGAAAAAATAGATAAAATCAACGCGATGAATGGCGAACAACTGCGGGCGGCCTATCTTAAAAAGCTGATGCGAGGGCGGATGTCCAGGCAAGGAGGAGCAGGGTTGGGCATGATCGATATTGTAAGAAACTCTGAAAGCAAATTAACGTATAGTTTTGAAAAAGTAGGTAATAAAAATGCCATTTTTAGCCTTAGTGCTACTGTTCATTCTTAACTTTTTTGGCCATTAGGTAAATAAATTATAGTGGAAAGTCTTAATCTGGATAAAAAAAATAAAACACCCGAAGTAACCTTTGATCCTGAAAGCAGCATTTTTGAAATTTCAGGGCGCTCCATTCCTGAAAATTCTGTTGAATTTTACCGGCCAATGATGGAGTGGCTCGACGAATATGCCATCCAACCTAATAATGTAACTCATTTTTCAATTAAGCTGGAGTATTTTAATACCAGTTCCCGCAAATGTCTGGTTGATATTTTACGCAAGCTCGAAGTAATCCACTTAAATGGGTATGAGGTACTGGTAAAGTGGTACTACGACGAAGAAGATGAGGATATGAAAGAATCTGGCGAAGATTTTAAAGATATTCTGAAAGTGCCTATTAAAATGATTCCCATTACTTTATAATTACCCGGAAAATTTAAGTCGTTACCGCTATAGCGATTGTATAAATTCCTGGCAGGCTTTAGCAGGATGATCAGTTTTCATAAAATTCTCACCAATTAGAAATCCCTGATAACCATATTGTTTCAACTGGTTAATACTGACCGGGTTACTGATACCACTCTCTGAAATTTTTACAAAATTATCGGGAATTAATTCTGACAACCGCATAGATGTTTCGATGCTTACCTCAAAAGTTTTGAGATTACGGTTATTCACCCCTACCAGATCTATGCTTTCGGCCACATAATTGTGAGCGATCGTCTCTTCAATTTCCTGCTGATTGTGTACTTCTAATAAAACCTCTAACCCGAGCGATTTGGCCAAACTTCCCAGTTGCAGAATTTGTTGAGGGGTTAAAATAGCGGCAATCAGTAAAATGGCATCGGCTCCAATAGATTTGGCTTCAATTACCTGGTATTCATCTATGGTAAAATCTTTTCTTAAAATAGGACACACATTATGTTGGCGGCCAATAATGAGGTTTTGGTTAGCGCCGCCAAAGAAATCCTCGTCGGTAAGAATAGAAAGCGCGGCAGCACCGGCCCGTGCATAACCGGTAGTAGTTTCCGCTACGTCAGCCACAGCATTGATTATTCCTTTGGAAGGAGATTTTCGTTTGAATTCGGCAATAATACCACTGGAATTTTTTTTGGTGAGGTGTGCTACCAATGAAATAGGATCGCGCTGGAAAAAATCGGTTTTTTCTAACTTTTCAACCGGATTTTTGAGTTTGGCTTCGGCAACCTCTTCCTTTTTTCTTGTAACTATTTTTTCTAAAATATTCATACATTTGAATGACTGAGCCAGCAAAAATAAAAATAAATGTGTACAAAGAACGTGTTTCCGGCTATTTTAGCAATTATTATTCTAATCTGCTCTGAATAGAATGAAATTTCAGCAGCATACAAATCATATTTTTTTATCTGTAAAAACACAACCCAAATGGCTAAAAATATTAATGTTACCTCCGAAATAGGCAATTTGCGGCGTTTGCTGATTCATAAACCAGACGCGGGAATCGGGAAAATTGTACCCCGCATGAAAGATCAGTTGCTGTACGATGATATTGTTTACCTGGAACAAATGCAACAGGAATACAATGAGTATCTGAAGGTGTTACTTTGCTTTCTCGATCCTGAAAAAATAAAGGGAAAAGGCGGAGATGCCGCTTACGAGAAGTCTTCCCAAAACAATGCCTTTTTTTCACAATATGTGATAGATTTTGAACAAATTCTGGCGAATACCCTGAAAAATGATACCATTAAAAATCAGGTAGTGCCCTCGGTATGTGCCATTGAACGATGCAGCCTGGAAGTACAGGAAATGTTGCTGGCTACGGATCCGGAAGAATTGGCCCGCATACTGATAACCGGGATTTTTAAAGAGAAAAATCGCGTAGAGCAATATGTATTCGCGCCCTTGCCCAACTTAATTTTTACCCGGGATATAGGCATTACCATTCATAACCACCTGCTATTAAATAAGCCTTTTGAGAAAGCCCGTGAGCGTGAGTCGCTTTTGTTCCGGTATATTGCCAATTTTGAACTGCTTAGCAACGAAGCGGGCAAATTGTCGCATAAAGTAATTGAATTAAAGGAAAGGGATTTGTTTTTTGCTGCCAGCGAGGAAAAAATGGGTTTGAAATCTGTATCCATCGAGGGTGGTGATGTAATGATGATTAGTCCCGGGCATGTGATCGTGGGCCTGAGTGAGCGCACTTCAGTAACGGCTATTGATAAATTAACAGAAACTTTGTTCAATAAAAATATTGTACAAAAAGTTTCGGTAGTAAAAATTCCGCAGAAAAGAACCTACATGCATATCGATACCGTATTTACCCAGATTAAAAAAGATACCTGGGTGCTGTTCAGCCCGTTTTCAAAAAATGAAATTGAAGGCCGCATCAAAAACTTTGATTTTGCGGGGAATCTGTCGGCCAAACACAGTGAGCCCATCTATCAGGTAGATATTACACAGTTTACCCGGATTCCGATTTCAACCAACAGCTATACAGTTTCGGTAAATAAACTGGATTACCTGGACGACCTGTTTGAACAGATTAGTATGGAAGATTTTAAGGCCGATCAGTGTGATATCATTCTATGTGCCGGTGGTGTATTTCCTTACAGCGAACGTGAACAGTGGACCGATGCCTGTAATTTTCTGGCAATCCGCGAAGGTGTGATAATTGGTTATGACCGGAATATTAAAACGGAAGAAGAATTCAGAAAAAGAGGATTCGCGATTATGCACTCCGGCGAAATTATTGAAGCTGTGGAAAGTGGAAAAGCTGTGGATGAAATTGTAAAAGGCGATACGCTCATTTTGTTACCTTCGGCAGAATTGTCCAGGGCCCGGGGCGGTACCCATTGTATGAGTATGCCCTTGCTGCGCGATCCGGTTGAGGGGTAGCCGTTTGTTTACAGTTTTCTGATGAGGAAAAAACCAAAAAAAACAGCGCTTAACCCAATTACAACGCTCAGCATTGTGTAGGCAAAAAAGGTCAGATAATCACCATTTCTCAAAAGGAGGGTATTTTCTAAGGAAAATGTAGAAAAGGTAGTAAACCCACCGCAGAATCCTGTGGTAAGTAACAATGCCCACGCCGGATTTAAATTTGCCGTTTTCTCCAGGTAAGCCACAAAAATTCCGATCAGTAAACAGCCCAATATATTAACTGTAAAGGTGCCCAGGGGAAAGGGCGCTTTGAATTGCTGTATCACAAATTTGGTAAGCAGATACCGGGAAATGCTGCCCAGTCCGCCGCCAATAAAAATAATAAGAACTTTTTGCATAGAACTAAAACCTTCAGCCGGAAAAATACACTATTTCAGTGGAAGTGAAAAACCTTCGGCTTATTCCAGTGGTCTTTTATTGTATATTAAAAACCCGATATTGAACAAAATACCAAATTGGCCGGTATCTACCTGTGCATCGTAATAGTTTGCGCTTAAACTTACCGGACCCAACACCGAATGAAATACCACGCTGGCCGAACCTACTAAAGTACTGGTAGCCTCTTTTCCAATAAACTGACTGCTCGGATCGTCCTGATTGGTAGTAAGTGGTGAAAAATTATTGAGAGCATATATTTCGCCTCGGAAATCAAGCTTTTTGGTAAAACGAAATACATTCTTTAATCCTACGCCTACATAGTCGAAACTTCTGAAGTTGTTGATAAAGGTGGACCGGCTATCCTGCAAAGGGTAAAAAGCAGGAGAATTAATTAAAGTGGACATGTAATTACTAAAAAAAGTCTGGTTTGACGAAACAGCTTCCACTGAGGCTCCCAAACTGTACCACCCTATTGTAAAATATTTTTCAGCGTCTAGTTTCAGTGTGTACCATTGGTGCCTTGTAGTTACAGGCTGATCGATCCCAATTGATTTGGCGCGTGAACCTGGCTGATAGTTTTCGGTACCATTTACATAGCGGGCGGTAATTTCAACTAAGGTTCCTTTTGAAGCGTATTTTTTCCGGTTCAGATTATTTCTGCGGTATTTCAGGCTAATGGTATGACCGGTAAAAACGGTATGGCTTAGGGTGTCATGTGAAGTAAAAGACGAGAGCGGGCTATAGTAGTCGTTCATCTTGAAATAGGAAGACGCAAGAATGAGTTCGCTTTTTCTGCCAAGAGACAAGCCGGCATCCAATCCAACTTTCCTGTCGTTTTGTACCAGAATAGTATTATTTCCCTTGGCCCTAAATAAGTCGTTGATTCCCAAATAGTCCCATCGATTGTAAGTAAAATTAGGTTTGATGTACAAAGGAGTTTTAGTAGGGTAATCGAGCCTTACAGCAGTTGCCATTGAATTATAGAAAGGCCCGGCATATACGTTTCCTGAAAAAGTATACGCATATTTGCCCATTCGTTTATAGTTGACGCCAAAAAATATCTGACTGATGTTCCGGGAAGCGATGTTTCCACCCACTCCCAATTCTATATTTTTGTTGGGCTTTGTTTGCAATTCCAGGTTAAAGCGTTCTTTTTCCTTATCATACACAAAGGTGGGTTGCAGCGATTCAAAATTATCGATTTCTACCAGGCGGCAATAAGTTTTTTTTATGTTTCGCAACGTTAAATCTTTCTCATTCAAACGGATCATTTCTTTGACATAATGGCTTTCTTTTCCGTTAAGGGAATTCATTTTGGTGGGGCCAAACTTCCATTCTGGAAAATTTGTTCTGAAAAGCGCTCTTTTCCGTTCTATGGTAATGCTATCGACCCGTCTGTTTATTTTGGCCTCTAACTGGCTCATCTTGGCCATAGTAGCCTTATACCCCTGATCGATTAATTCGGCAGCCCTGTTGAAGTCAAACCCGGAAAAAGTTTCCAAATCAGGACTGATGTATACGCCATGCTTTGTAACCTCTACCGAATCGCTTTTAGCGATAAGCAGGTAATCTAACAAACGCGAAAGGTATTTTTCATCTTCATCAGGATATTCCTGCAAATTTACCGACGAAACATTTATGCCAATGAGCACATCAGGTTTAAAAATTTCAAGCGCTTTCCTAGCGGGAAAGTTATCGTAAATGCCCCCATCGAACAGGTACCTGCCTTTTACTTTTACCGGACTGAAAAACAAAGGAATGGTCATGGTAGCTTTAACGGCATCGCTCAGGTTTCCGTCTTCCAGTACCACAGACGATTGCGTAAATATATCGGAAGTTACACAACGGTAGGGAACCAGCAAGCTATCGAAATTATTCCGGGCGGCGGCGGAGGGACGGGCCAGAAATTCTGCCAGGGCAAAATCCATCGCGTCATCATGTACAAAGGTAGATTTCAGCGATACTTTCCAGTGTTTATCAATGCCTAGCTTAAAATAGGTAAAGGCAGCATCTTTTTCTTTTTCGAAAAGTAAATATCGGTATTGGTCTTCCAGATTACCCGCAATCCAATCGTGAAACTCATTAGAAATTACAATTTTTTCCATTTCCGCAGGCGAATAGCCGGCTGCGTAAAACGCGCCAATCACACCACCCATGGAGGTACCGATTACATAATCTACCGGAATTCCTTTTTCTTCCAGCGCTTTAAGTACGCCTATGTGGGAAATTCCTAACGCGCCCCCACCACTCATTACCAAAGCTACTTTTTGTGCATAGCCTGGAATAACGAAGCCCCACATAAAGGCCAGAAAAAGGAATTTAATAACGAATTTGGTAAGGTAAAATTCTGAAACCATATCACCTCCTGGAATATTTTAAATTCAGTTTTCTTCATTTATTAGTAAGTAATGTGTATGCTTCAATTTAACGAGAAAATTGAATTGTTCTGATAAAAAATTTAAATATTTTTAAACGGGTTATGAAATAAAAAATTAAAGCCTTTTTCAGCTATTTTATACAGATTTACATAGATACAACCCAGGTATAAACCAATTATTGTAGAAAAATTTAAAAGATACTTTATCTATAATGCTTACTTTCTGATAAAAGAAAATAATGACATATCTATCAGTAATTTTTGTAGTTATACCATTAAGTGCTTTGTTTTGTAGCAGCCAACTAACTTAAATCACTTATTTATTATGGAAAACCTCAACCTGGATTACTATTATCAGAAAGCGATAGATCTGGTTATTATTTATACTCCCAAACTGGTATTAGCGATTATAACGCTTATTGTGGGTTGGATGATCATAATAGTAATCAAAGAAGTGATATTTACTGATGAAAGAATTCTGGACAGAGATACTCCCTACATCAACGTTTCAGAATTAGGCGAAAGCTCCGTGAATTTTAAGGTAAGGGCTTTGGTGAATAATGCTGATTTCTGGAACGTTTTTTTCGAGAAAACTGAGAATGTTAAAAAAGCTTTTGACAAGGAAGGAATTACCATCCCATTTCCTCAGAGAGATGTACACCTGTTTCAGGAAAAATAAAAATTACCTACACTGATTTTATTCCATTTTTATCAAGTAATCAAAGCATTTTATGAAAATAATAGTTTTACTATGCAGTATTTTTTTGCTTACCCTGAATGGGTGGACCCAAACTGATACACTTACCCTGGCGCCGGCAGATTCTGCCTGGAAGTTGTCGTTTAATGGCGGGCTAAATTTTAGCCAGGCTTCATTTAGCGATAACTGGACGGGCGGAGGAACTAATTCGATAGCACTAGGCGCTCTTCTTAATACAACAGCCAGCTACGAAAAAGGGAAATGGTCGTACGATAATATCCTTGAATTATTATATGGAGTGGTTAAAAACCAGAACCTGAAAAATGCACGAAAAACCCAGGATAGAATTTTTATTGATTCAAAGTTAGGGTATGATTTTTCGAAAAACTGGGACATCTATCTTTCTTTGAATTTTCTTACGCAGTTTGGCAAGGGTTACCGGTATGATGATGACGACAACCGATTCCTGATTTCCAAGTTTATGGCTCCCGGATTTTTAACGGCCTCTCTGGGCTTCGAATACAAGCCAAATGATTATTTCTGGTTGCGCTTAAGCCCGTTTTCCCCCCGCATTACTTATGTTAGAGACACGCGACTTTACCTGAACGAAGCAGGGGTACCACCCAAAAACTATGGTGTCGAAATTGGCGAAACCGTACGTTACGAATGGTATGCCTTACAGGTTTTGACGAGCCTGGATAAACAGCTTACAGAAAATCTCAATTTACAAACCCGCTATCAGTTATTTGCCAATTACGAAGACTTTTCTTTTGATTCTATCGACCACCGATTGGATGTTGCCATTTCGGCTCAAGTTACTAAATATATTAATGTAAATTTAACAGCTATTTTCCTGTATGATAACAATCAGGACGATCAGATTCAGCTTAGCCAGGGGCTTGGTATTGGTTTGGTTTACCAGGTTCAAAATTTTAAAGAAGAATAAAAATAATTTTGAAACGGAGTAAGGTTGGCTCTGTTTTACTTTTTTAAATCCTGATACATTATTTTTGCGGCTCTTGCCGGCGCGCCACCATTGCCTAATTTTTTGGTAAGCTCATCGAAATGAGTAAGCATTTTTTTCCGGTGTTCATTGTCGTTGAGCAATAAATGAAGTTCTTTCTTCAGGTTTTCAGCGGTAAATTCATGCTGAATCAGTTCTTTTACAATTTCTTTGTCCATTACCAGATTGGTCAGCGAGATAAACCGTATCTTAATCAGAGTTTTAACCACCCGGTAAGTAAGCCAGCTTGTTTTGTAACAAACCACCTCTGGCACTTTTAGCAGGGCAGTTTCCAGGGTAGCGGTGCCCGAAGTAACCAAGGCTGCCCGTGCGTTAAAAAGCAAATCATAGGTTTGATTGAATACAATATTCACGGGCCGATTTTCTAAAAAAGAATCGTAAAACGAACGGTCAATGGAAGAAGTACCTGCTATTACGAATTGATAATTCTTAAACTTATCAATCATTTTTACCATTACGGGTAACATATTGCTTAACTCCTGCTTGCGGCTGCCGGGCAGCAGCGCGACAATAGGTGTATCAGGTAAATTGTTTTTCTCAATAAAAGTATTAAAATCAGGCGAATTTTTAACTTTCTCTTCAATAGTATCGATCAACGGATAACCTACAAAATCGGCTTTGTAGTTATGTTTGGCGTAAAAATCTTTTTCAAATGGAAAAATAATAAAAACACGGTCCAGGTACTTTTTAATATCTTTAATCCGGTACTGTCGCCAGGCCCATATTTGTGGAGCCACATAATAAAAGGTTCTTAATCCGATTTGCTTGGCAAATTTGGCGATTCGCAAATTAAATCCGGAATAGTCGATAAATATGACCACATCAGGCTGGTATTGTGCCAGATCCTGTTTGCAGTATGCTATATTTTTCCTGATAGTTTTTAAATGCACCACCACTTCTGCAATGCCCATAAAAGCGTGGTCTTTATAATGTTTTACCAGTTCGCCACCGGCTTCCTCCATCAAATCGCCTCCCCACACCCTGAATTGGGCTTCAGGATCTTCTTTTTTTAACGCTTTCATTAGTAAAGCGCCATGCGTGTCGCCTGAGGCTTCGCCGGCAATCAGATAGTATTTCACAGGTAGTAGTGATAAATTGAAAATAGAATAAAGCTTAAGTTTTAAATTCTTTTATAATTATACAATTTTATAGTTGGTAAATATGTGCTGATGGAGACTAAGAAACCAGAAAGGTAACTTTAATGGGCGAATTTGCAGGTTCAACCAATACAAAAAAAGGATTGATAGCAGGATCAATCCTTCTTCTGATAAAGTAAATCAGTATATAAGCTTGTGGTCTGTAAACCCGCTAAACTTCAGCGGCGAGCCACTCGGGTTTTCGGGTAAGTATTTTAGCGCCTAGCTCATTGAGAATAGAATATAAACCAAAGTAGGTACGATTGATGTACAGGGCATCTTTCGGACCCCGGGCTGAGCGCGATTCCCTTACTTCTTTCATATTAGAAATTTGTTCACTTAACGCATAGATTTCCTCAAAATAAGAGTTATCGCTAAAATCAAACTCATCATAATGAAAAGGTTTGCCCAACATGCCAATCATATCTTTAAAAATACCCTTGAATAGCACTTTCTCTTTTGGAGTATCTTTTTCGTTGAGGAAATTCAAATCAAAAAAGATTTTGTCAAGTTCCTGTTCGTCTACAGAAATGTTTTTTCTCAGCAACCAGAAATATTTCTGATAAAAGTCTTCAGAAATCTCTTTCACACAACCAAAATCTATAATACCTAATGTGCCATTTTCCTGAAGCAGGAAATTACCCGGGTGCGGGTCAGCATGTACTTCGCGCAGCGTATGAATCTGGTAATCGTAAAAATCCCAGAGTGCCTGTCCTATTTGGTCTCTGACTTCCTGGGTTGGATTTTTTTTCAGAAATTCTTTAAGATGGTCGCCCTCCAGCCATTCCATCGTAATTATTTTCTCACACGAAAGCTCAGGATAATATTCAGGAAAGAACAGATTTTCGATGTGCGCGCATTTCTGAGAAATACTAACCGAACGTTTCATTTCCAGCATATAATCAGTTTCTTCAATTAGTTTTGATTCTACCTCTTCCAGATAATGATCCAGGTCTTTGTCGCTAATATTCAAAATACGAACCGCGAAAGGACGGACTATCTTTAAATCGGAACTTACGCTTTCGGCTACGCCCGGATACTGAATTTTCACTGCCAGTTTTTTTCCTTCCAAAGTGGCCTGGTGCACCTGCCCGATAGAGGCCGCATTGGCCGCGTTTTTAGTGAAAGTATCAAAAAACTCCGAAGGCGATTTTCCCAGATATTTCCGGAAAGTTTTCACCACTAGGGGATACGACAGGGGAGGAGCGCTATATTGTGCCATTGTAAACCGATCGGTGTAAGCCGTAGGCAACATGTTTTTATCCATGCTCATCATTTGTAATACTTTGAGCGCGCTTCCTTTCAGTTCGCTCAGTCCTTCATAAATATCGGATGCATTATCGTTATGTAGCGTATTGCGGTCCAGATCACGATTAAAAGCTTTTTTTGTATAATATTTAAGGTAATTACCTCCTACTTTGGCTCCGGTTTTTACAAACATGGAAGCACGTTGCACCTTAGAGGTAGGAATTTTCGATTGTTCTTTCATTTTTAACGAATTGCTACTTACTACTGCTTTATCTCACTTTTCAAATACTGGGGAATGGTTAACGGGTTTGGTAAAGGAATCGGGCAAAATCTACAGCAGCATCCCAAGCGCCCCGACCCATAATATCGAAGGAAAGGTTAACGGCTTTCTCGATGGCAGCATCAGTTTTTTCAAATCCTTTGCTGTCATCTTTTACCCAGAAATTTAGGATGAACAGAAGTTGTTGCCACAAAATTTTATCATAATTGTTGCTGATCAGAGGCCTGTCTGCCACTTCGTTGCTTTCTTTTCCTTCATTAATCAGTTCATTCACAAAATCAATAAAACAGCTTTTAAAACCAGTAAGAAATTCTCCCTGGTTGCGGGCAAAGTTGCGGTCGAAAGCATTCAGATCCTGCCAGCAGTAAATAATGTAACTTCTGTTATTTTTTAATACCTCGATCCAGGTATAATAAAAGGCAAGCAATTTCTCTCTTACAGAATAAGAACGAAAAACCTCATCACTTTCAATGGTTTGAACCGCCTGGTCGAAGAACCCTTTCCAGATTTCTTTTTGTAATGCCGTAAAAGAGTTGTAATAATCGTAGAAAACCGACTCCTTCATTTTCAGAGATTTCATAAACTGAAAAACTGAAGCCGGTTCATGACCATTTTCCAGTACATATTCAATATATGCTTCCTTTATTTTTGCTGATTGATCAGGATTGGCTTTTGTTGATTTTTTTGCTTGCGTTTTTTCCATAACCGTATAACAATATTTTATAGAATAAGGTTAAAAAAAGCCTTACTAATTCTTACTTCACTATTGCTATACGATAAAATTGTTATAAAGATGGTTATCACTTAAGATTACAGGACAATTTATTTAAAAAACTATTTATTGAACTCCGACATAGTTTTTTCAGCGCCAATGGTGACAAATGAAAGGATCATTTCTGCTGCCACGTCCATAATTTCCGGTAATGCATTTAATTCTTCCTGATCAAAATTACTCAACACATAATCTACCTGTCTGCCTTTGGGGAAATTATTTCCTACACCAAAGCGAAGCCGTACATAATCTTGCCCGCCAATAGTTTGCTCAATATGATTTAGCCCATTATGGCCCGCGCTTGATCCTTTGGGGCGCATTCTGAGTTTTCTGAAAGGCAGAGCAATGTCATCTACAACAACCAGCAGATTTTCTTTGGGTATTTTGAGTGCTTGCAGCCAGTAGTTGACGGCCTTTCCACTCAGGTTCATAAATGTGGCGGGCTTAATCAGGTATAATTGTCTGCCTTTATGCTTGCTGTTTGCCATTTCCGCTAACTTCCCACTGGTAAAAGTACAGTTCATTTGTTCCGCCAGGTGATCCAGCACCAAAAACCCAATGTTATGCCGTGTTAGTTCGTATTTCGGACCAGGATTTCCCAATCCTGTGATAAGGTATTTCATTACTAAATAACAGGTGGATTAAAAGAAAAAATCCTGCGATGATGAAAAGCAGGATTTAATAAAGTTAAAAATTTTAAAAGGTGCGTTATGCGGCTTCTTCCTCTTCGCCCGTATCGCCACCTCGTAACCCTCTCGGTATTGAAACAGTGGCAATCGAAACCAGATTACTGGTCAGGATCGTATAGTCGCCTGTTTTAACATCGCCAACTTTCACCGATTTTCCCAAGTCAAGGTTTTCTACCATTACGGTTATGTAATCGGGCATGTTATCTGGTAATGCCTTCACTTTTAATGAACGAAGCTTTAACGCTACCTTACCACCTTTTTGAACTCCTATTGGGATGCCTTCCAATTTGACAGGCACATCCATTTTTATTTCTTTCTTCTTGTTCAGTTCCAGGAAGTCGGCATGTAGAATTATGTCATTAACCGGATGGAACTGTATATCCTGTAAAATACATTGCCGGATATCACCTTCAATATTTAGGTCTACCTGATGGATTTCCGGTGTATACACCAAATCTCTGAATAAAATCATGGGCGCATAAAAATGTACCTCATCTTTTCCACCATATACTACGCATGGAACATTACCTTCCTGGCGCAGGTATTTGGCATCTTTTTTACCGAGATTTGCTCTTTTAAACCCTATAATCTCTATGGTTTTCATAATGAATTAAAGTTAAATATGAATAATTAAAATCTTGCGTTAGAAATGAACAACGGGCTGATAGACTCGTGATCGTGAATTTTGTGGATACCCTGTGCAAACAGGCTGGCTACCGTTAATACCTTAATTTTAGGACTTTCACGTTTTAAAGGTATGGTATCCGTTACTACCAATTCTTCCAGTTCTGAGTTTTCAATATTTTCGTATGCGTTTCCGGATAACACAGGGTGGGTGCTGATAGCTTTAACCGAAATCGCCCCTTTTTCTTTAATAATCTGTGCGGCTTTACAAAGTGTTCCCGCTGTATCTACCAGATCGTCAACCAGCACCACATCTTTTCCTTCCACTTCCCCAATTACCTGCATGCTAGCCACTTCGTTAGAACGTTTTCTGTGCTTATCGCACACTACCATGTCCACTTCAAAATATTTGGCAAAGTTGCGTGTTCTTTTTACTCCTCCTACATCCGGGGAAGCAAAAACCAGATTATCTTTAGGTATGTTTTTCAGATAAGGAACGAAAATAGAGCTTCCGTCAAAATGATCCACAGGAAAATCAAAGAAACCCTGAATTTGTCCCGCGTGCAGGTCGCAGGTCATTAGGCGGTCGGCTCCTGCCGCGGAAAAAAGATTGGCAATCAGTTTAGCCCCGATAGAAACCCGGGGTTTATCTTTGCGGTCTTGTCTGGCATATCCAAAGTAGGGTACCACAGCGGTTACATATTTGGCGCTTGCCCGCCTTGCGGCGTCAATTAATAGCAATAACTCCATTAAGTTATCGGTAGGGGAAAAAGTAGATTGAATTAAAAAAACATCACAACCCCGTACTGATTCAATAAAATGAGGTGATATTTCGCCATCGCTGAACCGATCTACTATAACTTCCCCCAAAGGTTGTCCATAGTTTTGGGCAATCTTTTCAGCGAGATATTGGGAAGAAGTACCAGAAAAAAGCTTTGCGATAGCCATATTCTCAAATTGGTTTGAACTTGTGTTCAAAAATAAATCCCGATTTAGGTAAAACCGGGATTTTACTAATGTTGTCCGACTAGGGCTCGAACCTAGACTCTTCTGAACCAAAATCAGACGTGTTGCCAGTTACACCATCGGACAATACCGAAAATTACGGTTGCAAAAGTATAGGGTTTTTTTTACTTCTGAAAATAAATATAAATTATTTTTAAGTCAAATCATTATTCGCGAACAGAAATCTTACTACAGGCGATTAGGAATTAATTTTCCATAAGACATAAAATATATTTAAATATGTCTAAGAAAAATATAAGTATTATATATTACAATTCACGTATAATTGTTTACTAACTTTTATAACAATACTAAGTATTTGTTATGAAGTTATTGTATTTTTTTTGGGTAGTTATTATTATATTTTTAAAAAACAGAAAAAAATTAAACAATGTTACTTTTAAAAGAGTATATTGATATAAAAATAGTTAAATTACAGATTAATTGAAGCGCGTTCATTTTTAAGATGTACCATTTGAGTGCTTTAGCTAATTTTTCTAAAAAAGCCGATTAGATATATTCGTATTTATAAAGCGTATGATTTTCATGGGTTTGAGCAGATTCATATATCAAAAAATTAATTTTTACTTGTTTTAACTAGTAAGTAGCGTTATATTTGTATAATTCATTTATTATTTATAAAATTTCTAATACAAAATCTTAATTACAAATCGCTAGTTAAGTTTAACATAAGTTAATTAGAATTATATTTATCGTTAACATATAATGATTTCACTGAACAGCGCTAAAAAAAGCAACTATTCCAAGGTTCTGGTATTGGTTCTTGTAATGTCAGATATTTTTCTGATTTTAACTTCTTTTAAAGTTTCTCAAATAATAATTGGTGGTTTCAATAATGCTGAATTGTCAAATCCGGAGTACGCTTCGTTTACTGCCTTTTTTATGCTTTCCTGGATTCTGTCAGCTATTTTTTGTAATATATATCACCTTGAAAATTTAGGAAGATTCAAAAAAATACTATTCAGCTCTTTGGTTGGGTTTTTTATGCATAGTATCGCTTTAGGAATCTACGTTTTTATCATTTCTGATTTTCAATTCTCGCTTTTTCATTTAGGTCTTTCCTATGGTGTTTTTGCTACCCTAACCGTTTTATCCAAATTCGTTCTTTTAAAGTTATATGAATATTACAGAAATCTTGATATAAATCGCAAGAACGTAATTATTATCGGATATACAGATCAGGGCAGAGCACTCAGAGATTTCTTCAAACGAAACAAGTCTCTGGCGTATCAGTTTATTGGATTTTTTGATGATTGTTATTCAGGATATGGAGTAAATGAGATTAAAGGTACGCTGAAAGACATCAAAAGTTTCTGTGTGCGGGAAGAAGTAGACGAAATTTATTATACCCTCCCTTATGATTCAGCCCAAATTAAGGATTTGAACGAGTTTTCCGATAATAATTTTATTTACTTTAGTATTATTCAAAACGCTAATGGCTTAAAGAGAAAACGGTATATATCTGAAGTTTACGGAGAACATATACCGGTTTTAACTTATGAGCGGGATCCTCTCCGGGTTGTTTTTGATTTTCGTAAGCCCATCGCGTTTTACCTTAAAACATACAGGAGAATGCGCAAAGCTTACTACGAATTTAATAATCTGGAAAAAGTTAATTAACTTTGGGCGTATTTTAATAAAACACAATGAGAATTGTATTTATTTAACATTCAGCGTTATCATATTACAGATAGTTGTGTTTCATTAATTTCCCCAAATACATGATTAAATAGTATGAAAATTCTTCAACTTGGCAAGTATTTTCCGCCTTACAAAGGAGGAATCGAAAATAATACATATCTAAATTGCATTGAACTCGCAAAAGATCATGATGTTTCCGCATTGGTCTTTAACCATGAACAGAAGTTCGTAAAAGAAATAGTTGATGGTATTCCTGTAACACGCGTTGGAAGTATAGGCAAACTCTTTTCCCAGGAAATTACCTTATCTATGGTTTCTGAGCTTAGAAAAGCAAAACCTGATATTATTCATCTCCATGCGCCCAATCCAATAGCTGTAGCCTCTATCTTACTGGCTGGTATGGAGGATGTTCCTTTGGTAGTGACTCATCATACTGATATTGTTCGCCAGAAGTTATTAAGAAACATGGTGCTGCCTATGTACCACGCAATACTTAGAAAGGCCAAAGCTATTATTTTATTTACAGAAAAATATGGATTAACTTCAGACGAGTTATTGAATTACCGAGACAAGTTTGAAATAATTCCTCATGGAACTGAAGAGGAGCCATTTGTGGAAACTCCTCAAATGATCGAACAAGTTGAGTACATTAAAAATAAATATACGAAAGGCGCACCTACAGTATCGTTTATCGGGCGCCATGTAAAATACAAAGGAGTTGATGTGCTGCTTCAAGCCTTAAATCATTTGCCCGAAGTGCATTTACTGGTAGGCGGATTGGGCCCGACTTTGCAGGATAGTAAAGATTTAACCAAACGATTAGGTTTAAGCAATCGGGTACATTACCTGGGCGAACTGGATAACACCAACAAAGGATCAGTTTTTAGAGCCAGCGATATTTTTGTTTTACCCTGCCTGAATCGTACCGAATCCTTCAGCTTAACTTTAGTTGAGGCCCAGCTTTCTAAAATACCAACCATTGTTTCTGATGTCAATAGTGGTGTTACTGAAGTTTCTCAGCATAACAAAACTGGTTTAGCTGTAGAACCTGGGAATCCGGAGGTTTTGGCTATGGCTATTAAAACTCTTATTGAGAATAAAGAATTGCGGTTGAAAATGGGCGAAGAAGGTTACAATAGAGCTAAAACTCTGTTTGTAAACAGTGTAACCAGTCCGAAGTTGAGAGATTTGTACTGCAGGCTGGAGGAGTCAGTCTTTCATAAAAAAAGAGAACCAGCTAAAATAAGTAACTAACCTGCCTAATTTAACCCTCTTATTCAGGTAAATACCAGTTGCTTAGCTTTCTGTTAAGTAACTTTTCTACATACATGGTGTCCTGTTTATATATATCCAGAAGCTTTTTCTTTTCACTTCTGTCAATTGAAACCAGGTCGCCACCTTCATATACCTTTTTCAGGCCAAGTGCTTTTCCAAAGTTTACAACTGAATGCATATTATTGTCTTTGAAAAATACAACGGCTTTGGCAGCATATTTAGCAAGCACAGGATATTTTGCCATACCGGTTACATTTACTCTTTCCTCTAATGTTTCAGGAATGTACTTAGTATCTACGGATAAAAAATCAAGTATCTCCAGAAGTGTTTCTTTGGGTTTGGCTTCAATATCCTCCATCAGAATAATTTTAATCTGATCTTTCTTAAAAAAGCTTAACCAACGCTCAATGTGTTCTTTATACCGGCCTGAGTCAACAATTTGTGGTAATTCTACTATAGCTTTCTTAAAATCTTCGCTTACCATGCCCTTTCTTAAATAATGCCGGAAGAGAGATTCAGTTCTGTAAATAGGATGTCGTAACGAAATAATAATTTTTACATTGGGAAAATGCTTATGAACTCTACCTGGGGTTTCAAAGGTATCGAAGTAACCCGGAGTTATTTCACCTGTAACTAATTCGGGCGTGCATTTATCAAAATAGGTATTGTATTCTTTTAATCCCTTGTCGTAAAATCTGTCAAAAAACTGTATTTCTTTAGTAATAGTGGGCATACATACACCCGGATTATTTTTTAAAACTTCATACAACCAGGTTGTTCCGGTTTTTTGTGGACCTACACCAAGAAAATCCAACTTCATTTTCATTGCGAATTTTTAATTAGACAATAATTTATACTAAACTGCTGATTAATTTCTGATAGTTTTCTGTCCAGGCTTCCAGCGAGAACTTTTGCTTACCCAATTGATAGGCTGCTTCTCCCATTATCTTAACTTCTTCCGGATTATCAATAAAAAATTTCAGATAAGACACTAAACTATCTACATCATTTAAAGCTACCAGAAAACCTGTTTTTTCATGATCAACCGCATCGGGTATACCTCCGGCTTTTGTGCCAATTACCGGTAATTTAGCAAACAGCGCTTCCCGCATAGCACGAGGTACTCCTTCGTTTTCAGAACACATTACAAAGACGTCCGCGGTTACCAGAAAATTGGGAATATCATCGCGCCAACCCAGGAATTCAATCAAATTACCAAGATTATGGTGACTGATATATGTACATATTTCCTGATAATAATTTTCTTCCCCAATTGGCCCAATAATGATAGCTTTTATATCAGGATAATCAGATGCCAGTTGCTTTATGGCTTTTACCAGCATCATCTGGTTTTTTCTTTGTCCTACAATACCTACAGATAAAATAGTAAAAGGGCGGGAACTTATATTTACGGTAGTAAGCAGGTTATGAATATTTTGTATAGTTCCCAGGTCAATACCAGGACCGATATTCTTAAGTTTATTGTGAAATAAACGGATAAGCGTATTTCCAAAAATTTGTTCATGTTGCGATTGCCCCTGCGTAACGACAACTGAAGTAAGGCATAATCCGAAAAAGTGAAGCACTTTGACCATACCCTTAGATTCATGTTCAAGCCCTATATCCCAAATCAGTGGGGTTCCACTAAATTTGCTGGCCAGCCCTACAAACATTACTGCTTTTACATTTCGGGTCCAGACTAAATCAATATTATGGTCTTTGATAAGTTTTTTGATCGCATTGTTATAGCTGATCAGAGAAAAAAAACTCTTAACTTTTTCAAATATACCGTAATGTAATACCTGCCCATCCTGTAAATCAAGTCGATCTGGTAATGGCAAATGGATTATCTCGATGCCACGGTCGGACACCTCATCAATTAATGAGCTTTTCCTTTGAGTCACCACCAAAGGATGGTAAATTGTTTTATCCAGATTATCCAGAAGAGTTAAAAGATGCCTTGCCCCTCCAGTCATTACTTTATTATAGGGAAAATAAAGCAACAAATTGACTTTCGATTTCCTCAACTTAGGTAAATTTAAATATTTCCGCTTCCAATGAGGTACGATTCTCCTGATAAAGATCTGTATATATCAATTGAAGCACATTTTATATTTTTAACTAAAATCAGATGCAATTTCTATTCAAATATAGTAATTAGAAAAAAATATTTTCAAAAAAATGTACCAAGTAATAAGAAATTAAAAATTGCGGAATTATTTAGTAAAGTTACTTATTGGTGCTTGTATATTTTATAAAACTGCTAGCAGCTAATCTTTTAATTCAATATTAATGCTACCCATACCGGCATTAATTTCAAATTCTAAGGTAAAGTTTGAACTCCCATAATTTTCGTTTGTATAAGTACGGCCAATTTTAGTGAAACTTGGTGCGTTCACCGACCCCAAACCGCCATTGATCTTTAAAATAATACCAGTGTTTTTGGGTAATATCATATTCAGTTCGCCAATACCTCCATTAATTGTGGCATCCAGATCGTTTTTCCAGATACCTGTCAGATCAACAGTTACCTCACCAACTCCGGCATCAATGTCAAGATAAGGAACGGAAGTGTTTGATAAGTTAATATTATGTTCGCCTACACCAGCTTCAATAGATACGCCACTCAAAGTGAAATCTGAAAGGTTTATTTCGGATACACCAGCACCTAATGCTAACTTAATGTCCTGATAAATTTCAGGATTTAGCTTTATAGTCCAGTTATTCTTATCGTCGTTACTAAAGTTGAATTCGGTTTTTTCCGACTGGGCAATAATTATTTTTCCCGTTTCCCCCGACGATGAGTACGTAATTTCAGGTTTCCATTTTTCCCGGGTATATTTAATATTGGCATCAGCCAGGTCGGTAGAACCTTTTTCAAGCTTCAGGTAACCTGCTGCCATGGATATTTCTGTTCTTAACGATTTAATGTTATCTTTCTTAATAACCTGGGAAAAGGTTTGCAGATTGTCGTCATCTTCTTCCATTTTTTCTTTAAAATTGGAAGTGCATGCTGAAATTAAGAAGGGTACAGCTAGGAGAAGCAGATACTTTTTCATGGTTTATTTGAGATAGTTGCTATAAATTTAGTATTAAAAATCCGGATTTAACAGTGAATTTATTAGTCAGATGTTCATGTTTGATGGTCTTGTACTGGAGTTAAAAAAGAAAAGCTTTATTTGGCTTCAATAATTATCGTTATTTTTGTGTTATACTACAGAATTGATTTCGCTTATGAATAGGTTATTTACATGCTGTATAGTTATGCTAATAGTTAGTTTCTTGGATAGGTCGGCACAGGCACAACAATCTGATGAGGTCGAGAGCTTGAGGTTTATGGATACCGGTATTGAGTATATGGCAAAAGAAGATTATACAGTAGCCGATAAATATTTCCGTATGGTAATTGATGAAATGAACGTGCTGCCTACCGAAATTTGCTTTTATTTTGGGAAGAACTCTTATTATCTAGGAAAATACAAGCAGAGTATTGATTGGCTCAATAAATATATTGAATTAAAAGGAGTGAATGGAGAATTTTTTGACAAATCGGTTGCGTACCTCAAAAAGTCTGAACAAGAATATCTGGTTCAAAATAATAACAAAGAAAAAGAAATTGGAAAAAGTAGTGAAGAGGTAAAAATGACCGTAAATAAACCTGATTCAGATAAAGAAATCGTCAATTGTACGGATGTCCAGCGTGTAGTTTGTCCTTTATGTAAAGGAACAGGGGTGTTGAAGAAACCTGGATTATTAGGCACTTATATGTATGAAACCTGTCCATATGGAGATAGCGGTGTTTTAACCTGTGAAGAATTTAAGCTGTATGTAAAAGGAGAATTAAAACCCAAAAGCAGTAATTAATTATTTTTAATAGCTTTTTTACATAAATCAGTTCTCCTTCATGCCATTTAATTTTAACCCTGATACTGCCTATTGGAAGTAAAACTTTATTTGCGCTATATTTATTTAATTACACGTATAATTTTATTATTGGAATTGCTTTATGAAAAAAATTCTGGACCGGCGCGATTTTTTAAAACAAACTGGAGCAGGTGCTCTGAGTTTTGCCTTATTACCATCATTTACAGGCAAAGTAGCACCCAGCGATACATTACGGGTAGCTCATATTGGCGTAGGAGGGATGGGAAATAACCATATGAAATGGTTTGCGACAATACCTGAAGTAGATGTAGTAGCCCTTTGCGATGTGGATGAAACGCATCTGAGTGAAAGTCTGAAAACCCTGGAAGGTTTGCGGCCTGGTGTAAAAGCCGAGGGATATGGTGATTTTAGAAGAATTTTGGAACGTAATGATGTGGATGCCATTACTTGCGCTACTCCGGACCACTGGCATGCACAAATTGCTATTATGGCTTTTCAGGCAGGTAAAGATGTATATGGTGAAAAGCCGCTTGCCTATAGTGTAAAAGAAGGGCAGGAAATGCTCAAAAACCTGAAGCGTTACGATCGCATATTTCAACTTGGTACACAGATCCATGCAGGAGATAATTACCACCGGGTTGCTGAAATTATTAAGGCGGGGACTATTGGAAAAGTGCATACCGTGCGGTTATGGAAAACAGGTTTTTCGCCCGGACTTGGATTTCCTGAAAATCAAACACCTCCGAAAACGCTGAACTGGGACATGTGGTTAGGGCCTGCCCCGTATGTAGCCTATACCCCCGAGCGGTGCCATTTCAATTACCGGTATTTTCTTGATTATTCAGGAGGCGTATACCAGGATTTCTGGTGTCATATCGCGGACATCGTTTTCTGGTCGGTTAACCCAACCGGATTAAAAAGTGTGGAAGCTAAAGGAGAAGATCCGGAAGGCATAGCCGATGCTCCAAAATGGCTGGACGCTAATTTTGAGTTCGACGGACTGAAGTTATTCTGGACCACCGAACCACCCGATGTTCCCGGAGCTAATGACAGGGGTATTGGTGCTTATTTTGAAGGCGATAAAGGTTCATTAATATGCGATTATGGAAGCTTTGAGGTAATGCGGGATGGAAAAATTCTTACTGAATTACCCGATGTACCTAAAACAATCCCCCGTTCTCCGGGGCATCAGCAGAATTTTGTTGATGCCATAAAAGCCCGTACCCAGCCGGAAAGTAACCTGGAGTATGCCCGACAAATGACATTACCCATGCATCTGGGATTAATTTCATATCGGTTGGGTGGAAGAAAGCTGGAATGGAATAGTAAAAAAGAAAAATTTAAAGGTGATGGTGAAGCGAACACATTGCTGGGTAGAGAATACCGCAAAGAGTGGGACTTAATATAAGAATATAGTGCCTGGATAACACTAAACGACAAGTTAAAATTTTTAAAAAGGCATGGTTATCATAATACCATGCCTTTTTATTTTAATAATGCCGCGACAGAAAAATATTTTTTATTCTTTTAGAACATGTTCATGCTAAAGAACTAATGCCATAAACGCGGAATTGCAAAATTAAATTTCGCTTTATATTTTAATGCCTATTTTTATATAACCTGATACAACTTAAGTGGAATAATTATTGCAAACTTTTAAGAAATAAGGTCGTTATTTTTAATATTTAACAATTTGGTGTCTTAAATTAGAGTTTTATTGTTAATTTAAAAACTGGCCGGTTTTCTTATTCTTCGCAGTATGTTTCATATTAACCCTCTCTATTTTTTTGCGTTTTTTTGTTTGATAGCAGGAAGTTTGTTAGCCAAGCCTCGGGTTACCATTCTTAATAATGCCGGTATTTCAGAGGAAGAGAAAGTTGAATTAGTACGGGCCGCTGATTTTTGGAATAGCACTTTAGGTATTGAAGAACAACTATCTATTCTTATAATATTAAATCCCAATTTGCCCGAAACTATCCATGGGTATACCCTGTTTAAAGACAAAATCAATAAATATCAGGGTAGGCAAATTACGATTGGGCTTAGCAGTAAATTAACTTACCAAAAAAAACTTGTAACCCTGGCTCATGAAATGGTTCATGTAAAGCAGTTTTTAGATGGCGATCTGATTAAACAGGACCATCAAAATTATATTTGGAAAGGAAAATTCTGGGAAAATATTGACCAGGTTTGCTACCGGCAGCGACCCTGGGAACACGAAGCTCTTACGAAAGCAACCAAACTTTTGAAAATCTGGAAAAAAGAACAAAATTTTAAGATAACAACTCAACCCTCCTTTATTTCATCTAAGGAAACCGTACCGCTTTTGGATTAATTTTACCCTGTTTCAAAAAAAAAGAGGCTGTCTTTTCAGACAGCCTCTTTTAAGATTAAAAAATTTTCAAATTTAGTTTACCCAATATGAGGCTAAATAGTTTAAAAAATAGCTATGCTTATAAAATTGTGTGTATCTAAAAGTATTGTTGTTTCTAACTGCCTTATGATACAAATTTAAAAGACCACGGCGACTAAAACTACCTATTGAAACATCAGTACTTACAGATGTAAGGTTTTTTTTGATCTGAAAGTAATAATTTAAATAATATTGTTATAACAATACTTAATTGAATTTTAATTATATATAAGGTTGTTGATTTATAAAGTTCAATATAATTAAATGAAGTAAGGCTTGAGTAAGAGATCATATAAAAAACCTAATAATACATAGTTTTATAAAAAATATAACTAATTTAATATAAAATTGTACTATAATAATAATTAATAACTTTCTAATTAATTAATCATACTCCCATTGCTAACAGGCTTCTCTGGTGTAACAAAAGTGAGTTTTCCGTCCAAATCCTCAGCCATTATTACCATTCCCTCTGATACAATACCTAGCATTTTCCGTGGTGCTAAATTTACAAGTACGCAAACCTGCCGTCCTATTACTTCTTCTGGCGTATAATGCTGAGCAATACCGCTCAAAATAGTCCGCTGGTCAAGCCCGGTATCAATCTTTAGTTTAAGTAATTTACCAGATTTCGCGACTTTTTCAGCGTGCAGGATCGTGCCAATTCGGATATCATTTTTTATAAAGTCATCAAAATTAATTTCTGACTTGGCAGGAGTTACTTTGAAGGTTTCCGCATCATTGGCTTTTTTTGCCTCATGCAGTTTCTCTATCTGGGCATCCACGCTTTTATCTTCAATTTTTTCAAACAAAAGCTCAGGATCATTAATGACATGCCCCGCAGGTAATAGATTTTTATGGGTCGCACTTTCCCAATCCGTTATTTCATAATTCAACATGTTAGCCAGTTTGTCAGAAGTAAAAGGAAGGAAGGGTCTGATTACAGTAGCCAAACTTGCTGTTAATCGCAAAGCGATATTAAGTATAGTTTGTACACGTGGCTGATCAGTTTTAATTAATTTCCAAGGCTCTGAATCAGCCAGATACTTATTGCCGGTACGGGCCAGATCCATCATTATACTGGCAGCCTCACGGAAACGGAAATTTTCGATAGACTCACCAATTTTCGCGGGGTATTCCGCAATTTTTTCCAATAACTCTTCGTCAATTGGTTGCAGTTCACCCTGCTGGGGTACGGTACCACTAAAATACTTGTGGGTAAGTACAACAGCCCGATTGACAAAATTTCCTAAAATCGCCACCAATTCATTGTTATTTCTGGCCTGAAAATCTTTCCAGGTGAACTCACTGTCTTTGGTTTCGGGTAAAATAGAGCACAAAGCATAGCGAAGAACATCCTGTTTTCCGGGAAATTCATCTAAATACTCGTGCAGCCATACAGCCCAGTTCCGGCTGGTTGAAAGCTTATTTCCTTCCAGATTGAGAAACTCATTAGCTGGTACGTTTTCGGGTAATATGTAGTCGCCATGGGCATGCAGAATGGCGGGAAAAATAATGCAGTGAAAAACTATGTTATCTTTTCCTATAAAATGGATCAGGCGCGCATTATCTTCTTCATTAGGTTGAGTTTTCCAGTAAGGTTCCCAATTGGTATCATGTTCAATCGCCCATTGCCTGGTGGAAGAAATGTAACCAATGGGGGCGTCCAGCCAAACGTACAGTTTTTTTCCTTCCGTGTTGGGTAAAGGTACATCCACGCCCCAGTCCAGGTCGCGGGTCATGGCCCTGGGTTGCAAACCAGCCTTTAGCCAGGAACTGCACTGTCCGTATACATTGGTTTTCCAGATGCCTTTTTTCCCTTCCAATATCCACTTTTCCAGCCAGGGCTGGTATTTATCCAATGGAAGATACCAATGCTTCGTTTCTTTTAACACAGGTTTTTTACCGCTCAAGGTAGATTTGGGATCAATCAGATCTGTTGGATTCAGTGAAGTGCCACAATTTTCACATTGGTCGCCGTAAGCGCTCTGGTAACCACAAACCGGACAGGTACCAGTAATGTATCGGTCGGCCAAGAACTGATCGTAATCTTCATCATAATATTGCTCTGATGTTTTTTCTATAAACTCTCCTTTATTGTAAAGCGTAGTAAAGAAATCCTGTGAGGTTTCATGATGAATAGCTTCCGAGGTGCGATGGTACATATCGAAGGAAATGCCGAAGCGCTGAAAAGTTTCTTTATTCAGGGTATGGTATTTATCAATAATTTCCTGTGGCGGAATGCCTTCTTTTTTCGCACGAAGGGTAATGGCTACTCCGTGCTCATCGCTGCCGCCAATAAATAACACATCGCGATTGTTAAGGCGCAGGTAGCGTACAAATATGTCGGCAGGTAAGTAAGCTCCGGCTATGTGGCCAATATGTAAAGGGCCATTGGCATAAGGCAACGCGGCTGTAACGGTATATTTTTTATTCGATGATTCTGGCATAGTTAATTTCTTTCTGAAAAAAGCAAAGATAAAAAGAAATTAAGCCAATGTAATGATACGAAAGGTTTAAAAAGCAGCTTTTGCGCTGATCCTAAGCCCCTGTTGCTGCTGTTCGCGGTTGAGCGAATATTCGATGCGTAAAACCGCATCGTAATAAGTAACGATATCTATTCCCAAACCGCCTCCGATCAGATACCGGTTCGAGAGGCGGTTACTAATCGCATAGGGGATGGGGTTATCTACGAACCCCTGGTCGATGAAGCTCTTCAGATAAATATTAATCGGGATCTGGCTGAACTGTTTAATAGGTATAATCTTTTCCAGATTGAAATTTCGGGAAAATACCCTGTAGCTTAACGTGTTTTGCTGTAACAGGTAAGATTGCCCTTCAATGGCATACAACTCATAACCCCGCGGCCAGGCACCATCGTAGCCAAATCCTTTAAAGTAGGAGTAGGGCTGGCGTTTCGGTGCGCTGAAATAACCACGGACTGAACCGGCATAATAAAAGTTTTTTCCCAGTGCGGTATACAAGGAATACACGCCATACAGCCGAAAAATGTTGATATCATCAAATAAGCCTAACCCTAGTTTTCTGGCCTCTACCTGCCAGTAATAACCTTCCAGTGGATACCCAATATAATCGCGATGGTCGTTGGTGTAGGTATATGATAAAGAAAAAAATTGCTGCCGTAACTCCCCATTCAGATAATAGGAGTTGTTCATCGCTAGAATGGTGTCGTTAACTCTTTCATCGTGGTAGCTTACCAGGGCTGAATGGTTATCATAAAACGAAGAGCGTAACGTCCAGCCAATACCACCCACTAAGCTAAGCTGAGAATCACGTAACGAGTCGGTATACTGTAATACATGGTCGCGGGTTTGGTAGGCGATATTATTGGTTTCAGCATAAGAAAAGGTAAATACCAACCCATTTTTCTGTGCCTGATCAATGTAGGGAACCAGATAACGAAAGGCAAACTGTTTGGTAAAACCACCCTGTGCATATAAATACAACCGTTCATTTCTTCCTCTGAAATTATATTTAAAGAATCTCATGCCGTATTCCAGCCGATTCCATTCTCTACCCTGATTGGTAAACCATTCGTTAAAATTCCGGTCAGCCAGCTTTACAAAGGGAGAAGGAATTGTATACCATCGCTCAGCTACACGGATAATTACATCGGCCTGAATGTCAGAAAACCAGACTAAACTGATATCTGTGGTAAGAAATAACCGGGTATTCATGATTTTTTTCCGATTCTGCTCAATAGAACTTTCCAGTTCCGACTTCAACAGAAAACTTCCTTCCTCAAAATCCAGTTCCCGAGTAATTATTTTTTCTTTCGTTTGGCGGTTACCAACAATAAAAATCTTATCTATTTTTATGAAATCATCTTTTTGTACAAGAGGAATAGTATCGTGGTAATTATTAACGGTATCGGGTGTGAAAACAGGATTTTGTGCCCATAGTATGGAATGAGCTAAAAACACGATCATCACCAAAACCGGAAGCTGAAATTTTACAGAAATATGAGGTAAATAATTTCGCAAATGAAGTACTTTTTCTTCGAAAACAAGATAAAAACCATGCCATTGAGCGGAAATGAAAATTAATTCGCGAATGGCAGTATTGATAAAAAATAGAAAAGCGGTTTTCTGTTTCACGCGGCCAGCGCCCTCGGTACCTTATTTAACAATAGTAAACAGGATTTAATAACGGATAATCCGGGAATCTATTTTATCCTAAAGATCTCAGGGCTTAGCGGTAGTTTGAGGTTTATCTTTTTTTCTAATCCTGAATAACAAATAAATGCCAATAATTACCAGTGGAATACTTAGTAATTGTCCCATATTCAATGGCAGTTCATTCTCAAAATCGACCTGATTTTCTTTCAGGAACTCATACAAAAACCGCAAGGTAAACAGAATAATCAAAAATAAGCCAAATAGCAAACCTTCGGGAGTTTCGCCTTTTCGCCTTTTCCACAGATAAAACAGGAAGAAGAAAAGTAACAGGGAGCTAATAGACTCATACAACTGGGCTGGATGCCGGGCAATACCATAGGTTTGAACCGTAGCCTGATAGGCACCTCTGTCCTGCGCTAAACTATATCGTAAAGGCTGGTTTTCCGGCTGATGAATGTGTTCTTTAATTCTTGGATAATCGGTGAGAATGCTTTTTATGGTAGTTTCAATGTAATTTCTGATGTTTGCCTCCGGGGCATCTATTTTATTAAAATTGATGGTAATGGCTACTGGCACATACTCGTCTTCATTTTCAGTAAGCCTTAGGCTATCCGCACTGGAATTACTTTTACCGATTTCAGCACTTTCAATGGCCTGATTGCTGCTTTCAATGAGTTCAATTACCGAATGACCAAATACTACTCCATTACTGGAATGGGTAGGAAGACCAATAATTTCAGAATTCATAAAGTTGCCGAAGCGGATAAGGCAACCGGTTAAGGCTACTACAATCACGATGCGGTCTACCACCCACAAAAAGCTTTGCCCGGGGCGCGGTTGTTTTTTAAAAGAACCCTTGAACCGGAACAAACTCATTTTAATTTTATAGTTGCTGTACAAATACAGCGCGGTTAAAATACCAATGGTGGCTCCATGACTGGCCAGGCCGCCCTCCCATATTTTAAGAATATCTATAGGGTGGGCCAGGTATTTGTCCGGTTCATAAAACAATACATGTCCTAATCTGGCACCAATAATGGTGGCAATTACCATATAAATCGTCAGCGTTTCTACATCTGATTCGGGTTTGCCTTCCTGCCTGAAGATATAAAACAGAATTTGCTGTGATACTAAAAAACCTGTGGCAAACAGCAACCCATACCACCGGATAGTTAAACCTCCAAAATGAAACAAATCCGGATCAGGTGCCCAAACGATATAGTTGAATAGTGACATAAATCGTAATAAAATTTGCGGGCAAAGATAAATGTTTTGCGGGAAGGTGAAACAATGAGCCGGATTAAAATACAATTAAGCTTATTTTTAATACCATATAAAATATTTTCAGTACTGGCAAAAAAAAGGGACTTCCATTTTGTGAAGTTTCTTTTTAAATCAAAGAAATGAAATAACTGCCGGTTAATAATTTCATTTTAGGGCCAGTGATGCCACTGCAGATAGTTAGTGCCAATCCTGTAGCGATGTGCGTCAGGATAGGAAAGAATACGTGCCTGTAACATTCGGTCAGGAGAAAAACCAATGCCATTCACAATATTGGTGGGTTCAAAAGCTCCCTGTTCCACATGGGCGAAATAATTGTCAGGAATTTCGTTCAATTCCATTACGCCTACGTCTATCAGCGGAAATTCTGAATGGGGCCATATTTTGGTTAAATCGAACGGGTTAAAACGGAAATTATCAGCATCTGCTTCCATCATGACCTGAATTTTCAGATTCCATTTAGGAAAATTACCGTTGTCAATAGCTTCTATCACTCTTTCCGTATTCGCCGATCCTAATTCACCCTAAGTGGAGTAAGAAATATGTGTTAAATAAAATTGATTGATTCTATATTTGTATAGATAAAATCTATTTTATGACAATTACTCAATTAGAATATATTATAGCAGTTGATACCCATAAAAATTTTGCCGAAGCTGCCAACCGTTGTTTTGTAACACAACCTACATTAAGCATGCAGGTAAAAAAACTGGAAGAAGACCTTAATGTACTAATTTTCGACAGAAGTAAAAAGCCAGTACTCACTACCGAGATTGGTAAGCAGATAGTAGCACAGGCCAGAATAGCTATTAAAGAATTTAACCGGGTAAATGAGGTAATTAGAGACAACAGAAAGGAATTTGCAGGTGATTTGCGTATTGGCATAATTCCCACCCTAAGCCCATACCTGCTGCCGCTGTTTGTAACCGAATATATGCGGAAATATCCCGATGTAAATCTGGTTATTGAAGAACTGCTATCCGATCAGATAGCTTTTAAGTTAAGAAACGACCTGTTGGATGTGGGCATTCTGGTATCGCCTATGATGGAAAAAAGTCTGCTGGAAGTTCCCTTGTTCTACGAAACTTTTGTAGTGTATATGTCTACCTCGCATCCACTTATGACCAAATCCAGCATTAACCTGAAAGACCTGGACGTAAACGATATGTGGTTATTGAAAGAAGGGCATTGCTTTCGGAATCAGATGGTAAATATTTGTGGCGAAAGCGCCATGCTGAACAACCATAATCAGCTAAAGTTTGAAAGTGGCAGTTTAGAAACACTGAAAAGAATTGTAGAACAGCAGTATGGATACACTTTGCTTCCGGAACTGGCAACCCTGGGCCTGGACGAAGAAAGAAGGAAATACATCCGAAATTTCAACGAACCGCGTCCGGTGCGAGAGGTAAGTTTGGTTATTCATCGCAGTTTTATGAAGAAAAAACTGATTGAAGCTTTGAAAGAAGAAATTATGGAAAACATACCGGCATCGTTGAAAGATAACATGACCGGAAAATTAATTCATTGGAAATAACTTATTTAGTGAAAATTACCAAATATTCATGTTCCTGCTTTCTGTCGATGATTACTACCTTACAGTATAAAAAAATGAATTTTTTATACTTCATTAAAAAAAACACTTTTTTTGAACATATTTCTTAAAGTCTATTATCAGGCAGGCAATTAATTTTTAAACATGTTTTTTTATAACTAATTTATCTGCCATTTATTTCAGAAAAAATATTAATATCTGTTAAGCTAATTTTAAAATTTAATAATTTATTTCCTGCATGGAATTACTAAATTTGGGATATAAGGTTTTGTTAATGAAAAAGTTTCCCATAGTTCTGGCAATAGGCCTGATTTTGTTTTTGGTATACCTTTCTACTTGTGAGCAAAATGATGCCGTTGAACCCATGCGAAATCCTCCCGTATCAGAAACAGCCCCTTTTGATGAAGCTGAAACTGCCGGTACGCTGGAAAATAATAATATTAATGAAGCATCCGGGTTAACAGCCAGCCGCATGAATGCTCAGGCCTTATGGACGCACAACGACAGCGGAAACGAACCTGTATTGTTTCTGATAGGTACCGACGGGGCCAGCCTGGGTTCTTTTTATATTGAAGGGGTGGAAAACCGTGACTGGGAGGATATTGCTGTAGGACCGGGTCCGGAGGATGGGAAAAATTACATATACATTGGTGATATTGGTGACAATATGGCCATTTTCGAGGCGAAGCAGATTTACCGCATAGCCGAATTTGAAGTAACCAATCCGGGTAAAAATCGGGTCGATACGGTCAGGTCAGTTTCGGTTATCAGTTTTAGATTTCCCGACGGTAACTTTGACGCGGAAACCCTGATGGTAGACCCCTTAACCAAAGATATTTTTGTAATTTCCAAACGGGAATCGTTTGTAGGTATTTACAGAGCTGCTTATCCGCAATCTACCGCCGAAGTGATTGAATTAAAAAGAATGGGTGAATTTCCAATAAAAAGTACCAGCGTTTTCGATCAGATTGTAGCGGGAGATATTTCACCGGATGGCATGGAGGTATTATTAAAATCGTATGGGCGCATATTTTACTGGCGACGAAAAAGTGCCAATCAGACTATTAACGATTTGCTGCAGGAGGCGCCCATGATATTACCTTACGTAGCTGAACCTCAGGGCGAAGCCATTACCTTTGCTGTAGATGGTTCCGGATATTATACGCTTAGCGAAGAAAATCAGAACATAAAGCCGGTTTTGTATTTCTATAAAAGATTAGACCAATAATTGTACAAGCCCACACTGTTAACCTGGTATAAGCTGCTAAAATGACTTTTCCTGGTGGTTACCGGTAAATTATTCCTCCAAAGGTGAGTTTTCTGCTTTTCCTGACTATTATTTTTCATAATTCTGTTAGTTTTGGGTTATTCCAATTTTTGCCGGATTATGCTAAAGAAATCTTTAATTATCATTGTGTCGGTTATAGGCGTATTAACGTTGGGTTATTTCGCCGGGCCTGAACCACCTGGGTTTACTCCTAATGGTGAACTTCCTGAAGTAACAAGTAACCTATTAGCCTTAGAGCAGGAAGTTGACGCGACAGAAGCTGCTACTCCCGGCATCAAAGCCAATAATGAGGCCCGGATTGTGTGGGTAGATAGCACCCGAAAAGAGAAAACAGCTTACAGTATCGTGTATCTGCACGGATTTGGCGCCAGCCAGGCCGAAGGTGATCCTGTGCATGTTACCATCGCAAAAAAATATGGCTGCAACCTGTATCTTTCCCGCCTGCAAGAACAGGGTATTGATACCGACTCTACTTTTAAGCAACTGACTGCCGAAAATTACCTGGCATCGGCAAAAAGAGCAGTAGCCATTGGAAAACAGTTGGGTGATACCGTCATTATTATGGCCACTTCTACGGGTGGTGCCCTGGGTTTGTATATTGCCTCCGCGCATCCTGAAATTAAAGCAGTAATAACTTATTCCCCCATAATTGATACTTATGACGGCACATTATTTCTTTTGCGGAATCCCTGGGGCAGGCAAATCGGAAAAATGGTAATAGGGGGGGATTATGAAATTGAAAACCGTGAAGGCTTAGACAAACAGTACTGGTCACGCGTATATTATATTGATGGCTACATCGCTTTAAGTGATCTGGTAGGCGAAACGATGGTTCCTGAAATTTTCCAAAAAGTCAAATGTCCGGTATTTCTGGGATACTATTATAAAAACGAAGAGGAGCAGGATCATGTGGTATCAGTGCCGAAAATGCTGGAAATGTTTGATGAACTGGGTACACCGGCCGATAAAAAGCGAAAAGTTGCTTTTCCCGAGGCAGGAGAGCATGTAATAGGTTCTTACATTCGTTCTAACGACTGGCAGGGTGTATTGGAAGAAACTGATTTGTTTATGCGGGAGATCCTGCGCATGCAACCTGTATTGACATCCGATCCGCAAAAAGAACTGACGTCAAAATCTCTAACCAGTAGAAACTGAAACTGTATCAATTTTTTTATCCATATTTGGCAGGTTTGTAATTTTGTCTACAATTTATAGTGAACTTTTCAGAACAAAGGTAATTGGACAATGGGCCAGTTTGAGATCCTTTGAATTTTTTCAATTCAGTTGCTTATTTCAACATGAAGCGCGCATCTAAAACTAAAGAAGAGAAGGGGCATATTTCGCAAATAAATTCCGCAGAAAAAGATATTTATCCGCTTAATACCATTTTTTATGGCCCTCCCGGAACCGGTAAAACCTATTATACCATTAACCGGTCGGTGGCGATTATTGCCCATAGTTCTGAACTGGAAATTATTAAGAAATATCCGAAGGACGAGCGAAATGGTCTGAAGCAGGAATTTGAAATTTATAAAGAAGCTGGCCAGATTGCCTTCGTTACTTTTCACCAGGCATTTTCTTACGAAGATTTTGTGGAAGGTATTAAGCCTTATACCGATGAACATAAAAACCTGGTGTATCGGGTAGAAGACGGCATTTTCAAGCAATTATCTATTCGAGCTACCTATGCGCTGTATTTGGCCCGGCAGCAGCGTTTGTCCCAAAACACCAAACGCTGGACCGATTTTGATGCCTTGTACATCGAGTTTGTCGACTTTCTGAAACGGATGATGTCAGATGAAGAGGCAAAGGAATTCATTTTTGAAACGGTTACGGAAAAACCGGTACACCTCGAACAAATCAATAACCATCATACCCTGATTTTCAGGCATGAACAGGGCGCCCGTACCTATGGAGTTACCAAAAACCGGCTTGAAAAATTGTACAACCGGTTTGAACAGTTAGAAGATATTAAAAATGTAACAGCTGATATTATCAACACCATCGGAGGATGCAATACTGCCGTTTACTGGGCCACATTCAGCCGGCTGAAAGATTTCGAACAAAACCGGAAACCAGCCTATGAGTATATTTATAGTAAAGGAAAACCCGCGCCGGGCGATCCTTATGAAATAATGAAGAAAACTGTGGCCGATTTCGATTTTGCCAAACTTACCCCAACCGATTTTGCTCAGGCTGAAAATTATGTACTGATTATAGACGAAATTAATCGCGGCAATATTGCCAGTATTTTTGGCGAATTAATCACGTTATTGGAAGATGATAAACGTGCCGGTAAACAGGAAGCTTTAAGTGTAATTCTTCCCTATTCTAAAGATTCATTTTCTGTACCTCCCAATCTGTTTTTACTGGGTACCATGAACAGTGCCGATCGTAGTATTGAGGTGCTTGATAGCGCTTTGCGCAGAAGATTTTCCTTTGAAGAAATGCCACCCCGGCCTGAATTACTTAATTCAGGTGAGCAGGTTTTGGTTCATTTGAAAAAGAATTACAGTACCATAGAAGAGGAGCCGGAAATTTATTTAAATGAAGCCCAGCCTCTGTACGGATTTCTGGGGGCAAAACAAGCCATTGCCGGCAATCTGGTTGAAAGTTACAGGCAAAACAATGCGAAAGCCATCAGGCAAAATCTGAAAAAGCTTTCTTTTACCGGAATTAATCTGGAACAATTGCTGGCAGTCATCAATCGTAGAATTACCCTGTTACTGGATGCGGATCATTGTATCGGTCATGCGTTTTTTATGCCGGTTTTTCAGGCTGAACAACCACTTGAAATGCTTAATAAAATTTTTTATACCCGTATTATTCCTTTGTTGCAGGAATATTTTTACGGCGATTATGGGAAAGTAGAATTGATAATTGGAAAAGCGTTCTTTGGTTACACCGGCCTGCCATCCGATTTTAACCCGAATGAATTTTTTGCGGACTCCACTTACGATACTGAAATGCTGGAAGAATTTGGCACACGGAAAAATTACCAGCTAAAGCACCTGACAGACGTAGCATTTCAGCAGGCAGTTATTAAAATTTACCATAAATAATGAAGCAGGTTATCCGGGTTTTTGAACACGAAAAACTAATCATAGGAGAAGAGCGAGAAGGTGTAACCTTTACTAATGCCCATCATAACGCTTTTATCCGATTGGGAGGCAGTTTTGAGAAAACTATTTTTACTGTGGTACATCAGGGCATTAAGTTTTCTCATTATGTTGGTGTAATCCGCATTCCTGGCCTGGCTGTCGAAATTTTTCCTAAAGCCGATCGCCATACAGATGGCAATTATTTTTTATGGCGGAAAGTATTGATAGAGATGCTGATGGCATGCAGGTTCCTCAAAATCAATACAACTTCTGTAGCGAGACTAACCGGCAAGCCCGGTACGTTGCTGGACCTGTATATCAGCAGTTTTTTAGAGGAAACGGAAAATCTGATCAGGCAGGGGTTTATCAAACAATATCGCCAGCGCGAAGGCTACCGGTCTTCTTTACAAGGACGTATGTTGTTTACAGCCCACAGCAGCCAAACCCAGGTTCATAAAGAAAAAATATACTGCCGGTATCAATCCTTCGATTTTAACCATGTTTTCAATAAAATCCTTGTAAAAGGGCTCCAGTCAGTATCGTTCTACGCTGCCGACCTCAAGTTAAGAGATAAAGCTGTATACCTTTTATCCTTTCTTACCCATATTGAAGATATTAAAATAAATGCGGGACTGTTTTCCCGGCTTCGCTATAACCGACAAACGCGGCGGTATCAGAAAGCGATGGAACTGGCAGCCATCCTGCTGCTTAATCATACTTATGGTATTCAGCATGGTTCACAACCGGCTATTGCCATATTGTTCGATATGAACAAACTGTTTGAAGAATTTGTGTATCGTCAGCTAAAAAAGCTGGAAGAAAAATACGAAATAAAAGTAAACTGGCAGGTTCCGGCTGCTTTCTGGGCCAACCATAAAATTCGTCCCGATATTATTGTGAGCTGGGAAAAAGATAGCAAAAGATGTGTGATCGATACCAAGTGGAAAATATTACGTTCCGTGGAACCTTCTATGGACGACTTGCGGCAAATGTATGTGTATAATCAGTACTTTAATACATCCAGTGGATTGTTGCTTTATCCCAAGGTGTATCCCTTATCGCCTAAAATGGGCACGTATCAAACACCCAATGCGGCTACCGATATGAAAGAAAATTACTGTCAGATTAATTTTGTAAAAGTATTGGATGAAAGCAAGCAGAAAATTAATCCAAACATGGGAGATGAAATTATAGAAATGATCATGAAGGTTTAAACACTTCGGAGTAACATTTTCAGCACTTTATCCAAAGTAGTTTCTTCTGGCTGCATAACGGGCTTTTCTCCACAGTAGTAATCGCACTTTACCAGTTTTTCGTAAGCAAATTCAGGCTTTACTATTTGAAATGGCTGCCTGCGGTCTATTGCCTTTTCATCTATGGGAAACAGCGAAAAATAGTCCTTTAGGTCTACCCCGTAGCATTGCCCTGATTCATAACATAAATACACTTCAAAAATGTCATAGGTATGGCCAACCAGATACGCATGAGAAATAACACCTTTAGGAATTCTCTTCAAAATTTTCATATCACAATTTTTCAAAAATCAAACTTGAAGAAAACAGATATAAGGTTGTAAAAAAAATAACGGATCCGGTAAAACTTACAAAAAGAAGATTTATCTTAAACTTGTAAAAACTTTGTAAATTAAATATATGACGTATTGCCTTAGCATTAAAGTAAAAGCAGGTATTGTGGGAATCGCCGATACGCGAATTACCTCTGGTACGGCTACTACCCGTGCCCGAAAAGTATTTGTATTAAACAGAAACCATCATTCTTTATTCATTATGACTTCGGGTCTTCGTTCAGTGCGGGATAAGGCCATCACTTATTTTAAGGAAGTGATTGAGGAAAAAGACGAGCACTTCGACAAATTATACAAAGCCGTAAACGCATTTGCCCTGCAGGTAAAAAGGGTAGCTCAGGAAGATAAAAGCTCTTTAAAAGAAGCAGGACTTAATTTTAACCTCCATGCTATCGTAGGAGGACAGTTGGAGAATGATGAAGAACACAAGGTTTATTTATTGTATCCACAAGGCAATTGGATTGAATTAGGTGAGAGCTCACCTTTTTTTATAATTGGCAATTCCGGCTATGGATCGCCCATTCTTGATCGCACCTTACATTATGAATCTTCTATGGAATTCGCGCTTAAAACAGGTTTTCTTTCCTTTGATGCTACTCGGTTAAGTGCCAATGATGTGGAGTTTCCCATTGATGTGGTGATTTATAAAAAAGACACTTTTGAAATTATTGAAAAAAGGTTTGAGAAAGAAGAATTGCTGTTTATTTCAAAGCTTTGGAATGAAAAAATGAAAGAATCAATTGATAAATTACCAGAAGACTGGATGGAAAAAGTGTTTATGAACATAAATACAAACGGCATTAAACGGTAAAATAAAAAGCCAGTTGAGGAAGTAATTTATCAAAAAAAGAAAAAGCGCCAGTAGTTAGCGCTTTTTTCTCAATGGTTTTTTATTGATCTACCCGGGCAATCAGTTCTTTATTCAGCCGTACGTAATCCATATTCTGGGCTTCTTCTGCCAAGCGCATAGATTGTTCGGCTGCGTTTTTGGCACCAGCCGCATCACCGGTTTTTTCCATAATTTTGGCTTGTAAATGCAATACCCAAAAGCGGCTATGGTTAATTTCAACCGATTTGTTAATCCAATCCAGCGCTTTGGACAGGTCTTTACCAGTTCGGTAATAATAATCAGCCGATTGAAAATAAAGGTTGGCAATACCTGCTTCCGGGTTGTTCATCGCCCGCTCAATTTGAGCGGTTACCTGGCTGTCGGTATCCACTTGTAGTGGGATGCGTACGCTTGTGTTTTCCCATTCCAGATCAATATTGGCTCCGCTAATTTGTACGTCAGAAATTGTAAAAGTCATGGTTTCGACTTTTTTCTGTGTAGCATTAGGTTTTACAGTAAACCGGGCTACATCTTTCGCTTCTTCATACTGGGCTGTACCACCCTGATTGGTATTGCTGTTAATAATAATGGTCCATTCGCTCTGACCGGGAATAGTAAAAATGGCATAATCACCTGCTTTTACCAGCTTTCCACCGAGGGTAGCATCGCCGCTCAAAGTAAGTTTGGTTGCCGTGTTGGCACCAGTTCGCCAAAGTTCGCCATAAGGCACTAATTCGCCAAAAATAGCTCGTTCATTAACGTTGGGCCGGGAATATGTAATGCTTACTTCTGTTAAACCTACCATTTGGGTAACGGTACCCAGTGGACTGGCAGCCGGTGTGCTAATTTGTTGCGCCTGTGCTACCCCAATAAGCATAATAAGAAAAATAATAAGTGAAAGATGTCTCATAACAATTTAGAATAAGGGTTATAAATGAGTTCTGTTAAATTTGAAGGTAAATTTACAGGTTTCTTAAACAATAAGGATATTTCCTGATTATTATCCGAAATAACAAAAATGAAAATTTTAGATGAGTCTTTTTATCGGCGCGATAATGTAGTGCGAATTAGTAAAGAACTATTAGGAAAATATTTATATACTCAGATAGATGGGCAATTGGCAGCAGGCATGATTGTAGAAACAGAGGCTTACAGCCACATTAATGATCGGGCCTGCCACTCCCATTTACAACGCCGTACCAACCGTACTGAAATCATGTATGCTCCGGGTGGCGTGGCTTATGTATACCTGTGCTATGGTATTCACTATCTTTTTAATATTATTACCAATGAGCGAGATAAAGCCGATGCCGTTTTGATTCGTGCTGTGGAACCCACAGAAAATGTAGCGCTAATGCAGCTTCGTCGGGGCATTGAGGGGGTATTGCCCCGCTTAACCGCTGGGCCGGGCGCTTTGAGTCAGGCTTTGGGAATTACTAAAAAACTGTACGGTGTGCCTATTACTACCGGAAAACTGGTTTGGATAGAAGATCATCAGAAAGAAATTCCGGAAGATGACATATTGGCCAGCCCGAGAGTTGGCGTAGTCTATGCCGGTGAAGATGCTATGCTACCCTGGCGGTTCAGGATCAGGCATAGTAAATGGACCAGTAGAGCAAAATAAAAAAAGCGTTGGTGAACTCATTTACCCAAAAATCATTTTTCTAAATCTGCCAGATTATTCACCAGGTAGTTGTCGCCTGCCACTTCCAGGTTAGTTACTTTCTGAATGGCATCAAAATCTTTTCCAGGGCAATTACCTGGTAAGCCTCAAAGGTGTTAGTAGCAGTACTGAACTGATAAAGCACATCATCATTAGCCAATTTCCCAAGTTATTTTTTACCTGTGGCTATCATTATCGGTTGGCTAACCGTGGTTACCAGTTCTGTAAGTTGAATTTTGAATAAACCATCGATAGATGCGGAAATTTCTTCAACAAAAGCTAAAAAGGCTTTTGTAAGCTGGATAGCAGCTTTTTTATAGATATCAGTAGCTGTTGCCACCTTCAGCTAATCTACAGCAAATACTTATTGGTCATGTTTCCGTTTCTATAAAATATGAAAAAATCCCCGGCGATAATCACTGGGGATTTTTCATAGTTAAATTTTAATGAATTGTATTCAATTATAGTAACGATGAGAAGGTCAAATATTTGAATAATTACCTGTATATTATTCACCGTAAATGGTTACCCTTCCCCAAATACCATTGGTGCTTCGTAATTCCTTTTGAAAATATTCTTATTTCTCAACTTAATTGTGATCAGAAAACAGATTGAGCCCCGGGTACATGGCTGTTGTCATTTCATTATAAAAAAGTACGAATTTTTTCGTATATAATTTGCATGTACGAATTTTTTCGTATATAATTGAAGTACGATATTAATCGTATCAAAAACCTTCTGTACCACAGAAAATAAATATTAAAATATTCATTCTTATTTAACAAAAAGTTAAATTGTATGTAAGCCTGTCTGGTAGCTGTAATACGCTTTACCATCAGGAACTGCATAAGATAATAAAAACCGAATTATCCTTATGAAAAAGCAAAATGTACAACCTACAGAAGCCGAACTTGAAATCCTTTCCATTATTTGGGAGTTAGGCCCTGTTACGGTACGGGCCGTACACGAGCGTGTGGCCCAGAAAAAAGATGTGGGCTATACCACTACCCTCAAAATTATGCAGAATATGACACAAAAAGGCATGTTGCAGCGCGACGAGGCGGGGAGGAGCCATGTGTATCACCCGGCTGTAAAGCAAAAAGAAACACAGAATCAGCTCATCGACAAAATACTGGATACCGCCTTCGGTGGCTCGGCCATGCAACTGGTAATGCAGGTGCTGGGCAATCATAAAAGCAGTAAAAAAGAACTAAAAGAAATTAAAAAACTCATCAAAAAAATGGAAGGAGGTAAATCATGAACAGCATCACGCGATTTTTATCTCAGGAGTTGGTCAATGCCATTGGCTGGACCATCGTGCATTCAATATGGCAAGGCAGCCTGATCGCCATCGGTACCGGATTGCTTCTATGGATTTTGCACAGTAAATCCTCCAAACTTCGATATTTGGTAACAGCAAGCTCCCTGTTTTTGGTATTGCTATTGGCCATAGCCACTTTTGTTTACCTTTACCAGCGTCAGATGCCCGCTTCCACAGTGTTAACTGTGCCTTCTGAAGCGCCGGTAACCCATTCCATTTCAGTGAACAATCAGCCAGTTGTATTAGATATCAACCTGCCTGCCGCATCGGGATTCTGGGAAAACCTGACCTATTATTTTAATCAGAATTTGCCTTTGGTGGTAGTAGGCTGGATGATGGGCGTGGTGTTATTTTCACTGCGCCTGATTGGTGGATTGGCCTATGCCCACCGCCTTAAACATTACCGAACCTGTGCGGTTACCAGCGACTGGCAGAAACGCCTGGAATACCTGGCGGGAAAAGCAGGCGTTAAAAAATCGGTGAATATGCTGGAATCAGCCCTGATTAAGGTGCCCGTGGTGGTGGGCCATATAAAACCAGTAATCCTAATTCCTATAGGAACTTTGACCGGACTTCCTGCTGACCAGATAGAAATTATTCTGGCGCATGAACTGGCCCATATTTATAGAAATGACTATTTGTTTAATATTGCTCAGAAGGTGATTGACCTGCTGTTTTTCTATCATCCCGCTATGTGGTGGTTATCAGCTACCGTGCGTACAGAACGGGAAAACTGCTGCGATGATGTAGCGGTTACCATTGCGGGCGACTCCCTTACTTTTGCCAAAGCCCTGGCTAATTTACAGGAATTGTCGCCCTACCATCCTGAATTGGCCCTGGCCTTTACCGGCCATAAAAATCAGCTTTTCAATCGGATCAACCGGTTACTAAAAGGAAAAAGACCCGATTTCTCTTTCAGTGAAGGATTTGTAGCTGCCTGTATTATTATGGTAAGCATGGTTTTAGTAAATCTGAATGCGAATGCCGAACTAAAATCTTTTAAAGATGAAATCATCAATGCTGAAATATTTAATAAGGAAACAGATCTGAATCAAAATTTGAGCATGGATCAAACTGACACCGATAAGCCCGGGATTGAACCAAAAATTCCTATTATCGACATGCTGGAAAACCAACAGCTTACCCGCATAGCAGCTGACCAGCATCAGCGGAAAAAAGAAAAGTTAGCCGAATTGGATACTATCATTACCAACCAGATTATTGTGTCGGATGACGGGAAGGATATTGTGAAATATCGAAAAAAAGACGGTAAAATTGTCGATATGTCAGTAAATGGTAAAACTATACCCGAAGCACAATACGAAACTTATCTGGATGTATTAAAGGAATATAATTTTGAAGGTGTACAAGCTCCGGTGGCCGTTACATTGCCTGAAATGGCTATTGCACCTGCAATTGTAGGAACTATTGACGCGGTTTCAACGGTGGTACCTCATGTAGTAGCCAGCGTGGGTAATGCAATGGCTGCCCCGCATGTATTTAATTTGTCGGAGGGGAGGTATACACCATTGATGGAAAGGTTCAAAAATGTAAGCGGCACGTTTACCATTAATTATGACGAAGCCGACCGGAAGTATAAAAGCATTACACTGACCACTGATAAAGGAAAAATTACAGAATTATCAGTAAATGGCGAAAAAATCAATACGATAGCCATCGATGCCATGGTGGCTGAAGTTGACCGGGAAGGTAGAAAATTTGAAGGTGGCCCTGACTTTTTCATGAATTTCAATGGAATGAACTGGAACCAGGATAACGAGGATGCCTTTCATTTTGAGTTGCCCGACGAGGAAGCGATAGAATCCGCTTTGAAAAAGAGCCAGGAACAATTGGAAAAAATGTGGGAGAACAAGGAAGAAATGATGCAAAGGCTGGAAGAACAACAGGAGCAGTTCAGGGAGCAACTGGAACGTCAGCAGGAAGTATTACAGGAAAAAATGGAAGAACTTCATAACCGGCAACACGACCGTGAAGAAGAAACGAATGAAGCCATTGCCGATGAACTGATGCGCGATAATCTGATTGAAGATAAAGATTCTTTTAAGTTGGAAATCACCGATAAGAAAATGATGATTAATGGTAAAAAGCAATCCGATGAAGTACATCAGAAATATGTGAGGCTGCTGGAAGATATAAAAGGTATTACCTTTGACGAAGGCTCATCCTTCACCTACGAAAGCGACAATGAGGAATAAACTTTTCATTTACACAATAAAAAACTGCCAAAGAATATCTACTGGCAGTTTTTTTATTCTTCGGAAAAATCGGGAAGGTCTAGTGTTTCACTTCTACGGTTTGTGAGTATACTGATACTACACCGGTAACAGCGTTAATTACCACATCCAGCGGAGTTACTTCTGTTTTTACGGTATAATCAGCTTTTCCGGAAGCCATCGCTTTTGAATCCACTTTGTTAATAGGCACCAAGCCCCACAGCACATACCATTGTCTTTCCAAACTGGATTGCGCACCTTGCGCACCCGCACCCACGGTATGTTCTACTGCCATACAGGAACTCATAAAAGCGGCTATCATGCCCACAGCTAATACTTTAATAATTAATTGTTTCATTTTTATATAAAATTAAGCGTTGTTAAATTGTTTGTTAATTGAAATTTGGGTTTATAAAGATTTAAAAGATCCGATAGAAGATTCAATTGCTTTGGCAATATGCTCGTCGTAAAAAGCCACAGGAATCAGATAATCTACCTGGAAGTAATTCTTATTTTTAGATTGGTACATCAGTTTAAAATTTATCCACGAAGTATTCTGCAAAAGCCATTGCTGCACCGAAAAAGTATTGTATTCAAAGGCTGTGGCATTCATAGTTTGCCATACGTTAGACGACATCCCTTTCTGGGGTTTATCCACCTGGTTTTTGAATTCATGCCATAAGTTTTCTGTCAGGCTGGAAACAATCATGAAAGCCTGCGAGCGGTTATCCTGATACACGGTCAGTATTTTTACACCTTCATTCCGCATTTCCCCTTGCTGCTTAATACTTTCTTCTTCTGCCGATGGAGCAAATTCAGCCGGGGCAGCATATGAAATCCATAAAACCGTATCATTTTTTGTACTTCCCAACAGGTCGGGATTGATCTCAAATTTCATAACTGATTTGGTAGATGTTTTACACCCTTCCAGTGAAAACAGACCAAGCAGCACCAAAGCAGATAAAAGAAATTGTTTCATATTGGACTTACTTTAAGCTTTTTTAAGTGGTTGTTCTTCATTTGAACGCTACAAAGTTGGAGAGAAATTAAAGTCTGGGAAATACCCTTTTATGGGTGTTTTGTATACCTGATTCACGGTATATCGCAGCTGGATTACCTACCGGTAGTAGGGTATTATTTGTGTGTAAGTTATTGAAAATGAGGTGTATGTATTTATGAACATTACTGTTTCATAAAAAAACGCGGAAAATTTTTTTTGAAGAATGATTTTGATGTTTTGCTGAAAAAATTAAAAGCAATCAGAATTGTAACCATAGGTTACCGGCGCATTGGATAACAGTTCTCCGGTTAGGGTATAAATTACTTTTTTCTGAAAACCTGGGTGAGGATTAGGAACGATTTGTCAAACAGGAAGGAGATCTTCAAATTAACAGACAAACCGATTTCTGGATTTGTCCATAGACAGGGAGGTTAGCTCCAGTAAAAAAGTATTACCTTTAATAATTACCCGATTGCAGCATAACCAGCGTGCACCCATGCACTACTTTGATGTTCTGTTCGCGGGCTTTCTGCTCCAGTTCACGATTTTCCGTTCCCGGATTAAAAATGATGCGTTTAGGCTGCAAACCAAGAATAAAATCGTACCAAACCGGTTGATGGCCCGGACCCACATATAGCGTTACAGTATCCACATCGGTAATCTGTGGTTGCTGCCTGAAATCCTGAATTTCTTTCCCTGCTACTTCACCCTTTTTTATGCCTACGGGCACAATAGGATATCCGTAACGGGAAAGCATATGAGCGGCTCTATAGGCAAACCGTTGTGGATTGGGGCTTGCTCCCACAATTACAGTCTTTTTCGTATCAACTTTTTCCTGCATAGCTTTATCTGGGTTTTTTAGAATACGTATCCTATACTTAAACCAATATGATACGGAACAGTTATTTTTTTCTGATTAATTTTTTTGTGTAATGCATCGTGCGTTGAACTGTACGAAGGATAGTCATTAAAAAACCGGTAGCCAATGCCAATACCTCCAAAAATATCAGCGGTAAATCCTTTAAACCGTTTATTTTTACCCAGTTTACTATTTATTAATTCCGTATCTCGCATAAACCGGGAACCTATTAAAACAGAGTATTCAATTTGCTGTTCGCTGGCCAGTTCCATCATGATGGGCGGATTAACAGCTACTCCATCCGAATTGGTATCGAGGTTGGCAAAATGTTTAAGGGTTCGGTAACCGATGCGATGGCCCAAATAAGGAATGCCCAGTTTCGTATCGGGATAATAAAATTTCTGTTTTAAGGCAGCAAAAAATCCCTGGTAATACACTTTATTCACCGCTATATCTTTTTCTGGTGAAAATAAAGGTTTGCGCTGTAAACCAGCCTCAAATTCATAACCCAGCCTTTCCTGTACATAGTATTCGGCGCTCACGGGAAACTGATTTGCCAGTAAACCCGCCGGATTTATACTGATAATAACGCCACGAAATTCATTGATCCTTTCCTGGAAAAAGCGTTTGCTTCTTTTTCTGTACAGGTAATCAGGATTTAGCGGCTGGGTCAGCAAATTTTCATTTTTCAGCTGCTGAAGAGAATCTTCCACAATTCTGAAAACAGGCTTATCGTTTTCATATACATTTTTGTAATAGCCAGCCAGGCTTTCATCAGGATGATACAGCTCCCAGATGCCTACGCGTTCACCGTTTTTGATGGTCCCTTTCATTTTTACTGTGCCATCAGGGTAATAGCCGGTATATTTACCGGAACCGTTTACAAAAACACAGTCGCCTTCCAGGGTGCCATCCTCATAAAAATACTGCCACTTTCCCTGGTTCACTTCCTTTACTACTTTGCCGGTTACTTTTACCTGCCCATTGTCGTAGTATTCTTTGTATACGCCTTCTCCATTGGCAAATTCTGCTTCTCCTTTAAAGTCGCCATTGCCATGATACAGTTTCCACGAACCTTCTTTGTATCCGTTTTTTTCAATTCCTTCGGCACTTATATTCCCGTTTTCATGGTAATAGGTCCATGCACCATCTGACTGTCCATTTACGAGCAGGCCCGATGAGGCCAAAAGTCCTTTTTCGTTATAAAACTTCCAGTTTCCCTGCCGCTCGTCATTTTTATAGTTGCCTTCGGCTTTCAGGTTTCCGTTTTCGTGGTAAAACTTCCAGAAACCTTCTTTTTTACCCGATACGTTATTGCCTTCCAGTTTTAAAACCTCCGAACTGTAAAATTCTTTATACCGGCTGCTGTCGGCGTTAAAAAATTCCTGTGCCTTCAGGTTTCCATCTTCATACCAGTAATTCCATATTCCGGTTTGCTGCCCGTTTTCAAAAGGCCCTTCACTTTTCAGCTTACCATTTTCAAAGTAAAATTTCCAGTTGCCTTGTCTCAGATTATTAAAAATAGGACCTCCCATTTGTGGTTTTCCATTTTCGTAAAAGTACTCCCAGTTGCCTTGATTGACACCATTTTCAACCGTACCCCGCATTTTAGGCAATCCGTTTTCATAAAAATATTCCCACTGACCGTTGGGCACATTATTTTGATATAAACCACGGGTTTTAAGTGTGCTGTCAGAAAAAAAAGCTTCATATACACCGTTTAAAACGGTAGAGTCGGATATGTTAACATGAAAAACTTCTTTGGGTACAGACTTGCCTTCGTCGTAATAGGTCGTAATTTTTTGCTGCGCCATTACCTGAAAAGGCGCCCCCATTAACATAAGCAATCCGATAATGAAATTTTTTTTCAAGGAAATTTTATTCAGATTAAAAAGTGTATCAGCAAAATAACGAATCTGCGGCAATAAACGCATATCACTTCCGATCTGGCGTAATTTTTCAACACAAATAACACTAATGCATCCGGTCGCCGCGAACAGTCAGGGTTTTGATAATTTCAGCTTCCTGCGCCAACAATTCCCGCCACCGCGCATTCACTTTTTCTTCAGGCACATACTCTTTAGCCAGTTTAATAAAGTTTACATAATGACCGGCTTCTGAAACCATCAACTCGTAATAAAAATTTTTTAATTCCTCATCTTCCAGGTTTTTCCATAATAATTTAAAACGCTCGCAGCTTCGGGCCTCAATCAGGGCATTGATCAATAGTTTTTCCAGCAGCTGACTTTCTCGCGAACCGCCTTTTTTTTCGTATTGTAAAAGTTTCACCACATATTCGTCGGTACGTTTTTTACCCAATGAAAATCCTCTTTTTTTAAGCTGCGCCAATACCCGGGCAAAATGCTCCCATTCTTCCGCTACCACAGGTGTAAGCACCTCTACCAGTTTGTTTCTTTCCGGAAACTGAATAATGAGGGAAATACAGGAAGAAGCTGCTTTCTGTTCACAATAGGCGTGGTCTACCAGGATTTCCTCAATGTGTTCATCAGCCATTTGTACCCAGCGCGGATCGGTGGGAAGCTGCAATCGTAATATGGTTTTCATGTGCTAAGCATCTTGCTTTTTGCGGCAAATTTACCAAAACAGAACCATTTCGGTTAATTTATCAGATTTTATCTTGTTCGGGTAGTTAAAAAGGTGGAAGTATAATAATATTGTATGCTATAAAAAATACTTTCTATCGATTTGAGGATGGCGGGTATGTGATTGTTTTAATTTTTGAATGATTAACTCATGAAAAAGCTTTTTGTATTATTTTTTTTGATTGGATGTACCACATGGGTCATCGCCCAACCACAGAAACCCAAATTGATTGTAGGCATTGTGGTAGACCAGATGCGTCAGGAATATTTATACAGATTTAAGGAGAAATTTGGTGAAGGTGGATTTAAAAAGCTGATGCAGGACGGTTTTATGGCAAAAAACGCGCACTATAATTATGTGCCTACCAATACCGCGCCTGGTCATACTTCTGTGTACACTGGTACCACGCCTGCTTATCATGGTATTATCTCCAATGGCTGGTACGACAAAAAAAGCAAAACAGAAATTTACTGCGCCGGCGACACTACTGAAAGTACCGTAGGCAGCACCTCTGACAATGGTGAAATGTCGCCCCGCAACATGCTCACCACCACCATTACCGACGAACTGCGGCTGGGTACCCAAAAGCAGGCGAAAGTAATCGGGATTTCTATCAAAGACCGGGGCGCTATTTTTCCGGCAGGACATACCGGAGAAGCCTACTGGTACGATAGTGAAACGGGAAATTTTATTACCAGCACGTATTATCACGACAAACTGCCAGACTGGGTGCAAAAATTTAATAATCAGAAACTGGCCGATCAGTATCTGAAACAAACCTGGGAGCCCTTAAATCCGCTGAATACTTATACCGAAAGCGGTCCCGACGACAATATTTATGAAACCCCGGGCCGCACCAATGCATTCGTTTTTCCTTACAATTTTTCCAAACTGAAAGATGCGTATGGTTTGGTGCCGGCTTCTCCTTTTGGCAACGATATATTGAAAGATATGGCCCTGGCTGCCCTGGAAGGTGAGCAACTGGGTACGCATGAATTTACCGATTTCCTGGCGGTCAGCTTTTCTTCCACCGATTATGTGGGGCATCAGTTCGGTCCCAATTCAGTAGAAGTAGAAGATACCTATTTGCGGTTAGACAAAAATATTGAAACCATTATCAATGCTTTGGACAAAAAAGTGGGTAAAGGCAATTATACCATCTTTCTTACGGCTGATCATGCAGTGGCCGAGGTGCCTCAATTTTTAATCGATAACAAAGTACCGGCTGGCTATTTTACCGAAGATCTGGATAGTATGGTCAGCATGGCCTTGACTGCTAAATATGGCGAAGGCAAATGGATTGAAGATATCAGCAATGCGCAGGTATTTTTGAACCATACTCTGATTTTTGAGAAAAAGATAAACTTACACGAAATACAGGAATTTATAGCCCAGCAACTAATGGCGTTTGAAGGTATAGAGGAAAGTTATCCGGCGTATGTAATTAACTGGCTGGACTATAATGCTTCCGGGGTAAAAGGATTAATGACCCGCGGATACAACCAGGAGCGTTCGGGCGATGTGCTGTTTGGTTTTAAACCTGGCTGGTTCGCCAGTGGCAATAAAACCGGAACTACCCACGGATCTGCTTTTACCTACGATACCCATGTGCCCATGCTGTGGTATGGCTATGGCATTAAATCCGGCTCGTCGGTAAAGTACCATCCCATTACTGATATCGCGGCTACTTTGGCAATGATGCTGGAAATCAAATTACCCAATGGCGCCACTGGCCAGCCTATTGAAGAGTTGTTTGAGTAGAATTTTCAATCAAAAAACTGCCAGTTTACACCCAGGTCGAATACCATTCGCTGGCCGGTATAATAAGGGGTAGTAAAGTATCCCGGATTGGTACTGAGTCGCTGGTTGACCTGGGGAATTTTTAAGAATAACCGCGTTCTTCTCACCTTTAACGCAAAAAAGAAATCGGTAACAATGTAAGAAGGTATTTTAAAGTTATTCTGAATAAAAAACCGCTGAATAGTCGGGTCATAGTCGTAAGCAAAATAGGGGGATTTGTGGTGTGCTTCCAAGCCGGTTTCCAGCACAATTTTACCATCCAGAAATACCCGGTTATAATACAAAGATGCATTGATAAAAAACTCGGGTATGGGAAAAGCTTCTTTGGCTTTTCCACTTACCAGCGTATACATGGCCTTAGCTTCAAAATTCCAGTACTTCAGGAAGTGAATGCGCAGGTCAACACCCGGTGAAAGTATTTGCGCCGCGCCGTCAGCCTGTACTGGAATGGCCTGGTTGCTGTCGGGCAGCGTGTCGCGTTTAAAATACACCTGGCGCAATACATTGGTGGCTGTTAAAAATGGCTGTACCGACAGAAATGAAAGGTCTAACTTGAGCCTGCCCTCCAGTTGATCTACATCCACAGGACCAAAATCGTTTTCGTACCACGAGTTATGATTGCCGCGGTAGGTTCTTGCCAAATACGAGGGAAGCGAACGTTGGCGCAGGTAAGTGGCATCTACAAAAGGACTTTTAAAGTAACCATGAA
>JBGTIS010000021.1:0-20423 GCA_041745535.1 Cyclobacteriaceae bacterium | reverse complement strand
ATAAATATATTATCGCCCAGTGCATCAGGTTTGAAAAATGCAAAGCCTTTCTGGGTGTTTACATTTATTACACTTCCGTGAATTAATTCTTCTGTTCCTGTTTCATCGACTTCTCCAATTGTATCAACCCTTTCCCAATTTTCGATTTTAGGGTTTGAATCCACATACATTTTAAACCAAACCAGAACATCAAATAATTGATACAATACACTTTTCATCAAGTAATGTGTACGTACTATGCGAATATGATCATCAATTTCAGTTCTATGAGAACCTGGTTGTACCGTGGATGAAATGTTTCTCAAGTAAGAGGCAATTTGCTTTGGGAGATGGGTTTCATTTGTACCTTTTAAAAATTGAATCTGAAATGGTTTTGAACTTCTCTCTTAAAGATGCTGGCTCTATTATTTCAACAGCATCCATATATGAAAATAATAGAGCAATAAGCTCATGATTTACTTGAACATCCAATTCGATTTCTATGTGTTCATCTGTTTTGTTTTTAATTTTTTTCCCCTTCCAATACCCTAACAAGTTCGTTAAAGTAGTAGTCATAAATATGATCAATAGTAATATCTTTTAATCTTTCTTGTTGCCTTTTTCTCATTCTGTTAATGCTGATATTAAATAAATTCAATAGATTATCAGAGCATTTTATCAAATCTAAGAAAATAGATTTTAATATTTGAAAAGCGAGCGTTTAGCTTAATTTCTTGGCTTCATTCCAGTAAGAATCCATATCTTCTAACGTCATTTCGCCTAATTTTTTTCCATCTTCGGCCGATTTTTCTTCCAGATATTTAAATCTTTTTATAAACTTTTTATTCGTTCTTTCCAGGGCTTCTTCCGGGTTCACATTCACAAATCGGGCATAGTTGATCAAAGAAAATAACAGGTCGCCAAACTCCGCTGTAATTTTGTGCGGGTCGGCCGCTGCCTGATCGGCTTCGTATTTAAATTCCCTCATTTCTTCCTCTACTTTCTGCCATACCTGCTCCTGATGGTCCCAGTCGAAGCCCACACCCCGGGCCTTTTCCTGAATGCGCATGGCTTTCACCAGGGCGGGTAACGACCGGGGTACGCCACCCAGCACCGTTGGGGTTTTATTGCCTTTTTCTTTCAGCTTAATCTGTTCCCAATTTCTTTTTACAGTTTCCTCATCGTCGGCATCAATATTGCCATAAATATGGGGGTGCCGGTGGACGAGTTTATCGCAGATACCATTGAGCACATCGCTAATGTCGAACTGATTAGTTTCGGAGGCAATGCGGGCATAAAATACCATGTGTAAAATAATATCTCCCAGCTCTTTCTTCACTTCCTGTAGGTCTCCGTCCAGAATGGCATCTGACAGTTCGTGGGTTTCTTCTATGGTGAGGTGGCGCAGGGTTTCCAGGGTTTGTTTTTTATCCCACGGACAGTTTTCACGCAACTCATCCATAATAGTGAGCAGCCGATCGAATGCCGCCAGTTTTTTTTGCCGGTCAGGATCTGGTGTGGATTTTATATTTTTCATGTGTATAATTTGGATCAGAAACTTTGGTTGGTTACTATACGTTTTATCAATTGAATTGCTAAATTTGTATAAAATTACTTGAATATGACAACGGTATTATTGGGAATAGGATTCGTGGCTTTATTTTTTGTGTTGATGTCGGTACGGCTTATCTTTTTAAAGAAGGGAGAGTTTAAAGGTACCTGTGCTTCGCAGAGTCCTTTCTTAAATAAAGAGGGGGTAACCTGCAGCTACTGTGGCAAAAAGGTGGGCGAAGGGACTGATTGTGGCGATACCCGGCAGGAAGAATCTGAAGTGAACAAAGTTTTGTCAAAATTCTAGTTGATTAATATCAATATCCTATATTTACTATAAATCTTTTTTAACTTATCAACTGTCATTCTCTTGACACTTATTAAATCTATTTCTGGAATACGAGGAACAATCGGTGGTAAACCTGGTACAGCGTTCACTCCTTTTGAAGCAGTAAAATATGCCGCGGCCTTTGGTATGTGGGCAAAAAGTAGTCATAAAGACCCTAAAGTAGTCATAGGCCGGGATGCCCGGGTTTCTGGCGAAATGATCAATCACCTGGTAATCGCCTCGCTGCAAAGCGTAGGGGTGAATGTAATCGATATCGGTTTGGCAACTACCCCTACGGTGGAAATTGCCGTAACAGAAGAAAAAGCGCATGGTGGTATCATTATTACGGCCAGTCATAATCCCGGGCAGTGGAACGCGCTAAAACTGTTGAATGCTGCCGGTGAGTTTGTTTCCGCAGAGGTAGGAGAAGAAATTCTGCATATTGCCGAAACCGATGCCATTGAGTTTGTATCGGTGAGCAAGCTGGGCTGGTATAAAACTAAAGACAACTATACCAAAATTCACATCGATAAAATACTGGCCCTGCCAGAGGTAGATGTGGAAGCCATTAAAAAGAAAAATTTCAAAATTGCCATCGACTGTGTGAATTCGGTAGGGGGCATTGCTGTACCGATGCTGCTGCAGGCTTTGGGCGTAAAAACCATAGAAAAACTTTTTTGTGAACCCACTGGTGTTTTCCAGCACAATCCGGAACCGGTACCGGAAAACCTCAGCCAGATTTGCTACAAAATTGAACAGGGTACTTTTGACCTGGGTATTGTGGTAGATCCGGATGTAGACCGGCTGGTGCTGATTCAGGAAAATGGTACGCCTTTCGGGGAAGAGTATACCCTGGTAGCCGTAGCAGACTATATCCTGGGCCTGCAACCGGGTAATACGGTTTCTAATCTTTCTTCTACCATTGCCTTGCAGGACGTTACGGAAAAGCATGGCGGTAAATATACGGCCGCCGCTGTGGGCGAGGTAAATGTGGTTACTACCATGAAGAAAACCAAAGCGGTGATTGGCGGTGAAGGCAATGGGGGCGTTATTTTTCCGAAATTGCACTATGGCCGCGACGCGCTGGTAGGCATTGCCTTGTTCCTAACCCATCTGGCCAAATTTGGTAAGCCTGTTTCCCGGCTAAAAGCCACTTATCCCGATTACCATATCGCTAAATTCAAGTTGGACCTGACACCCGACCTGGATATTGACGGCTTGCTGAAAGGAGTACAGGAGAAATATGCCAAAATGAAAATTAATACCCAGGACGGAATAAAAATTTATTTCGGAAAAGAATGGGTGCATTTGCGCAAGTCTAATACCGAACCTATTATCCGGATTATTGCCGAATCCGATTCAGTGGCTACTGCCGAGCACCTGGCCAATAAAATCATCAGCGATATCCGCGAAATTATCGCCAACGGAAAAATTCAGTCAACCTGATTCACCATTGGGTTGACCAACGCGTGGTTTGTTTGTAGTTTTGCTTGTAAGTTTTAAAAGCAGTTCTGGTTATGCGTGTTTATTTCGACAATGCGGCAACAACACAGCTTGATAAAGATGTGTTCGATGCGATGGCTCCTTACATGCTGGAGTTATATGGCAATCCTTCGTCCATCCATACCCATGGCAGGCAAACCCGGTCGGCCATCGAGAAGGCCCGTAAAACCATTGCCACCCTGCTAAATGCGGCGCCTTCTGAAATATTTTTCACTTCAGGGGGTACCGAAGCCGACAATACGGCCATTCGGTGCAGTATTGAAACGTACAATCTCAAGCATGCCATTACTTCCCCCTTTGAGCACCATGCCGTGTTGCATACGTTGCAACATCTGGAAAAAGCGGGACACATTCAGCTCAGCTATGTGCAGGCCGATGAAAAGGGACGCATAGACCTGGGGCATCTGGAAAAGTTATTGGCAGAAAACGAACGCTCGCTGGTTTCATTAATGCATGGCAATAATGAAATCGGAAATCTGCTGGATATTGAAGCGACAGGTGAAATTTGTAAAGCCCAGCAGGCGGTTTTTCATTCCGATACGGTGCAAACGGTAGCCCATTACAGGCACGACTTACAAAAGCTGAAAGCAGATTGCATTGCCGGTTCGGCCCATAAATTTCATGGACCAAAAGGAGCAGGATTTCTGTATATCAACAGCAACCATAAAATCTGCCCATTCATTCATGGTGGTTCGCAGGAGCGCAATATGCGGGGAGGTACTGAAAATGTATATGGCATTGTAGGCCTGGCCAAAGCGATGGAAATTGCCTATGCCCATATGGACGAGCACCGGCGTTATATAGAAAACCTGAAAACCCGAATGATACAGAAGCTTCAGGAGAAAGTATCTGGCGTAATTTTCAACGGCAGCTCTGCTGACCTGGGCCAAAGCCTGTATACGGTACTGAACGTAGGTTTACCCCCTTCGGACGATACCGACATGTTATTGTTTAATCTGGATATTCACAAAATTTCGGTGTCGGGTGGTTCGGCCTGCACCAGTGGTTCTAATGTGGGTTCCCATGTGTTATCGGCCCTTCATACCGATCCTGAGCGGGGCGCGGTTCGCATTTCATTCAGTAAATACAATACAGAAGAAGAAGTAGATTATGTGGCAGATCAACTGGCGGCCCTATATCCGGTGAAAGTATAAAATCAGGTTTGCGCGAATACTGTTGCCAGGCTTTTCTTGTTGAAAAACTAAATTCTCTTTGAAAACACACACAGAGATTAGAACAAATTGTGAACTGATTAGTTATAGTTAGATTACAATAACTAAAAATATTTTTTTACAGTATCGATTTACGAAAACCACAATAATTATGTTTGACCAACTTATACACCTCGCCAAAGAACAACTTGGAGGACAATTGAAAGATGCCGGACTGGAAAATGATCGTGTAGATTCCTCTATGGACGTTGCCAGAGAATCTATGCAAGAGCAAGTGAAATCAGAAGCGTTAGGAGGTGGATTGGGTGATTTGGTTTCTATGTTCAACGGAAACAAACAGGTTGGTGCAGGTGATTCGTTTACGACTGGGCTGTCTAAGAATTATACAGATAAACTAATGTCTAAACTGGGACTTTCACCTCAGATGGCTGCGATGGTCAGTAGTATGGTAATTCCTTTTCTGATAAAAAAGTTTACAGATAAGGAAACAGGTACTGCCAACGATGAAGGCGACCTATTGAGTAAACTCGGATTAGATACCGATTCAGGACTTGGCGGATTGCTTAAAAACCTGGGTGGTGGCAAAGAAGGTGGTCTGGGTGGATTAGGTGGGTTATTTAGAAAATAAGCCGTTTATTGAAAACAAAATATCCGTTTCCCTTCACTAAATACTTAAAAGCCTATCATGATTTAGTCAGCATTTGATTTTCTATATAAATCATTATAGGCTTCAATATATTTCAACAAATCTTTAACAGTTTACTTGCTCTGCTATTTGCTTAGCTTCAATTAATCAACTTTTCACCTTTCGCTAAAGCCAAATCCCATTCAGGAAGTTGTTGTATAACGGCCAGCGTTTTGGGAGGTGATGGGTAATTGTTTCGAGGCTGAATTTCCATTTCCCACCAGCCTACATCATGCCATTGACCATGTTTAAATCCTACTGCCTGGTATATGCCTATGGATTGAAAACTTATTCTTTCGTGAAAAGCCACGCTGGCCTGATTGGGCAAAGTAATGCCTGCATAGGCATTGTAATAGCCCTGTAATTTCAAAATTTCCAATATTGAGGTATACAAACCAAAAGCTACACCTCGCCTTTTAAAATCAGGATGTACGTATGTCGAAAGTTCTACCGACCACTGGTAGGCTGCCCGGCTTCGGTGTTTACCGGCATAAGCATAGCCGGCAACATTTCCATCCAGTTCACAAACCAGCCAGGGAGCGAAGCTCAGCACCTCTTCTATTCGTTTCAGGAAAGCATGGGCATCCGGCACCTCATATTCAAAGGTGATGCTGGTTTGGGTAATCATAGGACCATAAATGGCTAAAATGCCATCCACATCAGCGGCATTGGCTAATCTGATCATATTTTCCTGGTTTAATTACTGTTTTCCGGAACTTCTTTTTTGGCGCTACTGATTTTTTTAATTGTTTCCAAAAGCGGTTCAAATTCCAGTTTACCATTATAATAAACTTCGTTAATAAACAGATTGGCAGTATTGCGGATACCACTCTTTATGCCGGAAGTACGATGTTCTGATAATCGTTTGTCAATTTCATCACTTTCAAGATCTTTTTTAAAACGGTTGGTATCCAGTTCAATCAGTTCCGCCAGGTTGATCAGATCTTTGTCTTCCAAATGATCCATACTGTCAAACAAATGTTCGTGCATTTTCCAGAATTTATGCTGGTTGCGCGCGGCTTCCGCAGCCATAGCAGCCCGTTTGGCATGCTTATGCCGCTGACTTAGCGGCAGATGACGGTACACATACGCCACTTCAAGGTCGGTTAGATTAAGAATATCCTGAACAATTTCATAAATCTTTTTGCTGGTAGGGCATTCATAATCGCCGTACTGCACCAGCACCACCGGGGCGGAAGTTTTTCCCAGTATACGGTCTTCCGCATTAACCGATGGCGTTAATTTTACTTTGGCGTTGGTACCATTTTCTTTCTTTCCATTTTTCAGCGCATGCTGAATGCCATCGTGGCTCCCAAGCAGCCACTCTTTCCAGTTTAACTCCAGTTGTCCACAATCGCGGTCGGGAAATCGTGTGTTCTTGGTTTGCGAATAATTCAGAATGGCCACCAGCAATACGCCACCCACTGTGTTGCCCAGCACCACTGGTATTAAAAAGTGGAACAGAAATTCATTGATGCTGGCATCTCCCAGAAAAACCAGGTAGAGCACTTCGCAGGAGCCTACAATACAGTGCGCCAGGTCGGTAGCCGACACCACAAACATAATGAGAAATACATTAAAAAACCGGGTAACAGAGTCGCGGGCCGCATGATTCAGCCATACCAGACTGGCCACCAGCCATCCGGCAATAATACCCTTGAAAAAAGAATCGTCCCAATTCATTTCCAGCGCATGCCGGGCAAGTTCATGGGCTGCTTCCCTGGTATCAGGATCAAAAATACCTGTATGGGCGAACAGATAACTGCCGGCCCCGGCACCTAAAATATTAGCCAGAAGCACAATGCCCCATACTTTGAACAAACGGGGAAAGCTGGCAAGTCTGGTGAGCACCAACGTTACCGGTGTTAAAGTGTTTTCGGTAAAAAGCTGATACCGCCCCAGCACAATCAGCAAAAAGCCTGTGGGATAAAATAAACTGCCTGCCAGGTCGCCAACTTTACCCGGAATAGAAGCCGATATGGCCGACTGCGCCAGAAATGACAATGAGATGGATAAGCCTGCCGCCAAACCACTGAGGAACAGTAAGCGGTTAGAACGGCTGAACTCCTCGTCGGCAGTGGCAGTAACCCGGTGGAATATTTCATCGGTAGAAAACATGTCTCTGACCGCATGGCCGGAAGCAGGCGCGCCGCTTTCCGACTGGTTCAGCACCTCGTGCGTTTTGTCTTTGAATTCTTTTTTTATTTTTTCTTTCTTTTTATCCATATATGAAAAATAAGGACTGATTTTATTTTAAACCAGTTATTTTAATTGTTTAAATAGGCAACCAAATGAACCCATAACCGACAGCATGCTATCGCTATTATTTATCTGATTCACCAAACTTTGGGAACAATAATAACCAAATTCCCATTTCTTCAGTTACTATAGTATTAATTAATCTTATAACCTATATAATGAAAACTACCTCTCTGCTTTTTTCTTTTCTTACCTTATTATTTGTTTTATCAGGCTTTCCCGGTTGTACCAATATGATGGATGCCGATGATCCCGGAAAAGGAAGCTCTGTAAAGGCTTCATTTGACGTAACGCCCGCTTATCCGAATTTGTCATTTACCCGACCGGTTGATTACCAACACCCGGGCGATAACTCTAACCGGGTTTTTGTGGTAGAGCAACGCGGGGTAATTGTTGTTTTTGAAGACGATGCCAATGTATCTGATAAGAAAGTGTTTTTGGATATTGAAAGTAAAGTAGATGATAAAGGAAACGAAGAAGGTTTGCTGGGGTTGGCTTTTCATCCTGATTTTGAAAATAATGGCTATTTTTATGTGAATTATACCGTAGACAATCCGGCTCGTACGCTGATTTCCCGCTTTCAGGTGTCGCCCGATAATCCTGATCAGGCGCTTCAGGATAGTGAGGAAGTACTGCTGTCGTACGAGCAGCCTTATGATAACCATAATGGCGGACAGGTTGCTTTCGGTCCCGACGGGTATCTGTATATTGCCGTGGGAGATGGCGGTTCAGGAGGAGACCCACACAAAAACGGACAAAACAGAAAAACCTTGCTGGGCACTATTTTGCGCATCGATGTAGACAATCCCGCTGATGGTAATCCCTATGGCATTCCTGCCGATAATCCTTTTGCCAATAGCGATGAAGGATTTCGGGAAGAAGTATATGCTTTTGGCCTGAGAAATCCCTGGAGGTTTAGTTTTGATCCGGAAACTGACCAGTTGTGGACCGGCGACGTGGGGCAAAACACTTACGAAGAGGTAGATATAGTAGAAAATGGTGGTAATTATGGCTGGAATATTACCGAAGGCTTCCATTGCTTCGATCCTAAAGAAAACTGCGACTTTCCGGAAGAATCGCTTCCGGTATGGGAGTACGACCACACCAAAGGCGATGTATCTATTACCGGAGGTTTCGTATACCGCGGTGGAACCTTGCCCGACCTGGTGGGTAAATATGTGTTTGCCGATTACGTATCGGGCAGAATTTGGGCTTTAGACTTTACCGATTTGAAAAATCCGGTAAACACCGAAATTCTGGACGCTGATTTCCCGGTTTCTTCCTTTGGTACCAACAAAGCGAATGAATTATTTATTTGTGGCTTCGATGGCAAGATTTATAAGCTGAATCAGAAAAATTAAACTCTGTTTGTGAATAATTATAACGGTCAGGTAACATGACCGTTATTTGTTTACATAAAACCCCGGTTTTTTTGTACTTGTTCAGCTATAAATTGCGACTACCTCTCAGAATTACCAAAGTTATTGCCAATTTGATAAAACTAATTCTCAAAAAAATATAATTTTATTCTTTTTGTAAAAATATGGTCGTTTCAATTTGCTGTTTATCATTATTATAATTTTATATTAAATTATATAAACAACTTTTGGCTAATTCGTTATTAACTACGCGAAAAGCCTCAGAACCGCACTATTTTTGCTGGCTCCGGCATCATATTCATCTTTTCGTTTTATTGATCAGGTTTTGAAAAAATATTTCCACAAAATTAGCTATTCCTCATGCGGAACTGATGGGTATTTATTTATTCCAAAATTCATGTTTATTAAATTATTAAACGTATGAAAAAAGATTACCTAAGGATTTATTATAAAAATCCCAATCCCTTACATGTTTTTAATCAATGCTTGTGTGTGTTGTTATTTTTTTCCTTTTCTGCTTTTTCTGCCGCTATGCCAGAGGAAGAAAAGTCGAAACGCGGTGTTACCTTCAAACCAATGGCCGAGCAAGCTAACTGTGATGTGGCTGTTGAGCAAAACGGATTGGTAATTATCCAGGCTGAAGCCAAATCAGGTTCAGGCTGGGCAAAGAAAAGTGAGGGTAAATTTTCGTTTATTGAATGGACTGGCGGAGAAAATTTCAGAAAACCTTCGGCTGGTATCCTCAATTATCAGATCAAATTTAATACGCCTGGTTTTTACCGGTTTGAATGGCGCAATACTATTAAAAAAGGCAGCGACCGCGCTGAGCACAACGACAGCTGGCTTAAGTTCCCCAATAATTCCGGACTCACATTTTTTGGGTATAAAGGTGACCCCAACGATGTGGAAGCAAGCTTACGCAACAAAAAGGATGTTGTGTTTCCGGCAGGTACCGGTTTGGGTAAAGCGCCCAACGGAAGTAGTACCGAAGGATGGTTCAAAGTGTACATCAATAACACAAACTGGGCCTGGCGTGCGGTTACCAGCGACCATGATCCGCATCAGATTTACATACAGGTGAAGCAGGCGGGTACTTATACCATGCAGGTTGGCGCCCGGTCAGAAGGACACGCCATCGACGGCATGGTGCTTTATCATCTGAAAAAACAAGGTAATATATCCAATTCAAAACTGGATGCGCTGCTGAGTAGTGTAAAGGATTGTGGCGGCGGAACCGGCGGTGAAGATCCTGACCCTGAGCCAGAACCCACCAACACCGCGCCTACCATTAAACCGGTTGGCGATCAGTCGGCAACAGAAGGTACTACTTCCAAAGTTGTGATGTCGGCCTCTGATAAAGAAAATGACGCTATTAATTTATCCGTGGATGTAAAGGATGGAAATAGTAAGACGGTAAGTCCTTCCAGGTATTCTTTTACCACAACCAATAAAGGCAAAACCGGCACATTTACTTTCGCTACCAAAACAGGTGATGCCGGAAAATACAAAGTTACCGTAACTGCCGGCGATGGTAAATTGTCTTCTCAGGAAACATTTACCCTAACTGTGGTGGCAAAAGGGGAGCCAAAGCCACCGGTTAACAACGAAAACCTGACCTTTTACCTGGTTGATACCAAAACCAATAAAGATATAATGGCGCTGAACAACGGATCAAGCTTTAAAGTGGGTGCCGTGGGTATCAGGGTGGAAGTTAAAAATGCGCAAGTAAAAAGCGGTGTCGGATTTGTGTTAAAAGGCGGGCCCAACAATATAACATACAAAAATAATGAAGGTAATATTACCCCTTATAGTTTGTTTGGCGACAAAGGAGTAAACGTACAGCCCTGGCAAAATATCAAGGCAGGTACCTACACGCTTTCAGCAGAAGTATACGGCACCAACGTTAAAAAAGAAATTACTTTCAAAGTGGTTACACAGGGTGGCGATAAACCTGACCAGCCTGATGAACCTGATGAGCCTACCGATCCTAATGAGCCTGGTAACGATGGCATCAGCGTAACTAAATTCTACCTGATCAGGGCGAACACCAATCAGCGAATTACCGAAATAAAGCAGGGCGCAGTGGTACAGGCAGATTTTCCTGTCAGCATAGAAGCCGTTACAGAAGGTGGTAAAACCGGAAGTGTGCGTTTTGCTTTAAATGGGAACCAGAACTTTCAGACAGAAAATGTAGCGCCATATGCGTTGGGGGGCGATACCAACGGGAATTTTTATGCGGTTTCGTTAAAGAAAGGCAATAATACTGTTGAAGCCGTTCCTTATGCCGAAAGAAAAGCACAGGGCGCAGCCGGAAAAGCACTGAAAATTACTTTTTCACTGCAACAAGGAAATAACTTAGTAGCCCGGTTTGGCAATTCAGCTTCGAAAAAAGGAGCGGAAGCTGTAACCATTAGTGAACTGGATGGCGCACAGGTATTTGCCATTAAAGAGGCTTATCCGAATCCGCTGGCGGAAGAACTTACCATTGCTTATGCCGGAGAATTCGAAGAAAACAATATTACCCTGCGATTGGTAAACCAACTCGGTGTACACTATAAATTAAACGCGTCGCAGTACCGGATTGAAGGTTCAGCCATTAAAGTGAATGTGGAAAGCTTAAATCTGAGTTCTGGCGTATATTTTCTTCAGGTCGACCTGGGGGCCTCCGCAGAGAGAAAAACATACCGGTTAATTAAAAAGTAAAATTACAACAACCACCATCAACCCAGGTTTCTCCAATGAGCCTGGGTTTTTTGTTTTTAGCCATTGGCCTTCATAATAGCTTCCGCAGCCAACCGCCCCGATTTCATGGCCCCATTGATAGAACCGTTCAGCAGAAAATCGCCCGCCACAAACAGGCGGTCGTTAATCCGTAAGGCCCTTTCCGAAATCTCATTGGTTACAGAATCCTGGTTGGGTAAGGCATACTTGATCGGATACATTTTCAGAAACTTCCAGGTTTCAGTTTGCTTTCCATACCATTTGGCTAATTCTGAACGGATAATTTCCGCCAGGGCCTCCGGTTCTTCTTTTTCCAGTCCAATAATAGAAGTGGAAATCAAGCTCTGCCCTTGGGGCGCATATGCTTCTGATACTTCATTCATTACACAAATATTGTTCACTACCCTGTCCTGAGAAGCATTCAGGATGATGGCGGGCTTGTTTACCGGCGATTCCGGTGCGGTGAAATACACACAGGTTACCGATTGTTTTTCCGTTACATAATCGTCGGCTATAAAGGTGCTCACCAGATCGGTCGCGGCTGTGGCCAGTAAAATGTGTTTTGCCTTAAACTCCTCTCCGGCAGCGGTTTTTAGCCGTTTGCCATCGATAGATTTAACTTTTGTGCTGGTTTTAATGTGCGCCATGCCTATTTTACCTGCCAGCTGTTTGGGAATTTCTTCCATGCCTAGCTTTGGAATGGCTGTATCGCCGGAGGCAAACATTTTAAACACAAAATCGAACATGCGGCACGAGGTATTAAGACCTCTTTCCAGAAAGATACCAGCCATAAAAGGCTGGAAAAAGTTCCGCAGCATTTTTTCGCTGAATCCATACTGCTGTATAATTTCCAGGGTGCTCACTTCTTCTTCTTCAAAAATGGTGTCCAGGTCTTTGGCCATCAGCTTTCTTTTCAGCGAAAGCATATTCATTTTATCGCTGAGTGTTCCTGCTTTGGAAAAAAGCGTTCTGAAAATACTTTGTACTTCCCGACTCGGATCCATAATTTCATGGGTGCCTTCTTCATTCAGAATAATAGCACCTGGCAAAAAAGAACACAAATCAAGGGCTTCGTAATCCAGCAAACGTTTGGCTTCGGGGTATGCTGTTAATAGTACCTGAAAACCGCGATCGAGCCTGAAGCCGTTTACCACATCGGTTTTGATGCGGCCGCCTACCCGGTCGGTAGCTTCCAGCACCAGAATGTTAAGCCCTTTTTGCCGAAGATAAACAGCAGCAGTAAGCCCAGATACACCAGCACCCACAATAATAACATCATATGTTGAAGAAGAGGACGTTTCAGCCATTAGCCAGTTTGATTAAGCTTTTCAAAGTATTTTATAGTTTTAAGAACCTGTACGAAAAATTAAAAAGTTATTGGATACGTGCAAGTTAATGATTAATCAATTTATATAGTTTACAACTTCAAAAAGGAGTACTGGGTTTTATTGGCAGAGAGATTTTACTGGCACAAGAAAAAGTTAATGCCTTTTGGTGTGAGTTATCATGAACTTTTCTTATTTTGATGACCTTCTTTTCCAGGGTAACAGCAGAACCGAGAAAAAAGAATCACACAATGAAATGCTCAGTTATATGATAAATTTAGAGTGGTACCGAACTTTTAAAACCATTTATGACGCGGGAACGCTAACCGGTGCTGCTGAAGAGTTGTTTATGACCCAGCCGGGTGTGAGTCAGCAACTGAATGCCCTGGAAACCTACGTGGGTAAAAAACTTTTTCGAAGAAGTCCCAGGCGCATGATTCCTACCGAATACGCTAAAATTTTATATACCGAGGTTAACGAATCAATAGACAAGCTCGATGGTGTGGAAAGCTTTTTTATTCAAACTACTTTCAACATGGGACCCACCATTCATATCGGCGCGCCCCATGCCTTCTTTTTTAACTATTTTTCCAGAAAAATCCACCTCATTAAACCGAATGTTACCATCAAATTCGGGCCCATGACCCAACTGCTGCAAGACCTGGAAAATGGTAAACTGCATTTACTGATTACCACAAAAAAAATTGAAAGTGTGCATATTATTTATGAGGAATTGCTGAAAGAAACGCTATTGCTGGTAGCCAGCCCGATGTTAGACCGCAGCCGGTTTGGCTTTCTGATTTACCAGAACAAACTGGAAGAGGCCGAAGCCTGGCTGGCAGAACAAACCTGGTACAGCTATTCCAGAAATATGGCGATTATTAATAAATTCTGGCAGCGCAACTTTCGCAAAAAGCCCAAGTTCGTTCCCAAATATGTAATTCCCGATTTAAATATTATTACCCAGGCTTTGCAGTTTGGCAAAGGTTTAAGCCTGATCCCTGACTACATTTGCAAGCAAGCCCTGGATAATGGCCATGTAAAGGCGGTGTGGAAAGGAAATAATCCTGTAAAAAATTCATTGTACCTGGCCACCAGTAAAAATAATCCTTATACCAAGGAGGTGGATGAGCTGAAGAAAATTTTCAGGAACCTCTGAACCGAAGTAATGATTACCAAAAAACAAAAAGTATAACAATGGATAACCTAATTAATGTAGCGCTGACTTCCTTTGGTATGTCAGGCGAAATATTTCACGCGCCGCTCATTGCCGCGCATCCCCGATTTAACCTGAAAAAAGTACTGGAACGGAATAATCGCCGTTCCCAGCAATTATATGCCGATGTGGAAGTGGTGAAAACCCTGAACGAAATACTGGCAGACGAATCGGTGGAGCTGGTTGTGGTGAATACGCCCAATCCTTACCACTTCGACATGTGTAGCCAGGCATTGGAAGCGGGCAAACATGTTATTGTTGAAAAACCCTTTACCAATACCGCTGCCGAAGCAAAACAACTTATTGAACTGGCCAAAATAAATAATTGTCTACTCACTGTTTTCCAGAACCGCCGCTGGGATGGTGATTTCCTTACGGTGCGGAAAGTAATCAACAGCAATGTTTTAGGAGAACTGGTAGAATATGAGGCTCACTACGACCGATACCGCAATTATGTGGAAGCGGATACCTGGAAAGAGGAAACCGGTCCGGGGTCTGGCATTCTGTTTAACCTGGGCTCACACATGATCGATCAGGTGCTGGTGTTGTTTGGCATGCCCGAAAGGGTAACGGCAACCTTAAGCACGCAGCGGCAGGGCGGTAAGGTGCAGGACAATTATCATATTATGCTGACATACGAAAAGCTTCGGGTGGTGTTAAAATCCAGCTACCTGGTGCGGGAACTGGGCCCCCGCTACATGTTGCATGGAAACGAAGGCTCCTTTATTAAATATGGCATCGATCCGCAGGAAGAAGCTTTAAAAGCAGGGAAAAAGCCCGGAAGCGCAGGGTGGGGGGTGGAACCCGAATCAGACTGGGGCAAACTGAATACCAGTGCGAATGGGTTGCATTTGGTGGGGAAAGTGGAATCTGAAACCGGGAATTATCTGGGTTTTTACGACAATGTGTACGCCGCTATGCGGGAAGGTAAAGAATTGTGTGTAAAGCCAGAGCAGGCCATGCAGGTAATCCGGATTATTGAAGCGGCCCAGGAAAGCAGCCAAACTGGCAAAAGTATTAGGGTGGGTTAAATCTATTCCTCCCCCCATTTATGCCATAGTCTGTGTCTCACAGACCATTTTTATTGTTTTAAACTAGCTGTCAAAAGGTGTTTTTCATATATTGCTGATACAGGTTCTCCAGATCAGCCTGTTCGGCAGTGCCTTTATGAATTACCATTCTGTATTTTAGTATTAAGGGCTTTGTCCTGGATAGCGCTATGGGTTCACTGCCGGGAAACACCGGATTCTGCATGCTTTTTTCCTTTCGTAAGATCCACTTTTGCGTCTGATTGGGATATTTTGGGTTACAGAATACGGCTATACCATAAGGTTCCTGATTTTCTCCATGAAAGGAGCCGTAAAAATCCATCCACGGACCTGCCGCTACGGCGGTATTCTGTGGCGAAATGCTTTTATTGTCAGAAATGAAAGTTATATCGACCGGTAATTTAATTCTGGGTGAAAAGCCTCCATATCCTTTTATGTCTTCCGATCCACCCAGTTTTACATGGTCGGTCAGGGCTGTAAGTTTGATTTCAAAATCAAGGATGCGGTGTTGTGCGGTAGCAGGAAAAACGGTGATGGTGGCATTTTCTTTAATAATTGGTTCGGAAGCGTTATGGTTGGGCATTTTAGCGACCCATAACACTTCCGTACCAAGACTGGCCTGCTTATTACTTTTTTCGGTTTTTGTATCCACTACTTCCCAGGCAATATTTTCCAGTGTCCAGCCATCGGCAATTTTGGTGTTATTTACCATAATCTGATGCCAGGCCCAGAAAATGCCCCGTTGGTGGAGATGATCCTCCGGAAAATCCTCGGTAATTACTTCTTCCTGCAAATCGTAAAGCGGATGAATGTAATTCGCTCTTTCATATTCTCCCTGCAACGATTTGGGACTTTTCTGATAAAACAGGACTTTTTTCCCATTTTCAGAGATCTCAATTCCTTCTTTGTTCTCAGAGAATTTAAAACCCTGACCAAACAATTGGCTTGTAAATAAGAGAAGGAGGAAAAGAACAGGAATTCCTGTACTATAGTTCGGATGTTTCATGGGTTATGTAGGTGATTTTCTGCCGGACAACCATAGGGACCCTACCGGTACATCGTCATCAAACATATAAACAAAAACCAATACTACAAATTTGTATAATTTTAATTATTGCCCTAAGTATTTACTATATGTAAAATGTTTCCTAACTTATCAGAGTGATTGGCTTGTTTTATAAAAGCGTTTCAATAGTTTGTGATGCGTAGGTAAGCACAATGAAAATCGCTTTAGATTTTCAGGTGTTTATCTGGTTTTGCTAATCGCCCCTGATCCAATGGATCCTCAGCCCGAGATTATTCGCTCGTTTACCTTTCCGTGAAGCAGGGGGGTCAAATAAACTTATTACCAGCCTGTTGCAAAACTGGAAAGGCTTGATGGGGTTTGGTGCCCGAGTGGCTTTCATAGAACAGATTGGTTGTCACTTATCACCTGCCTGCCGGTTCAACGCTTCTATCCCAATATATTTATTTTAACCATAGCTGACTGGTACAAATTTATTCCCAATGGGGAAATAGTTTTATTCGTTCCTCTTTGAGCCTGTTTTCAGTATTATTTTATCCTTTATATGCTGAGGCACCAGGTAATGGGATAACAGTAAAACTATATGGAAATGCGCCTCAGTTGAAAGTACGCTAAGCTTCACCTGGCCGGAACGGGCAAGTAAAGGGCAGGCAGAATATGGTGTAAGTGGAAAGGTTGCCTTACAGGCACTTGCCCAGGATGTGGTGGTGCCCAAGCAGATTTAACCAACAAAATCATTTATAAACCAAAACCATAAGTATGGCAAAACACTTTAAAACTATCGATTATGAAAAGGACTACATATTTACTGCTAAGTTTGCTGCTATTGGGCAACTTTAAACTGAGTGCTCAAAATTGGGTGGTGGGGGGTAATAACCTTACCGCAAATGCAAGATTTGGTGCAAACAATAACTTTTCTATTGCTTTTGAAACTAATAATTTGGAACGTGGTCGGGTGACCAAAGATGGTTTGTGGGGCTTTGGCAATAATTCTCCTGCTGCCAGAGTGCACATCAACAGTGCCAGCGGACAGGATGCTTTGCGCGTGGATGTCAATAATGCATTAAAGCTAAGGGTGCATAGCGGAGGAGGGGTGGGTATAGGCAGTAGCACCATACCTCCTGCCAATGGCTTATTGGTAGTTGGAAATACCGGCTTTGGAGCGGGCCCCGGATCCTATAAAGTAAAGATAACCCACGGTACTTTTGGTTTTAATATAGAGAATGCCACTACCCTGGACGATTGGGAATTCTGGGTGAACAGTGGTGGCCTGAGTTTATATGCCAATGGTGCTTTCAGAGGGAACTTTAATCCTACCACCGGCGTCTATACAGCCGTTTCAGATGAAAGGCTAAAAAGTAATATTCAGCCTATGCCTGCCGTTCTGAAAAAGGTCAATCAACTCAAACCCACCATTTATCAGTTCAAACAGGATAATCCTGAGCCAAAGAATAATCTCCCTGCCTATGGGTTACTTGCCCAGGATGTGATGGAAGTTTTTCCACACCTGGTCACCCATCATGTAGATCAAGAACGAGGGTTGGATACTTATACCCTGGATTACAGTGGATTTGGGGTAATCGCCATTAAAGCCATACAGGAATTACAGCAAACCGTAAGTACCCTGGAAAACCGTATTGTCCAATTAGAAACAGCACTTAATGCTGTTAACAACAGTAATAACCCGGGCAATAAAAAAGAAAACGGTGTTTGGATGGAAAATAACTTCCCCAATCCATTTTCCCAAAGCACCATCATTGGTTATCAGGCACCTGCGCAGGCCCGACAAATAAGCCTGCTGATTACTAACCTGCAGGGGGTGGAAATACAGCGATATGATCATTTGCAGGCAGGAAAAGGCAAGGTGGAAATAACAGCCGGTATCATACCTGCCGGTACTTATGTTTATACCTTGATCGTTGATGGAAAGCCGGTGGGTTCTCAAAAAATGGTATTAACCAGATAAAACGCACCAGACAGGAAGAAGCACCCTGTGACTTATGTATGGAGTTCAGGTTACTGGGTTTCATTTAGCTGATCTTTACCGTTTTTATAGCGTCATTTTAGGTGTGAAACCTGAGCTTTTATTTCCAGTTTTCGGACGGAAGTCTGTGGTAGATGACCCATCACAGGATGTATTATCCTGTGATGGTAAGCATGGCAGCGCTTGTATAAAAAACTATGGGTTAACTATTATCTTCTTTTGCAGTCCGGCATTTTTGCCCAGTATCTGGAGAATGTAGATGCCTTTCTCAAGCTTTAGCGCATCTACATTCATTTTTTCAGGGCTTCCTGTCAAAATCGTTTGCCTGTGCATCACTTTGCTCATCATATCCAGAATAACTAACTCAGCCTTTTCTTCTCCAGTGCCGTTCACCAGCACCGAAAATTCCCGGCTTGCCGGATTGGGATAAATATCCAGCTGATATTTATTTATCTGGTTTACTACATTCACTATTCTTGAGTAAGAAAACTTTCCGTCATAATCATTTTGCTTGAGTCGGTAATAAGATGTGCCTGCCAGTGGTCAGGAATCTATAGCAGTATAGGAAAGAAATGTATTACTGTTTCCGGCACCTTTTACCGTAATGAGTTCCTCAAAAATTTCCCCATCTGCAGATCTTTCTACGGTGAAGAAATCATTATTGCTTTCATTACCCGTAATCCAGTCCAATTTAACTTTTCCATTATCTGAAGAAGCTTCAAAATCCAAAAGGCTAATGGGCAAAGGGCTCAAATTATTTAAAAGATTTGAACCGTTTTTAGACCCCATGGCAATCGGACTGAAGGAAGTAAAGGTGCCTGTTACACAACCACTGCCTCCGGCTCCGGTTGTTGAGCCCGGGCAAATAGTAAGTCCTTTTTCCTCCCATTTGCTGGAGGAGGCATTGTAGTGAGCGGCCATCAGATCGCTGCTGCTGATATTGTATATTTCACTTCGGTCGGCATCTTTCCAGTAAAGAGACACATCGGTAGCGGTAGCACTTCCGGAATGATTCATATACCAATGCTCATATCCGCTTACATGGGCAATACCTGAAGGGGGAAGGTTTCCGGGAAAAGGGGCAGGAGAGACTAAATACTCTGCCTCATATTCATCAGTTAGGGCTGTTCCCACCAGGTTCCTGATCTCCACCGGCGCCCAGACAGAGAGTCATCGCCCGTAGGAAAAACAAAAGCTGTATTACCCACTTTTTTTAGAGGTCCATCCACAAAAGAGTCGATACTCCCTTCATTAGCGCTTCCGCTATTGCTAATGGTGAGAAGATTGGTGGCATCTGTAAAGAGGATGCCGTCATTAAGGGAAAGTAACTGATTTACAGTTATCGCTTACTCCAGGTTCACTTCGGCAGCAGAAGTGTTGTTTATTGTAAGGCCTTCAAAGGCAGTGGTTCTGGTACCACCCAGTGTTTGGGCAGCACTACCCGTAAAATGTACCGTACCTGTGGCATTTTGGTTGATAAAAACCGATCCGCCGACAGCATTATTATTCCAGTCACCGTCTATATGCATATCCCCTTCATTGTCTATACTACCGTCGGCAGCATTGGTTTTATTGTTCAGCCCCATATCATGGACATAGACTGCTGTTCCGGCTTCCACTTTCTGGTACTCCGTCTATTACCACCTGGGCATAAGCTACCAAAGGGCCAAAAAGAGTTAGAATACCTATCAGTATGTGTGAAATTTTATTTTTTGTCCGCATGAGTAAGGTTATTTATCAGCTATCATATTGTCCTGATGATCCTGGGCTACCCTTAGTACCAGGTGCTCCAACCTTTCAATTTTTGCTTCCAGTGACTGCGCCCTGTCATTCAGTTTCTCGTTTTCTGCCATCAGTGTTTCCACCTGCGGGTATAAGCTGCTACCCGACTGCAGGTGTATCCTGGCCCAAATCATGCTTTTTTCACCTTCTTTTCCCTCAAAATCCTGGGCAGCTTTTCCAATAATGGCGCTCATTCCAGGTTTTTTGGTAGCTATGGCATAACCTGCCACTCCTGAGCTTACCAAAATGTCACCTGTTTTTACTGGTACTATCACCATGGTCATGCGGAAACCGGTAAGTTCTATGCCTATGTGCTTCTGTTTCCAGTAAGCTTCCCAGTTGCCTGCCGTTGTTTCCTTAATCCTGTCCAGATAATCAAAGTCAGGATTACCATGATGCGCACTTTGGTTGGCAGGAATGATTACCCCAACTACATTAGGACACTGGTGTGTATCACAAGCCTTTA
>JBGTIS010000020.1:0-28176 GCA_041745535.1 Cyclobacteriaceae bacterium | reverse complement strand
GTTTTTCATAAGAGCATCATTTGTGCGTTAGTAAAGAGACGGATTACAATGAATGACACAGCAAAAAACAAATTGGTTGGAAAGTAATTGAATTTACAAAAAATTTATTTCATTATGGTGTTGTTGGTGGCAAATAATATTTCCTGAGTTTAAAGTTGCGTTTAATTGTTTGTTTGAATTTATGTGTTGGTTGTTCGTTATTAGTTAAAAGTTATTCGTTAATCGTTTTCGTTAGACAAATAACAAATAACCATTAACGAATAACCCATAACGAACAACAATTTTTTAAACACAAATATCCCAACCCAATGGACAGCAAAAGAGAAATACACGTACAAACCTGGGAGGAATTGCAAAGTCATTTATTTTACGATACCTGGGACGATAAAATCACCCGGTTTCGTTCATCATATATTTATCGTGGCTTACAGGATACAAATTACAATTTAAAAACGAGTCTGGCCCGACTGGGTGGCGATTACCATAAGCTGGAAAGGCACTTGTTGCGGAACTTCAGGAAATACGCCCACCGCGACGCGGCTCCCGGCAATTCTATCTGGAACTGGCTGGCTGTGGCCCAGCATCATGGCTTGCCTACCCGGATGCTCGACTGGACATATTCACCCTATATAGCCTTGCATTTTACTACCAACGATCTTTCAAAATTTCATACCGATGGCGTGATCTGGTGCCTGAATTATGTAAGACTGAATCAGTTTTTGCCTGAAAAATTAAAGCGGGTAATCAGCAAAGAAGAATCCAACACCTTTACCACCGAAATGCTGGCGTCGGTATGTTCCAGCCTGGAAGCCCTGGACAACATCCATAATGAGGATTATCTGATTTTTCTGGAACCACCATCGCTGGACAATCGCATTATTAATCAGTTTGCGCTGTTTTCCATGTTATCCAATCCCACTACTTTGTTAGACGACTGGCTGAAAAAACACGAGCAGTATTATTTCAAAATTATTATTCCGGCCAAATTGAAATGGGAAATCCGGGATAAGCTGGATCAGGCCAATATTACGGAAAGGGTACTTTTTCCGGGGCTGGAAGGGCTTAGTTTATGGCTGAAGCGCCATTATAGTTCAAAGGATGAAACTAATTCATATTAATATGCACTTATTCCTTTCAGTAACGCTGTATGCAATGGCCGGATTGTATATGGTGGCGGGCATCAACCATTTTATCAGTCCTGGCATGTATCTGAAAATTATGCCACCGTATTTACCCTGGCCAAAGGTGCTAAATTTTCTGGCCGGTTTATTTGAAATAGGGTTTGGTATGGCACTTTTATGGCCTTCTCTGCGGCCCTGGGCTGCCTGGGGAATCATTTTACTGCTAATTGCCGTTTTTCCAGCCAATATTTATATGTATCAGCAAGGGCACCCTGCCATCCCGGATTGGGTTTTGCTGCTGCGATTGCCGCTTCAGGGCCTGCTTATCTACTGGGCCTGGCTTTACACATAAGTTAAATAATTTGAAGAATGCGCATAGTGAAGTAGATTAGCAAAATACTTTATTGCTGTAATTCAGCTTTTGGAAACAAACTATTTTAAATAAGTGAAAAATTATCTGATCTCCCGATTTTCTGATGTTTATGTAAAACCATGCTTGGTTTGCCTGCTGATTTTTCCCTTCATCGCTTCGGCGCAATCAACCGATCCGGGGGTGCTCACGCTGGAAAGGATATTCAGCGCCAATGAGTTTTCGGTAGCCGGTTTTGGTCCGGCCCGCTGGCTGGAAGACGGTACGGGTTATACCACCCTGGAAGCCAGTGAACAATATCCAGACAGTAAAGAGATTATCCGGTACAATCCACAGTCAGGAAACCGGGAAATACTGGTAACGGCCAGCTTACTTATTCCGGAAGGAAACAATACCCCTTTGTCGATCAGTTCGTACGACTGGTCGGCCGATCGTACAAAACTGCTCATTTTTACCAATACCCGGCGGGTGTGGCGTTACAATACCCGGGGCGATTACTGGGTGCTGGATCTGGAAACCAAAAAGCTTTCGCGACTGGGTGGTAATGCCGAACCCGCGACCCTCATGTTTGCCAAGTTCTCTCCCGATGGCTCCCGGGTGGCCTATGTGACGCGACATAATATTTATGTGGAAAGCCTGTCTGACCATGTTATCACTCCGCTTACTAAAGATGGTTCGGAAACGCTGATCAACGGCACTTTCGATTGGGTGTATGAAGAAGAGTTCGGATTGCGCGATGGTTTCCGCTGGAGCCCCGATGGTACCGCTATCGCTTTCTGGCAACTCGATGCTTTCGGCATCCGCGATTTTTATATGATTAACAATACCGATTCTCTGTATCCATTCACCATTCCGATACAATATCCGAAAGTGGGCACCCAAAACTCAGCGTGTCGAGTTGGCACAGTTCCGGCATCCGGTGGTAATATAACCTGGTTCAACGTACCCGGCGATCCGCGTAATAACTACATCGTAGGGCTGGAATGGGCAACCAGTTCCGATGAAGTAATTCTGCAACACCTGAACCGCAAACAGAACAAAAACGAAGTGATGATCGGCAACCGAGAAACTGGTGCCGTAAAAACCATTTATACCGATACTGATGAAGCCTGGGTGGAAGTGGTAGAAGACCTGCGATGGATGAAAAATGGTCAGTATTTTACCTGGATCAGCGAAAAAGATGGCTGGCGACATGTGTATCTGATTTCCCGCGATGGAAAAGAAGTAAAATTAATTACTGATGGTGATTATGACGTAATCAGTATCAGCCAGATTGATGAAAAAGGCGGTTATCTGTATTTTATCGCTTCGCCTCAGAACGCTACGCAACGCTACCTGTATCGTACCAGACTGAATGGAAAGGGAAAGCTGGAGAGAATTACTCCGGAAAATGAACCCGGAACACACAGTTACCAGGTGGCTGCCGACGCGAAATGGGCGATTCATACTTATTCTACTTTTGAGACCCCGCCCGTGATTAGCATGGTTTCTTTACCCAAACATACCAGTGAGCACATGCTGGTTGATAATCAGCAGGTGAAAGCGAAAATTGAGGCTTTAGATAAAAAGTCTGCTGAATTTTTCAAGGTAGATATGGGCGATGGTGTGGTAATGGATGCCTGGATGATCAAACCACCTGATTTTGATGCTTCAAAAAAGTATCCGGTTTTGTTTCAGGTATATGGAGAGCCGGCTGGTCAAACCGTGCTGGACCACTATGGCGGATCCAATTACCTCTGGCACCTAATGCTGGCGCAACAGGGCTATGTGGTGATGAGCATGGATAACCAGGGTACACCGGCGCCTCGAGGCCGTGACTGGAGAAAAATAGTTTATGGTCAGATAGGCATCCTGGCTCCTTCGCAACAGGCAAAAGGGGTACAGGTAATCGCAGAGAAATATAACTTTGTAGATGAGGAGCGCATCGGTGTCTGGGGCTGGAGTGGGGGCGGTTCCATGACGCTGGATGCCATGCTCCAGTATCCGGAAATATACAAAACCGGAATGTCGGTGGCTCCGGTTACCAATCAGTTATTTTATGATAATGTGTATCAGGAGCGGTATATGGGGCTTCCCTGGGAAAATAAAGAAGGCTACAAAAATGGTTCTCCCGTTACCTATGCTAAAAATCTGAAAGGAAACCTCCTGATTGTACATGGCACCGGCGACGACAATGTACATTATCAGAATACCGAAGTGCTGGTGAATGAGCTGATACGGCATAATAAAATATTCTCCATGATGTCGTACCCCAACCGGTCGCATGGTATTTACGAAGGAGAAAATACCAGCAGGCACCTCCGGGAAATTCTGACCTCATATTTAAAAAATAATCTGCCGGCAGGTCCTAAAACCAAATAAGCTTTAAAAAAATAAAACCTGCTCTTTTAGCAGGTTCTATCACAAAAAAAATGATGTGAATCAAAATTCTTAATACACTGGATTTTGCTTTACGTTAGGGTTACCCAGTGTTTCGTTTAATGGAATAGGCAGCACATAATCTTTCGGAGACAATTTTCGGTCTACCTGATAGGTATCAATAAATTCCTGAATATAATCTCCCAGATAATCAGGATCTCCCCCGAAGGTACTCTTTCTTTTCAGCTCAGGATAGGTTTCCTGCTCAAAGGCAAACTCCAGTACCCTTTCGTGCACAATGGCATCTCTGAGCTGCGCCTGGCTCAGCCCTGAGAGTGGCTCCAGGCCTGCACGCAGGCGAACTTCATTGATGCCAAAATATGGGTCTCCCGTACCACTTTCGTTGGCTGCTTCCGAATGCCCCAGCAGGATATCGGCATATCTCAGGTATACGATATTTCTTTCGGTAAGCGAGGCGTTGGCAATCCCTACTTCCACCAATTTGGCTACCCATCCATTAGAAAATATCAGTTCAGCAGGGTTATTAGGATCGGCATCGGCAGAAACCATGCCGCCAAAGCGGCTCAGGTTGTAAGAGGCATCCGCGCTCCAATGTACAATAGGATATTCGCCCTGAGCATTGAGGCCTAAGCGGGTGCTGGGATATTCGCTGATGAAGGTGCCGGGAATACGCTTGTCGTCCGGATCGTATTTCATGCGGAATGCTTTGGTGCCATTGATCCAGTGCCACCCAACACCTCCTAAATCGTTGGGAAGGTCGGCCGGTACAAAATGCGAATGGTGGTTATTGTATTCATTGGCATTGGCAGCCGCTGAAACCTGAGCCTCAAAAATTCGCTCACCGGAATTTTCATGAGCTACATCAAAGTTGTAAGCGAAATCTTCAAATAGGGCAAAATTTCCCTGATTCATGATGGTTTCCGCGGTGGTTCGGGCTTCGTTCCATTTTTCATCCAATAGGTAGGCTTTCATCAGCAAGGCCATAGCAGCCCATTTGGTGGCTCTTCCCACATCCACCCCTGTATAAGCATCCGGTAATACACCCGCAACTGTATTCAGGTCTCCCTCAATCAGGTCAAGCACTAAACGTTTTCCATTCTCATTAGAAGGTAAATCTTTGTCACTTTTTGTTTTTTGGGTAGTAACGGGCACATCATCAAAATACCTTATCAGATTAAAATAATAGAAGGCGCGTAAGAAAATAGCTTCGGCTTTTACCCGGTCCAGCAGTGCGGTATTAGCAACCCCTTCTTCCTTCAATTCGTCGGCTTTTTCAATAATCGCGTTGGCCCGGTTAATATTCTCATAAGAAATTCGCCAGTAGGTACCAATATAGTCGTCGCCAGGATTGACATTGCCATTTTGAAAATCCAGAGGGCCTTTTTCCCAGCCTACCTGATAACCCACCCGGCATTCAAATACATAGCGGTTGTAAAAGTGATTGAACCAGTCTCGTCCGTAGCCAATCCCATCGTATACGGCATTCACACCCAGTTCCAACTGCTCGGCAGTTGTAAAGAAATTATCCTGGGTAATAAAATCAGGATTCTCATCCAGTTTTTCGCAAGCCAGCGGGATGAGCATGGCAAAAATCAGGATCAGTTTTGGAATTTTTATCATTAATGTTTTCATATTTATCATTGATTATAGCCCTAAATTGATACCAACCGTAAAGGTTCTTGAGCGGGGATAGGCATCATAGTCATCACCCCGGTTCAGGTTATTTTGACCCCGGTTATTCACTTCAGGATCAAAACCACTGTATTTAGTAAAAATTACGGGATTTTGCGCGCTTATATAAATTCTGGCCTTACGGATGAAATTAGTTATCGGTAAAGTATAGCCTAACGAAACATTCTGCACCCTGAGAAAACTTCCGTCTTCGATGAAGTAATCAGAATCGCGGTAGGAGTTGGCGAAATCACGGTTGCCATTAATCACCGGCCGTGTGGCATCTGTATTTTCCGGTGTCCAGGAATCGGTCAGGATGCTGGCAATCTGATTGATTTTCTGTACCCCATCACCCAATTCAGACTGTTGCAGGTTTCTGATGCTATTGCCCTGTACCCCTCTGAGGAATACGCTGAAATCAAAGTTTTTGTAGTTCAGGGTGGTAGTAAGCCCCCAGGTAAAGTCCGGATTAGGGTCGCCTATAATAATATAGTCATCCGGCGTAATTTCACCATCATTGTTGGTATCCTGATAGCGTGGATAACCAGGCTGATCACCCGAACGGGAAGGGTTGTTGTCAATTTCTTCCTGCGATTGGAAAAGCCCTATGTAATGATAGCCCCTCCACACGCCAATCGGATTCCCGGCTTCTACCCAACTGCCGTCAATGCCCAGGTGGCCGCTGGTAGAGCTGGAGAAAAATGGGGTACTGCTTCCCAGGTCTGTGATTTCGTTGCGCAAAAAGGAAATATTACCGGAAACATCCCATCTGAAATCCGGGCGGTCGATGGCAATGTAGTTTAAAGATAGCTCAAAGCCTTTGTTTTCCAGCGATCCGGAATTTTTCAGCACGGAGCTGAAACCTAAGCTACTGGGAATAGTCACAAATAATAAGAGATCTTCCGTAGTATTATAGAAATAGTCGGTAGTCAGGGTCAGTTTGTTTTCCAGAAACGCAAAGTCCAGGCCTACGTTAAACATGCGGGTTGACTCCCATTTCAGGTCAGGATTTGAGAGCCGGGCATCGGCTAAGCCCAGTACCAGGTTGCCTCCAAACACATAATTGTATTCGCTGAGGTTTGCCTGTGAGTTGTACACGGGGATTTCAGAGTTGCCGGTAATCCCCCAGCTTGTTCTCAGCTTCAAATCGCTAATGGCTGTGGATAAAGGAGAATTCTGGAAAAAATCTTCCTCTATAATTCTCCAACCCAGCGCTACAGAAGGGAAATTCGCCCATTTATTGGCCGCGCCAAACCTGGAGGAACCATCACGCCGGAAAGAAAAAGTAAACAAATACTTTTCCATCAGGTTGTAATTCACCCTGCCCAGAAATGATTTCAGCAGCCATTCTCTTCGGTTAGAAAAAGGTATCTGTATGTCCGTACCGCCACCCAGCGTAGCCTGATCCACATTGGAAGCAGACAAACCCCGGTTGGTAGCGCTCATGCCTTCATTAACTTCTTTCTGAAAAGTATATCCGGCTATGACGTCAATCGCATGGTTTTCGTTAAACTGTCTGGTATAAGACAGAATGTTCTCATTCAGTATATTGATTGAGTTCCGGTTAGCTTTGGTTAGTTCACCTGCCCGATCTCTGCCCAACCGCGAATTATCCACCGGAAAGAAAGTGGTTCTGCTGGCGTTAAGCACATCAGCCCCGATACTTGTCTTAAAATTCAGTCCTTCCAGAATTTTAAAAGTAAACCCGGTATTTCCCAGTATGCGGTTGTTAAAGTCCTGGTCGGTAACAAATTCAAGCTCTTGCAACGGGTTGGTAGAAAAGCGGCCATCGTAAGATGCCAACGCATAGGTGCCGTCCTCATTCCGTACCGGTACGGTAGGGTCCAATCCTAAAGCGGTGATGATAATACCGCCGGGACCGCCCTGATCGGTAGGGGCATTGTTAGAATTTGTTCTGTTAAAAGACCAGCTTGAGTTGATGGTGAGGCGGTCGTTCAGCGCGTTATTGTCCAGGTTCAACCGGATGCCATACCTCGAGAAGTCGGTATTTTCAAGAATGCCTTTGTTATTATAATAGTTACCCACAATGGCATACCGCATCTTTTCGTTACCACCGGAAAAACTTAACTGATGGCTATTGATACTTCCGGGGCGGGTTACTTCATCCAGCCAGTTGGTACCTTCACCGATGGCATCAATTTCTGCCTGGCTGTAAATGGGTGCGCCACCCTGGCTCACTTCCAGCGTATTGAGGTAAGTAGCAAAATCCCGCCCGTTCAGCACATCAATTTTATTGGCAATGGACTGCACAGATACGGAACCATCGTAATCAATTTTACTTTCACCGGCTTTGCCTCTTTTGGTAGTAATCAGTACTACCCCGTTAGAGCCTCTTGACCCATAAATGGAAGTAGCGGAAGCATCTTTTAAAATTTCAATAGATTGAATATCATTCGGGTTAATGGTAGACATAATGTTAGAGGGCTGCCGGCTTCCGCCTACGCCATAGGCACTGTTGTCAGGATAAAGCGGAAACCCATCAATTACATACAAAGGTTCGCTACCACTGTTGATGGAGTTGGAACCCCTGATTCTTACAGAAACCCCACCACCAGGTGCCGCTGATGCCTGCGTTACCTGTACACCAGGTGCCCTGGCCTGTATGGCCTGATCTACAGAAGCTACGGGAAACTCTTTTACCGATTCTCCTTCAATAGAGGCCACAGAGCCTGTAAGGTCACTTTTCTTGACGGTACCATAGCCTACTACCACTACTTCTGAAAGCGATTGCAGGTCGGGCGCCAGGGTTATGTTAATGGTACTTCTTCCATTAATTTCTTCTTCAATGGTTTCATAGCCTACAGAGGAGAAAACCAGAATATTGGCACTTGCAGGTGCATTCAGGGTGTACTTTCCATCCACATCCGTTACAGTACCTACGGAGGTGCCTTTTACCAGCACATTCACTCCCGGCATGCCTGAATTACTTTCCGTGTCTTTTACGCTACCACTTACCGTACCTTGCGCATAGGAAAATGTAGTAAATCCGCTGATGATGAAACACATTACACAGACCAGATTTTTGTCTGGTTTTAATTTAAATAGTAGAGGTATTTGTACGTTCATAAGTAATTAAATTAGGTAGATAATAAATTTTCTTTAATGGATTTTTATTGTTAGAGAAGCAGTCAAAACTGTTAAATAATAGATTAACAACTAAAATCTGAAGACCGGTTAAAAAGTAATAAAAGATGTTTTTACAGCCATTACTTTAAATTTCTCTCGAAAGGTATTGGCAAATATTTCATAAATAAATGATTCATCTTATGAAAGAATGGATTATCTTATTCAAAAATGTAAAATTCATATTATTTGCTTTTTTATTGAAATAACTTTGCCAATTTATTAATTCCGTGGTTTGTCTCTTTTTCTGTATTCAACCGGCGACATTTGCATCACTTTTTTAAAAATCCTGGAAAAATAGTACGGATCTTCATAACCCACCCTGTGCGCGACTTCCTTTACATACATTTGAGAAATATCCAGTAGCTGGCAGGCGTATTGAATTTTTAACTGAATAAAGTGGTCAATGGGAGAGAAACCGGTTTTCTGAGTGAATAATTTGGAATAATGCGCAATGGACAATCCGGTATGGCTGGCCAGTTCTTTAAGCGATAACGCTTCACTTACATTGGCTTTCATAAAAGTGATGTTTTTAGAAATAATGTCGGAGTCTTTTACATTCTGGTAATGCATGAACTGATCCGGATAAAGAAATGAAGCCAGCAGCTGATGAAAGCTCATGCTTGCGTATTCCAGGTGCGATTTGGCATAGCCCATGGATAATGTGTGGATCAGGTCTTTGAATAAGCCAACCCGGAAGTCTTCATTGATGGTTTGGTAAGCCTGCAAGGTTGCTCTTTTTCCAAACTGTTGTATGAGCTCCTCCGCTTTATGCCCATCAAAGTGCACCCAGTAAATAGTCCATGCATTTTTTTCATTCGTGCTATAATGATGTGAAATGTTTTTTGGAATAATGATATAATCATTTTTAAAAAGTGTGTCACATTCCTTTCCAATACAAACCTGTCCGTTGCCATTGGTTACATAAATAAGAATATTTTCGTTTGATCCGTATATCCTTTTGCGAAAATGAAAACGGGCATGGGGATAAAAGCCAATATCCGTAATATATAAATCGCGGGTTAATGCATTTGTTTGCAGTTGCTTTCTGACCGAGGTGGGTAGCACAATACTTTGCTCACCCAAAAATCCATCTTTCTTAATTTTTGTCACCATAATAATATAGTCCAGTTATTCCGAAGATAACGCATTTTATGATATTTCTCAATTGCTTTATTTTACTTCCATGCTGGTAAAAGAAAAATTTAACTTTCAATACATACTTTCCATCTCCCTGGTTTCGGCCCTGGGAGGTTTACTGTTTGGTTACGATTGGGTAGTCATTGGCGGAGCCAAACCTTTTTATGAAAGGTTTTTTGCCATTACCAACCAGTCGTCGCTACAAGGCTGGGCGGTAAGTTGTGCTTTGATAGGCTGTATCGCGGGAGCGGTAAGCTCCGGCAAAATTACAGACGCGCTGGGAAGAAAGGCGCCTTTAATTCTATCGGCCGTACTTTTTACGGTATCGGCCATCGGCACTGGCATGGTCGATACTTTTTCGTGGTTTATCTTCTACCGGATCGTGGGCGGAATAGGGATCGGACTGGCATCTACCATTTCGCCGATTTACATTGCCGAACTGGCCCCTGCCCATTACCGGGGACGGCTGGTTTCGCTCAATCAGCTTACCATTGTGATTGGTATACTGGCAGCGCAAATTGTCAACTACCTGATTGCCGAGCCCATTCCTGCCGGGAGCACCAACGCACAGATCGCAGCCTCATGGAATGGCCAAACCGCCTGGCGATGGATGTTCTGGATGGAAACTTTTCCTGCCTTTACTTTTTTTGTGCTTGCTTTTTTTATCCCCGAAAGCCCACGCTGGCTGGGCAAACAGGCCCGCTGGCCGGAGGTAAGCAAAATACTGTCAAGAATTGGCGGAAAAGAGTATGCCGAAGCTGGCCAGGAAGAAATCCGGCAATCGCTTCAACACGGCAGTCAGCAAACAGAAAAGGTAAACCTATTGCAGAAGAAGAATCGCTTTATCCTGCTGATCGGCATTGTGCTGGCGGTTTTTCAACAGTGGTGCGGCATCAATGTGGTATTTAATTATGCGGATGAGATTTTTTCGGCAGCCGGGTATTCCATCAACGACGCTTTGTTTAACATTGTCATTACAGGAGTGGTTAATCTGGTATTCACCTTTGTAGCCATCAGAACGATTGATCAATGGGGGCGCAGAAACCTCCTGCTTTTGGGTTCACTGGGATTGTCCATTACCTATGCGCTCCTGAGTTTCTGTTATCTGACAGAGGTAAAAGGGGTGTTCGCCTTGTCGTTGGTTTTAGTGGGTATTGCCATCTATGCCATGTCGCTGGCACCGGTGGTATGGGTGGTGCTTTCCGAAATATTTCCAAACCGGATACGCGGTGTCGCCATGGCCATTGCCACTACCGCCTTATGGATAGCCTCTTTTGTGCTCACCTATACCTTCCCAATACTGAACACTGCGCTGGGTACATGGGGGACCTTCCTGCTCTATAGCGCGATTTGCCTGTCAGGTTTTATTTTTATTCTTCGAACCTTGCCTGAAACCAGAGACAAATCTTTGGAACAGATAGAAAAGGAACTGGGCTTATGAAATACGGGAGAATGAAAAGTACATCAGCAACTGAAATCACTTCCTATGAAACACATGTTAAATACTAGTAAAAACGATCAGCAATTTATGAAGCAACTGGATGTGAAAGCCTGGAGTGAACTTGTCACCATTCCTACTTACCCGGTAGGTGAACCGGAAAAGTATCCCATGTTTCTTGAAAAAAGAGTGTATCAGGGAAGCAGCGGGGTGGTATATCCTTATCCGGTGATTGAAAAAATATATGATGAAAAGACGGAAAAAAGCTGGCAGGCCGTGTTTCTGGAAAACAACTTTCTGAAAATCATGATACTGCCCGAACTGGGCGGCCGGGTGCAAATGGCTTACGATAAAATGAAAAACCGCCACTTTGTGTACTACAACCGGGTAATCAAACCTGCTTTGGTAGGCCTAACAGGACCCTGGATTTCCGGGGGTATCGAATTCAACTGGCCCCAGCACCATCGGCCTACTACCTTCGATGCTGTGGATTATGCCATTGTGGAAAATGAAGATGGTAGCAAAACGGTTTGGGTGAATGAAATTGAGCGCATGTTTGGCACCAAAGGGAAAGCCGGCTTCACGCTTCATCCTGATAAAGCATACCTACAGATTAAGGTGGAACTGTATAACCGCACGCCTTTTCCGCAAACCTTTCTGTGGTGGGCCAACCCTGCGGTAAAAGTAAACGACGACTACCAATCTGTTTTTCCGCCCGATGTACATGCCGTGTTTGACCACGGAAAACGGGATGTATCTCATTTTCCTATCGCCAAAGGCACCTATTATAAGGTAGATTATTCCGCCGGGGTGGATATATCAAAGTATAAGAATATTCCGGTTCCCACTTCCTATATGGCGGTAAACAGCCGGTATGATTTTGTGGGCGGCTATGAAAATGATAGCAAGGGTGGATTGCTGCATATAGCCAATCACCATGTGTCGCCTGGAAAAAAGCAATGGACCTGGGGCAATGGCGATTTTGGCAGGGCCTGGGACCGGAACCTTACCGATGAGGATGGGCCTTATATAGAACTGATGTGCGGCGTGTACACCGACAATCAACCGGATTTTTCCTGGTTGCAGCCTTATGAGGAAAAGAGCTTCACCCAGTATTTTATGCCTTACCAGGAATTGGGTGTGGTGAAAAATGCCAACCAAAATGCGATGGTTAGTCTGGAGTATGCATCCGGTACAGCCACCCTCAGCGTATATACTACCGGCTTTTACCCCAATGCACAGCTGATGTTGTTTGCCGGTGAAAAACAGCTCTGGGAAGCCCGGTATGATTTTGCTCCCGGGTCCGTATACCAGCAAACAGTAACTGTACCGGCAGCATGTACAGGAAATCTTAAAATAGTGGTACTGAAAGCGGATCAGCATGAGCTGATTGCCTGGCAGGCTGAGCAATATGAAGAAACCATGATCCCTGAACCGGCAAAAGCGGCACTGGCACCGGAGCAGATAGAAAGTAATGAATTGCTGTATCTGAACGGATTGCATCTGGAGCAATACCGGCATGCCACTTACGATCCTATCGATTATTACCAGGAAGCTTTGCGCCGCGATCCGGGTGATATCCGCAACAATACCGCCCTGGGATTATGGCTGATGCGCCGGGCACAATTCGGGGAAGCGGAAAAACACTTTTCAAAAGCCATTGCTACCTTAACCCTTAGAAATCCCAATCCTTACGATGGGGAAGCGTATTATCTGCTGGGCATTTGCCTAAAAACGCGGCAACGGCATCCCGAAGCCTATGACGCTTTGTATAAGGCTGCCTGGAACGCCGCATGGCAAAATGCCGCCTACTTTCATATCGCGCGAATAGACGCGCACCGGCACGATTGGCCAAAAGCATTGGCGCATGTGGAACAATCCCTGATCAGAAACAGCCATCACCATCAGGCAAGGCACCTGAAGATTATCGCATTGAGAAAACTTGAAAGGAAAAAAGAAGCCCTTGCCTATGCAGAAGCATCTATCCAAATAGATCGGTTTAATCTGGGAGCGCTCTATGAAAAATATCTGATCACGCAGGATGAGGAAATATTAAAGGAATTGTGCATACTCATGCGCAATCACTCTTTCAATTTCACTGAATTCGCACAGGATTACGCCCAGACAGCCTGCTATGAGGAAGCCCTCGCGCTTTTGTCGCTGCACCAGGCAGACAAAGACCGGCCCAATCCGTTGCTATCCTATTACAAAGGATGGTTTGCCTGGCAGGCAGGTAAAGAGGTAGAGGCCCGGGCCTGGTATGCCGAAGCTGCAGAGCAACAGCCTGATTTTGGCTTTCCTAACCGGCTGACAGACGTACTGGCCTTACAGCAGGCAGTTGCGATCCGGCCTGCCGATACCCGGGCTTTATATTTTCTGGGCAATTTCTTCTATGCGTTCCGGCAGCATCAGCAGGCAGTTGACTGCTGGGAAAAAGCTGTTGCCCTGCACGACGACAATCCGATTACCTACCGCAACCTTGCCCTGGCGTATTTTAACAAATTGGGTGATGCTAGGAAAGCACTGGAATTTTTAGAAAAAGCCTTCAGTATGGACTCCGATTCTGCCCGGCTGCTGATGGAACTGGACCAGCTTTATAAAAGATTAAATTATTCAGCCCGGCATCGACTGGAATTGTTAGAAAAATACCCGGATCTGGTAGCCTTTCGGGATGACCTTTTCCTGGAGCGTATTACCCTTTACAACCTATTAGGGCAGTACAATAAGGCACTGGAACTGCTGGGCCGGCGCACCTTTCATCCCTGGGAGGGTGGCGAAGGAAAAGTACCGGCCCAATACCTGTTCAGCCACATTGCCCTGGCCTGTCAGCATCTGGAAAACCAGCAGTATGCGCACGCCATTCATCACCTGAATCTTGCCCAGACATACCCACCCAATTTAGGAGAAGGAAAGCTATTTGGTGCCCAGGAAAATGACATTTTTTACTGGCTGGGCTGTGCTTACGATGGTTTGGGAGAAGCAGGTAAAGCAAAGGAAGCCTGGGAAAAAGCTTCCATCGGCTTATCAGAACCCGAACCTGCCATCTTTTACAATGACCAGCAGCCGGACAGGATTTTTTATCAGGGCCTGGCTTTATTAAAACTACAACGCAGGGAAGAGGCCAGCAGCCAGTTTCACAAGCTTATTTCCTTTGGCAAAAAGCGATTAAGTGCAACAGTGAAAATCGACTACTTTGCGGTGTCACTCCCTGATTTACTGTTGTGGGATGAAGACCTTCAGTTGCGGAATGCTTTATTCTGCCATTATCTGATCGGTTTGGGCTGGCTGGGGTTAGGAGATTCCAAAAAGGCAAAGGTGTCATTTCAAAAAGCCCTGAATATCGACATTAACCACCAAGGTGTGCATTGGCATACTCAGATGGCTGAAGCCAACATATTAGATGTGAAGTCACCTGCCATCAAACCTTAACATATGATTTAAGCCACATTATTAAAATTTTCCATTGTAAATAAACCAACAAGATGCATCAATCTATGAAAATCAGAGTATTTATAACTTTTCTTGGCATGATCGGATGGGCCTGCCAATCTTCTGAACCTGGAAACAGGATTGATCTGGAAGGACAATGGTCATTTAAAATTGATTCACTGGATCAGGGGGAAGTAGAAAACTGGTATAGTGAGCCACTCGAGGAAACCGTTTCGCTGCCCGGATCAATGGCTACCAATGGAAAAGGAAATGAGATCAGTTTACACACGAAATGGGTAGGCGGCATACAAAACCCCGAATGGTACAAAGATCCCAATTATGCGCCTTATACTGACCTGAATCATATTCGTTTTCCTTTCTGGCTGCAGCCAGTGAAAAAATACACCGGGGCGGCCTGGTATCAAAAGGAGGTAACCATTCCGGCATCCTGGGACAACCAGGAAGTTTTTTTACATCTGGAAAGGTGCCATTGGGAATCCACAGTATGGGTCGATGACCAAAGGGTCGGCATGCGGAACAGTCTTTCCACTGCACACCTTTATCAGCTCACCCCGCACCTGAGCCCCGGTAAACACACCATTTCCATCCGGATAGACAATCGTACCGATAAAATTGATATTGGTGAGAACTCTCATAGTATCTCAGACCATACGCAGTCTAACTGGAACGGGATTGTAGGAGATATTTATCTGGAAAAAAGAAATCACATATACTTTTCAGACATACAACTGTATCCGGACGCCGCTGCCCAATCTGTTACGATCCGGGGCAGTGTAGTGAATAACAGTACCCAAAGTGAGCCGATTCAGGTTACGGCTCAGGTATCTGGTAAAAACTTTAACCAAACTTTTCAGCAACAATCATTTGTAATAAATACCAACGAAGAAAAGGAGTTTGAACTGGTGTACAGGTTGGATCAGGCAGTACGATTGTGGGATGAATTTGATCCTGACCTCTATCAACTGTCGCTCAGCATGGAAGGGAATGACGCTTATACCGAAGATTTTGGTTTCCGAAAAATAGGATTTAAAAACCGGCAGTTTACCATCAATGGTCGGCCTGCTTTCCTGCGGGGCACGTTGGAATGTGCTATTTTCCCGGAAACAGGCTATCCGGCTACAGATATAGATTCGTGGAAAAGAATTTACCGCATCATACAGGCACACGGCCTGAACCACATGCGGTTCCATTCCTGGTGCCCTCCGGAAGCAGCCTTTGACGCGGCCGATGAAATGGGCGTGTATCTTCAGGTGGAAGCGGCTTCCTGGGCGAATCAGAGTACTACGCTGGGCGATGGAAAGCCGGTGGACCAATTTGTGATGGACGAAAGTGAGCGCATTGTAAAAACCTACGGAAACCATCCTTCATTTATGATGATGGCCTACGGCAATGAACCGGGGGGCAATCATTATCCGGAGTTTCTGGCCAGTTTTGTAACCCACTGGAAAAATAAAGACAATCGCCGCATATATACCTCAGCCTCAGGATGGCCCGATATTAAAGAAAATGAATACCATGTGTTGCCGCAGCCGCGTGTACAGGGTTGGGGCGAAGAACTGAACAGCGTTATCAATGCACGGCCGCCTTCTACCAATTATGATTTTACGGAAAAAATGCCAAAAGATAGCATCGCGGTAGTTTCTCATGAAATCGGACAGTGGTGTGTGTATCCCGACTTCAAAGAAATTGACCGTTATACAGGTGTGCTCAAGGCCAAAAACTTTGAGATATTCCGTGAAAGTCTGGCCGCGCATCAGATGGGTGATCTGGCGGAAGATTTTCTGATGGCTTCCGGTAAGTTACAGGCACTTTGCTACAAAGCGGATATAGAAGGCGCCCTGCGAACCAGGAATCAGGCTGGCTTTCAGCTGCTCGACCTTCATGATTTTCCCGGGCAGGGAACCGCGCTGGTGGGTGTGCTCAATGCCTTCTGGGAAGAAAAAGGATACATCAGTCCGGAAGCATACAGTCGGTTTTGCAACACCACGGTTCCGCTGGCGCGTCTGGACAAGCGAATATTTACTGAGGGCGAAACCCTGGAAGCTGCTATTGAAATCGCGCATTTTGGAAAAGAAGCCTTTCAGAATACAACGCCTGCCTGGAGCCTGAAAGATGGTGAGGGAAATACAGTAGCGGGAGGTCAGCTGGCCGCACAGGATATTCCATTGGGGAACGCCATTACTTTGGGAAACATTTCCCATACGTTTGCCTCCCTCAACCAACCGAGAAAACTGGTGTTGGAAGTAACAGTAGCATCGTTTAACAATAGCTGGGACCTTTGGGTGTATCCGAAATCATCGGCTGGTATTTCAGGCAATAAGATCAGGCATGTATCTAAATTGGATAACCAAACCCTGAATTATCTGCAACAGGGCGGAAAGGTGCTGTTGAGCCTAGGAAAAGGCAGGGTTGCTTCCGGTAAAGGGGGCGATGTAGGTGTGGGGTTCTCCAGTATATTCTGGAATACTGCCTGGACGGGCAATCAGAAGCCCCATACACTGGGAATTTTGTGCGATCCGCGACACCCTGCCTTACAGCAATTTCCTACTGAAAACCATGCCAACTGGCAATGGTGGGATGCCCTGAGCCATGCCGATGTAGTAATGCTGAACGAGCTTTCCGCCGACATTCAACCCATTGTGCGGGTAATTGACGATTGGGTTACCAACAGAAGTCTGGGATTAATTTTTGAAGTAAAAGTAGGAGAAGGCAAGCTGTTGATCAGTGGAATAGACCTTAAAAATCAGTTAAGCCAGCGTCCTGAAGCACGGCAAATGCTGCTGAGTTTAATGCGTTATATGGAAAGTGAAGCTTTTGACCCTGCCGTTGCCGTAGATACAGCGGAGTTACTAAGCATTCAGAAATAATTAGAATCCAAATCCCTATGTTGGTGGTTTTTCACCAACATGCCTCGCGTAAAGAAAACCTGATTTTAAAATGGTAATTGTTGGGCAGTTTGTGCCGATTATTTACAATAAGCCTGTAACGGTTTGGCAGCACTCTCAAAGCCCATTTCCAGAGCTTTTTCCAGATCCTGGCAGCCCAGGTCTGTTTCTTTTAGCTTGTAATGGGCCAATCCGCGGTTGTAATACAGTTTGGCATTTTCCGGATTCAGAGAAACAGCAAGGTTATAATCCTGCACAGCCCTGCTGTAGTCTTCCAGCTTGAAGTACACATTCCCCCGGTTCAGATAGGCGGTAGATAGCGTAGGGTCCAGGGCAATCGTATGGTTATAATCCTGCAAGGCGCCCGATAAGTCTGCTAACTTTTCACGGGCAAATCCCCGGTTAATCAGTACATCCGGATTTTCTGGTGAAAGTCGGTTGGCGCGGTTATAATCGGAAAGCGCTGCCGCATATTGACCCTGTCGATGCCTGGTCATACCCCGGTTCAGAAAAGCAGCGTAAGCTTCCGGATCAGCTTCAATAGATTCATTGTAAATTTTTTCCAGCCGACTTTCATTACCGGTTCGTGTTGCCAGGGCCGATAAGTTTTGCATAGCCGCTTCGTCACCCGGATTCAGCGCAAGCGCCTGCTCATAATCGGTAAGGGCACGGTGGGTGTTTTTTGATTTTTCGTATGCCAAACCCCGGTTTACGTACAAATTAGGATCGTTGGGCTTGAGGGCAATGGCACGGGAAAAATGATCGGTGGCCTGTGATAGCGAATCCATTTCCAGGTACGACAGGCCCAGATAGTTGTGTAAATCCGCATCCTTGGCCGAACTCATGGTCATAATATTGCTGAAAGCGATTTCCTTGTCATTTCCAGCATAGGTTACACCCCTGAAATAAACGGCATTGGTTTCAGTGGCCGGGTTTTCCAGTAAATAATTAAAATCGGCTACTGCCTTCGTATAGCGTTTGTTTTTATAAAGCACCAATCCCCTGCTGAACCGGGATTCGGTAAATTCAGGATTCAGGTGCAGGGCAATCTCGTAATCTACCAATGCTCCCTGCGGGTCGTTGAGTCGCTCTTTAGTACCCCCACGAATAAAATAGGCTTCCAGGTAATCGGGTGTGAGCGCAATGGCCTCATTCAGCATTTCCAGCGCTTTGGCATAGTCTCCTTTTATGTAGTGCTGATAACCAAGCTGGTATAATTCCTCAGCTTCTTTATGCCGGCCGAATAAGCTTCTGTCTTTGGGTAATCCTTCTTCCGGGAAGTAGGCATTACTTCCATTTTCCTGACTCAATACTGGTTGAAAGGCAACGGGTATAGAAAAAATAATAAGGAAGAAAAGAAAAGTTGTATAAGCTGACAAGGTTTCTCCTGTTTTTACTTGCTAAATTAATTTAAAAAAAAATCGGATACTTTTTACATAAGAATCAGCAAATATTTAATTTGCCAGAATTGTTAAAGCGTTGATAACAGTAAATAATAGTTTAAAATTCAACGTACTTATTTTATTTTTATGACTACATCCCCGCCACTTACCTGTCAGAAAAATCAGTTTAGCTTACCGGCTGATGTGTCGTACCTCAATTGTGCGTATATCGCTCCTTTGCCCAAGCGAGTGGAAGTGGCCGGCATCCAGGGATTGCAGCGGAAAAGAGCGCCCTTCCAAATCACGCCTTATGAATTTTTTGACCAGGTTACTGAATTGCGGCAGGCTTTTGCCACCCTGGTAAACATTCCTGATCATGAAAGGGTGGCCATTATCCCTGCTGTATCGTACGGCATGGGCATTGTAGCCCGGAACCTGAAAGCAGAAAAAGGCAGCAACATCATTGTGGTGGGCGAACAGTTTCCCAGCAATTACTATCCCTGGCAAAAGCTGGCTGAAAAGCAGCAACTGCATATCAAAATTATCCCTGCTCCTGATACCCTTGAAAACCGGGGACAACGCTGGAATGAGCGTGTGCTGGAAGCCATTGATGCCCACACAGCAATGGTGGCTATTGGCAACATACACTGGGCCGATGGTACTATTTTTAATTTGAAAGCCATCCGGGAACGAACCCGTGCGGTAGGCGCGTTGCTGGTAATAGACGGTTCTCAGTCGGTAGGTGCTTTGCCCATTGATGTGGCTGCCCTGCAACCCGATGCGCTGGTAACTACCGGTTACAAATGCCAGATGGGCCCGTATGCCATCGGCTTCGCTTACCTGAGCGAATATTTTGATGGGGGCGAGGCCCTGGAAGAAAACTGGATTGCCCGGGAAGGCAGCGAGAATTTTGCCAATCTGGTGAATTATACCACCCATTACCAGCCCAAAGCATTGCCGTTTGATATGGGTGAACGCAGCAACTTCATAGCCGTACCCATGATGCTGGAAGCCCTGAACATGCTCAATGCCTGGGGCGTAGCCAACATTCAAGAGTACGCGAAAAATTTGGTTACACCCCTGTTAGGGTCATTGAAAGCAATGGGTTTTTTTGTGGAAAAAGCAGCTTTCAGAGCCAATCACATGTTTGGTATCAGGTTGCCACAAGGTTTGTCGCTGGACAAGCTGCAACAACACCTGACTGAGCAGAAGGTATATGTATCAATCCGCGGCAATTCGGTGCGGGTTTCTCCCAACGTATACAACGAACCCAAGGACATGGAAAAACTGCTGTATTGCCTGAAGCAGCTATGAGAAATCCATCTAAAATACACGTTTTACCCTATTTGTTAATCTCTCATTCACACCTTATTGGTATTTGATATGCGGTATTGAAGAGCTGTGCTGGTACTAGTATATAAGCATTACCACATATTTTTTGAAAATTTTTAGTAAAACAATGGTTGCAACTCAATGAATAAATTAAAGTAAAATGATTGATTGATGGGCAAATTAACAGAGATTGCTTTTTTAGAGAAAAAAATAGCAGAGCTGGAAGCAGAAAATAAAGCCTTGAAGAATAATCAAAAAACAAGTGCCGGGCTCCAGGAAAACGCACGTTTCTTAAACAGTATTATCGACAACCTGCCCATTGGGTTCCAATTGTACAACCAACAGGGCTATTCTATCCGCATGAATGAGAGGCAGCGGCAGTTATTAGGAATAGAAAACGCGGATTATGATGTGAGTGCATTCAATATATTGGAAGATGCCTTTATGCAGGCAAGCGGTATCAGCCCGTTATTTCAAAGAGCCAATCAGGGGGAAACAGTAACCAATTTTGAGAATGAGGTAGACTTTGGGATAGCAGAGAATTACTGGGATACACATAAATTTAAAAAATACTATAACCTTACCATTTTTCCGGTTTTTGATATTCACTATCAGGTTGCCGCGGTGGCCTGCCTCACCGAAGACATTACCGAACGTAAACTGGCTACCCGGGCCTTACAGGAAAGTAAAAACTCGCTGGAAGAAGCCCAGGATTTTGGTAAGTTAGGCTCCTGGAGTATGGATTTGAAAACGCGGAAGCTTGAATGGTCCAGGCAGGTATTCGCTTCATTTGGGTTAGATGCCAGTACAGAGACGCCTTCTTATGAGGAATATCAAAAAATGATCCATCCGAATGACTGGAAAAAACTTTCTAATGAAATACAAAGTACTTTAACTGATGGAACGCATTATGAGATTCAAATAAGGCACCGGCAGCCTGATGGTTCTTATACCTGGATATGCGTAAAAGGTAAACCAGATTACAATGAAGCAGGACAAATAGTAGGAATTTCAGGGGTTAATCAGGACATTAATAGCCAGAAACAAGCTGAAGCTAAGATAAAAAAGTCATTGGATAAACTGAAAACACTAAATGCGGAACTGAAAAAAATCAATAGCGAGCTAGACCGGTTTGTATATAGTTGTTCCCACGATTTAAGGGCTCCTATTGCTTCTGTATTGGGGCTGATCGGACTGTGCAAACTCACTACCAATCCGGATGAACTGCAGGATTATTTTCAAAAACAGGAGATCTGTATCCAAAAGCTTGATCATTTTATCAGAGAAATTCTGGACTACTCCCGAAATGCCCGGATGGAAGTAGAGCAGGTGCCGGTCAACTTTCAGGTATTTCTGGAAGGTATATTTGAACAGCACAACTATCTGGAAAACAGTGAAAACATTCAGAAAACTATAGAAGTTGAACAATCGTCGCCCTTTTATACGGACCTGAGCCGCATGAGTGTAATTTTTAACAATTTGATTTCCAATGCGATCCGCTATTCCGACAAATGGAAGTCGCAGTCGGAGATTGAAGTAATCGTAATAGCCACACAACAGGAAGCACACATTATTATCCGTGACAATGGACAAGGCATTGGCGAAGCGCGTCTTCACAAAGTGTTTGATATGTATTACCGGGGCAACGAATCCCAAACAGGTTCCGGATTGGGTTTATACATTGTAAAAGAAGCCCTGGATAAACTTGGCGGATCCATTGACCTGTCTTCCCAATTAGGTGAAGGCACCACCATTACCCTCCATATTCCCAACAACCTACCTGCCAATTTTGATTATTAAGGCGTCTGGTATTTTCAATCTGTATAATTATTTGGAGTTGACCCTGAATCTTTATTTTTTTGCTGATCTTAAAACAATTTTCATCAGTTATTTAATTAAATTATTATGGCTACAACAAAAATTACGGTAAACAGCAACGGTTCTCTCAAAGTAGAAGGCGATTTTGAAATTGTAGATAAAGCCGGGAATGTATACCATTTGGGCGGAAGAGAAATTATTTCTATTTGCCGTTGTGGTCTTTCTAAAAATAAACCTTTTTGCGATGCTTCTCACAAAGGCCACTTTGAACATGAGGCAGTCGCCTTCGACTTACCCCCCAAGAAATAAAAATTACTGATCGCGCATTTAAGCGTATAATGGCTTGCCGCCAATCAGGGTAGGTAGTATGTCCTGGGCAGTGCTGTAGGCCAGTCAGTATTGCCTTAGGAAATTTTCTGTTCTTCCATTTAAATGTAAATTCCTTCCCAATCCCAGGCCAACGATCTGTTTGCCGCGGGTAACAGCACAGCCTTGCGCTAAGGCAAGCCTTGTTTTATGAAAATATGAATCATAATTCCCATTTTTAATAAAAAATGAATTATGAGATTATTTTTAGTTTGCCTTTTAGTATTATTTCATTTACAACATTTTTTTCCTCATTGATAAAATGAAAATCTTTGAATGTTAAACTGTCATGCAATGCATGCAAGAAATTGAATACAAAAAGGTTCCGATTGGATGTTTGATATTTTCTTCAAGGTGACTTGTTCCACTGATGTCTTGCATAAGAAAAATGCCCTCAGTTTTTAATGCGCGATAAATTCCTTTCAACACATTCAGTGGCTTTCCCTGGTCATGAATAGCATCGACTGCAGGTATGAAATCATACTTGTCGTCAGGAGCTGTTTGATGAGAGTCAGAGAGGTCTTTGATTATAAACTCAACATTTTTCAATTCATTTACGGCTGCCGCTTTCTTCGCTGTTGCAATAGCTTCGGCAGATAAATCAATGCCTGTAAATTGTGAATTTGGAAACAACGCAGCCAGTTTATTAATAATTTTTCCCGAACCACATCCTACATCAAGCATTTTAATTCCTGATTTTAATTTTGAAATTAAATCAGGAACTAAAGGGAGTATGTGACTTTCCAAAGAAGATAAAACAGATTGACCGCTGTCTTCAGCCATCACCTCATGAAAACGGTGAAACTTTGAATAGGGAACGCCACCGCCATTCTTGAAACAGTTGACAATGTCATCTTCCACTTCTCCCATTACCGCGGTGTATTGAGCAAACACAGCAATGTTATCTGCCCCCGCCTTTCGGGTAAGCCGAATGTTCAGCAGGCAAATGATATGATTTTGATTCAGGGGAATAATCTATAACGCCACCTGTAACCATTGCTCCAAGCCATTCCCTTACATAGCGTTCATTAAGTTTTGATTTATCAGCAATTTCAGTCGAAGTAGCAAAATCCATTTCTGCCATAACATCAAATAATCCTGAACGATGTCCGATAGAAGTCATAAGCGACAGTGCGCTTTTGTTAAGAGTATCTATCAAAGTGCCTACAAAGGTTTCAGCTTTGAGTGAATCGAAAGTTTTTTTATCAGCCATGATTTTATGATTTAGATTAATGGTAGAATGTCGTTTACAATTACAGCTAACGTTGACGGCTTGCTGCTGTGCTGGAATTCATTGCTCGTCCAGCCAGGAACCGCGGCCGGTTTGAAAAACTAAAGTTGAAGTTAACAACTAAAAGCCAAATATTTATTCGTCCAGCCCGATATTAGTTGATAGCGATATGCAGCTGATTGTTACCACGTCAAGCCAGCGTAGCAGCAAACCGAATGTTAGCTGCCGTTTTTGAACGTGACTTTTATTCATGTGCCAAAGAAGAAGACAAGTCACGATAAGCATTAGTTTGTTCTAGCAATTCTTTGGCTTTTCTTTCTGCTTCCGCAACGCTATCCGCACCAGCCATCCAACGTTTTGGCGGTTCGTTTTGACTTGCGATTTTAAGCAATGCCGCTGCTAACTTAGCAGGGTCTCCGCCTTGTTTTCCGCTCATACTTTCCCAACCCGGACGAAGCACCGCAATACGGGCAGCATAATCTTCTATGGCAATTTCCGACCAGATTGTTGAAGATGGTTCCAGCAAGTTCGTTCTAAAAAATCCTGGTTCTACAATGGTAGTGTGTATACCAAAAGGCGCGACTTCTATTTGTAAAGATTCCATCCATCCTTCTAATCCAAATTTAGATGCAGCGTATGCTGAGCACAGTTCATAACCAACCTGTCCGGCAGTAGATGAAATGGTGATGACATGCCCTGATTTATTTTTTCGCATAACAGGTAAAACAGCACGGGTTACATTCATTGGGCCAAATAAATTGGTAGCAATTTGACGCTCCACCTGATTTTGGCTTAACTCCTCAAAAAAACCTGCATAGAAATTGCCTGCGTTATTTACCAATACATCAATAGTTCCGAACTTGTCAACTGCTGATTTTACAGCCACTTCAATTTCTGTTGGATTTGTCACATCCAATTTAATCACTAATAAATTATCGGTAGAGCCGCCAATAGCTTTTGTTACTTTATCCGTATCTCTACCAGTTGCAACAACCTTATGGCCTGCCGCAAGTGCTGCTTTGGCAATTTGTAATCCTATGCCACTACTTGCTTCAGTTATTAACCAAACTTTACTTTCTTTCATTGTTTAATTTTTTAAAGATTTTTTCCAAAAAATGTTGTCATTTTTCCAACAACCTGATTTACATATTTGGGCACGTCATATAAGTCCATATGAGTGGCGCCTTTAACAATAAATAATTCTTTTTCTTTTGAGGCAGCCTTTTCGTTTAGTTCCTGACTATGCCATAAAGACCCGGCTTCACTACCTGCAATTAACAGCAGGGGCTGCGTTAGTAGTTTGTCTGCCTGACCAAACCCATCAAATAAAATCGCAGAGCTTTGACCTATGAAAAGTAATTTATTTGGCGAGTTTGGATGCTGACCACGAGGTGTGCGGTAATAGTTAGCAGCTTCTTGCAAATCTCGTGGAGCGGTTAGGTCTCCTACTTCAGGTACATAAGGCACATACATGGGGGCAGCACCATTAGCTTCCGCGGTTCGCTGTTTGGCTACAGCTTCAAGCACAGAAATTTGATTATTTGAGCCTTTACCATCCCAACCTTTACGACCCGCCGCACCTACATCCACTGCGCTAACAGTTGCGAGGGCTTTGATACGGCGCTCGGTCATGGCTGCCTTGACAGTAGCACCACTGCCGGCACAGATACCTATAGCACCGATACGGTCGGCATTTACATATGGAAGTGTCACCAGATAGTCAACCGCACTGTAAATGTCGCCTACTCGGTTCATTGGATTATCCAGAAACCGGGGCTCTCCGCCACTTTCTCCCTGATAGGAAGCATCAAACGCTAATGCTACATAACCTTGCTCTGCCATTTTTTGTGCGTAAAGCCCTGCTGTCTGTTCTTTCACTCCGCCACCAGGATGCACACTTATAATAGCAGCATACTTCTTACTTTTATCAAAGTTGGTAGGGAAATACAGATTACCCGCCATATTTAAACCATTGTTTTTGAATGTAACTTTTGTAAGTGATGGTGTTTGTGCTGTTAATTTTACTCCGAATGATAACATCGTTATTAATGTTACGAGGATGATTTTTGCTTTCATTGTTTTATATTTTTAATTACAAAACAAAGGTAGAAGTAGGCAACACAACCAAAGGGTACATACTACTAATAAAAAGGAAACAAATTACTGATAACAAAAAACGCCTTGTTAAAGGTGTTTTTGAATTTAGTTCTTGTTTGATTGCAATCGATATTCTTTTGGTGTGAGATTTACCTGCTTTTTAAAGAATTTGGAAAAGTAATTGGGATATTCAAAACCTAATTCGTAAGCAACTTCGGCATTGTTCATTGTACTGTTTTGCTCCAATAATTGCTTTGCTTTTTTAATCACAAATTCGTGTATGTTTTCAATGGGAGATTTTTGTGTAAAGTGCTTAACAATATCACCCAAATAGTTAGGAGTTAATCCCAACTTGTCTGCAAAATACTGAACGCTTGGAAGTTGGTTTACAGGTTGATTGTAATAATCTATTAAACTTTGTTGAAAATCCGTTACGATACGATTGTATTGTTTAGGGTTGGTAGAAAACTGTCTTTTGTAGAATGCTTCAACCAACGAAATCAGCACATTAACATAAGATAATAAAACTCCAAAATGTTTTTTTTCACTTTCGTAATATTTCAGCATTAATTTAAAAACAGAACTGATTTCCTGTACTTCTTCTTCGTTTAAGTACAAGGCTTCGTGTTGTCCGTAGTCAAGATATGTTTTGAATAGAAATCGATTTTCTTCGATTATTTCCTTGGAAAGTTGCACATACATTCCCGTATAAGTTGGCTCTACGTCCCATCCTGTAGCTAATTCAGGACTGTTAAAAAAAACGGCTGTAATAGGTTTGGAATTTGGTGTCGCTTTATCAACAAAATTAATTTTTATGGAAATTCTATAAAAGTCAACCATTACGGGTTCGGACTTCAAAAGCATATTTGGCGCGTCGTAATAACCAACGTCAATGTCGTTGTCCAATGGGGTTGGTATTGCCAATGATTAAAGCATGAGCATCATTATCAGGTTGTTTATCTTGTTTGCATTGATATCCTAAACCAATTGGCGTAGCTGCTGAAATTTCGGCAATACCAACCTCTTTTGCGTTTCCAACTGTAGCTTTCAGGGTGGTTAAAGCAGCAATATTTACTGAAAGCCCATCTTCATTTGGCTTTGTTTTAAATGCAAAACTTGAAGGTATTTTATCTCCATTTATTTCCTTCCAATAATTAGGATTGTTTTTAGGAACTCTTCGATAGAGATAGTCTTCAACTGTAATAATATAATCAGACATACTGTGCTTCTTCCAAAAGTATTGAGATTTCGGATAGGTCGTAACTATATATAGGAGCTTTTTTAACCATATTAGCATCCGCATCAAACTGTAAGAAAAACATTTGACCATCCCTGTCTATTTCCAATTCCGCACATAAATCAGCTGAATGCCGCCCATCTGCATCAAACTCAAACTGAATGCCTCCATCACGCATTGGGAAAACATTCACTTCAATCCCTTTTGAAAAAATATCATCTTTATTTAATTGACTCAATACTTCTAATGCAGTTTCAATGGCAGTTGCTGAGACAGGAATTGCATTGTATGAATCCCAGTTTTGCTGCAAATGAACATAGCCACTGATAGTATCTTGCAATTGATAAAATTTAATACCCTTCACTGAAGTTGCTTTTGGGATAGTGCTTTTCCTTATATTTTCTAAACTATCAGGGAAAAGAGAACCTAAAATGAACATTTGATTCTCGTCATAGCGAAATATTTGCTCAATTAATATTCTATTCATTTTCTAATTATTTTGCTCTTGGATAAATTGATAATTGCTTAGTTTTAAAATGATTACCAATGAATGATAATCTTTTTTCGGATGATTTATTGAAAGCAAATGCCTGCCTCTCAACTTCTGAAAGGTGTAAAGTTTTTTCATCTTTTTCTTCGGCTAATTTGTCGTTGGCTTCCTGAAAAGCTTTATTTATTAGCTCCTTGTCTGCCTCATCCCAACTGCTTTGGTCAATCGTAATATATAATTGCTCTAAAGGATTCATTTTTCAAATCAGAATTATTTCTACTAAATATAACAGAAATGCCCATCTTTGAGTGTCGGTTATTCCAAATTTATTACCGTTTACATATTATCTTAATTGCTCATTTTTCATAACTATTAATTATTGAGGTATCTTTTTAACATGATGCACAACATCCTTGTAACCGCTATAACATCTATTTCCAATATACTGGAATTACAGTTATGCTGCGAATAGCGCCAATAACCAGTTTCACACCCCTATCCGGGAAAGTAATACGGTGTAGCCTGTAACGCGAAGATATGGGCAAGGCCGCGTCTTGTTTTTCTGGCAAAAAGCAACTGTTACGGCACTGGCAGCACTGGTTTTTAAATAATAGTCACATCCAGG